>JAGDXB010000048.1 GCA_023256215.1 Vulcanisaeta sp. | reverse complement strand
GCACTGCGGTGAGAGGGGTCAGGAGAATAAGGGTGGTTAAAATCGCCCTTAGACTTACCAGACTGGGCAACGGGTTAGTCCTAGATAGGGACGTCATTGGAGCCATAAACATCGGGCTGAAATACCTATCCACAGGTGGGAGCCCAATGGCGTTGGCCTCGACAGGGCCCCATGAAGTTCGGCTGAAGCTAATGACGCCGAACCAAGGACCAACCCCGCCCACGGAGATAAAAGCAATTAAAATCCACTAGAAGCACCGTGAGCGGGGAAACGCTTAACTATAAACGACATCACCAGCACAATCACTAGTCCTATTATAAAAAGTATACCAAATATCCTCAACACGCCTGGGCTATATAGTTGTGGTGCCAGGTTTGTGAAGCCCAGGGCCCACACTACGTAGAATAGCAGCATTAGGGTCACTCCAAGGATGAGTAATGCCTTCCTCATCCTCCGTCTAAGCCTTAGGCCTGGCATTAATGGTAGCGCCGCTGCTATGGGTAATGCGGCTAGGCTTATCAGTAATGATCTGCCTGGATCCTCGAGCGCCCTAATGATCATTGGTGCTGGGCAGTGCGTTGGCTCTAGGGGCTTTATTGATATTGGGCCTATGGTTATGTTCGTGGGTAGTACCGGCTCATTCACGGTTATTAAGAGGCTTATTGATGAGTTGACCCAATGAGTTACGGTAATTACGTCCCTCAACTCATAGGTACCACCACTTGTTATGTTCATCATGGTTACTTGATTAATGGCGCTTAATGAAACCCTTAACCACGTGAATTTCACAGGTACGGCTTTGGTGATTGTGTATATTATGGAGTACGCGGGGACCTCACCGGGATAATTAAGTGTTGAGTTATTGCTTATTATTTTCATTCCCGTGCCCGTACTAACATAGATGAGGAGTGGCTGGTCCGTGTATATACTTAGTTCGTAAGTCCCCGGCGTGATGTTTGCGTTTATGTTAAAGCTGATTGGGTATGGCTTCATTCCCTGCGTTATTGATGGGGCTTCACCGGAGGTTCTTACGATTACCTGCCCATTCCTGAGTATTGTGAGTGAAAGAGTTGCTGTTTGTTCTGAGTACGATACTCCATAGATAACTACCTTATTAATAGTTCCCGTGAAGTTAAGCCTTAGGTCGAAGGTCATTACGGAGTCTGCGCTTATCGGTAGTACCGTGCTTGTTAATGGTGTTGACATAACCTGGGGTATTGATGTGTTCACGTAGGGCGTTATGGGTATTACTCTTATTGCCGTGGTCACCACGTACATGCCGGGAGGTATTGCTAACTCATTGGTGCTTACCTCAATGGCGCTTTGGTATAAACCACCTGGTATGGTCAATGAGTCATCCTCTATATAACTCGTGGCGTTGGTCATTAATTGGGTTATGGATTTCTCAAAATCATTTATTATTGGAAGTCCTGTATAGTTCTTAAGGATTAGTTGGTAATCACCGCATATCGCGTATGTACCGTTCATTGGCTTAACGGGTATTACATAGCCCATGGCCTGTCTCCCCGGATTTATGGTGATTAGCGAGTACGTTGGGACCACGGAGCTCTCTATGTAGCCTGCGGGTGCCAGTGAAGTGAGGCTATAGACATGGGCATAACCCCTACCCAGTGGTTCCCAGTTGATGTTTATGGGGCCGGTTCCCTGGTATGGAGGCCACATTGGTGATATTGGCGTTGTCAGTACCGTGATTATTAGGGCCATGGACAACGCTAAAACGGCTAATTTATGTTCACGCAACTTACCAAGCGCCTCTATGAGCGTTATTATGAGTATTGCGGGGACCACCACGGCATAGCCAAGGCCGCCGAGTGTGGTGGTTATTAGGGCTGGTATGGCTGTGCCCAGGGTGGCTAATTGCATGAAGGAGGTTGTTGAGAGTAGGTAAATGAGTTGGTTAAGTATTCTCTGCGCAGTCACGTGGTGGGTAATGGCGTAGGCGCCGGCTATCCAGTAGTAGGTGAATGCTACCAGGCCTATGGTCACTACGTACTGGCTTGATTCATTAAACTCCCTCTTAATGAACCAGTGGGTTATTGGGACCAGCACATTGAGCAAATTAGTGACTGGGCTTAGGAATGCCATCAATGCCGAGAGGGTGACGCTAACAAGCCTATTATCCCTATCAATGTGGTAGTACATGGCTATGGCTAATGCCGTTGATATCACCTGCGGGAGCCAGAGATTAGTCATCAAATTGATGAGTGAGGCATTAATTATTGATGCAAGGACTAGAAGGAGGATGAAGCTCATTTCCAAACCCCTGGCCCTACTGAGTCTATACGTGTAAATTGCGATTAGTGAGTTTGTGATTACTATGAGGAGTGCTATGAAGATCGGTAAATAACCACTCATTACTAATGGGCCAAGTAATAGGCTTTGACCAAGGTCGTTAGCGTCAATACTCAATAATCCCAGTGACTTCAGGATCAACTCCCCAAGCCCGTAGTAATAACCACCCCCATTAAATAATTGTAGCCAAACATAGATCAACTCAAACATGCTGACTATGTACGTTATCAATCCAATTACTGGCTTAACTATTAATTCGCGTTTCATGAATAATTAATGAATGTAATAACGATAATTCTTTAATGCTTTACCTCAATGAAATGTAGGCAATGCCTAATACCAATTATTAAG
>JAGDXB010000080.1 GCA_023256215.1 Vulcanisaeta sp. | reverse complement strand
CCTCTCTCGGCTGCGTACTTCTTAAACTCTCTCCATAATTCCTCATCTATGTAAATGCTCGTTTTTATCTTACCCATGATTCCTTACTAACTTAATCGAGCAAAGAAGTAAATAAGTTTTCTGTAAATCCTTAATTAAGCAATGCCTTACTTAAACGTTAATACTTATTTACCTAATGCATCAACATATTATTGTGAGGGTTGCCATTGCATTAGCAACGCTTGCGCTTGTGATTACAATGGTGTTTCTCGGAGTCTCAGCATTATATATTGGCAATTTAAGTAAGTACATTAGTGCCAATATTTATCAAACAAGTAATGGCTACTACCTAGTCTTCACAATTCATAACCCATTACCACTGCCGGTTATGATAACGATAACACAGGGCAGCCTATCAAAGAGCATCTATGTGGAGCCTTACGGGTTCGGGAATATAACGATGCCCTTGCAATCACCGGGAGCTCCGATAAATGTGACTGTGGCAATACCTGGTATAGCCAGTGTGTCGTCCATGGTGACCTCATCATGAGGATTAGGGATAGGTTAATAGGCGGCGCCTTCAACGCAATTACCGACCTACTCTTCCTGATACTAATGCTAATACTCTACTCACTACTCAGCTCCTACCTATCTCACATCGCACCGAACATACCCGGCCTAATCAGCGAGTACCTAGTGCTCATCGTGGCCTTTGCCATACTTGCCTTCCTCAAGGGAGTATTGTCAGGCCACGTACTCGTTTACCCAGTCATACTTGGCGAGGCCGTGCTGATCACAGCCATCTTCCTATCAATACCAACGGTCATAGCCATACACGGCATCGTAGTTAACGTTAGCCCCCTCATTTACTTCTTATGGGCTATAGATATGTCGTGGATAGTCTATTCATTGATTAGCCAGTTCAATGGCGCATTGATGGATCCCTGAATCACCGTAGAGAATTTTCTATCCTAACCGCCAGATCCTTAACAAGCCTACTCATTAGGAATTGGGAAGCCCTCTCCCTTGCATTATTACCCATCTTATCCCTCTCGTCAGGATGATCGAGAAGTCTCTCCACAGCCTTAGCCGCGCCCTCTATGTCGTCTGGGCCATTAACATGAATACCATCAACACCATCCCTAACAACCCACTTCTGCCCATATACTGCCGATGTGATTACGGGAACGCCACCATACATGAACTCAAGCTGTGTCAAGCCAAGGGCCTCCATCTTACTCATTATTATGTTCACGTAGGCCTCCTTGATCAACTTCTTCTTATCCTCAACACTCAACTCGCCGGTCAGGGTAACATTACTGAGGCCCCTGGATTCCCTAACGACCTCATCCCACTGATCGCCAGGTTTACCAGCAATTACAAAGTGGACATCCCTCCTATGCCTAAGCAACTTAGCCACCTGGACAACGGCGAGCGGGTTCTTCCTCTCCTCAACCGTGCCCAGGTAAGCCACTATCTTAACGTTATCCGGTATCCTATACTTAACCCTGAAATCACTTGAATCAACTAGACCTAGGTCCGAGACCTCATCATCATCAATGCCGCCAGGGAATATATACACTTGCTCAGGCCTCGCACCCATCCTAACCATCTCCTCACCCTCAATAGGCGTAACACAGAGAATGAGGTTTGCAGCCTTAAAAATCTCGGGAAACGCCATGTGGTTCCAGGCAAGCCTATACGTCCTCTCAACAACATCATACCTAGTAGGGTCGGGTGGCTGGTAATGACTCATGTGCGCAAAGAATACATCACCACCCTCCAGACCGAAGGTTATGAGCATCCTCCTCCACATGACGTACTTAGCCGTGTCCTCAGGCCCATTCCAAAGGGTTGAGTGCGTTATTAATGAGTTAATGCCGAAGTTCTCATTAATTCTCCTGAGCACGTCAACAAAGTTCTTAAACATGATACGCCTCGGAGGCCACTTCGCCATGTAACTATCAACCCTGATGGTCGGTAAACCAACGGCCTGATCCTTCTCCTGAAACACATAACCCTCAAGTGAAGTCTCAACCCTCCTCCTCTGAACAACCTCATTACCGTCATGGTAAATACTCGTTATTAAGTAGGCCTCATAACCAAGCCTAAGGAACCACTTAACCATTCTCTGCGCCACCAACTCCTGCCCTTTGGAATTGCTCGTCTGATACATTACCACGCCAATTACAGGCCTACCCACCACCCCCACCCCTCTCCTCACTCTTACCCTGCCCACCCCACTCACGCTCAAGAAATCTCCTCAAGGGTTCACGAAGCGGTACGGCGAGTACAAGCCCTATAGCCACCCCAAGCCCGATGGCAACTGCCCAGGCGAGGCCCTGGGCGAATATGTAGAGTATCGTCACGTTAACCTTCATTACGCTGAGGGCTATTGTTATGACCATGTAATAAAGTATGAACCTGAAGGCATCGCCCACGAAGTTTAGGAGAGTCTGTGAGTACTGGTCATTAGCTGGGTAGCTGCGTTTAAAGTAATCACTAATCCAGTCAACCATTATTAGGCCGATTATTAGGATTATAACTCCAGAGACCAGGTACGGTAGATAGGACAAAACGCTCCTGGATGTGTCATAGAGGAAGGCGAGGTTTGGGCTTGCGTACGAGAGCTCGAGTAATGCGTAGAAAATGGCTGCGATGTATATGACCCACTTCACGAATAGGCCTAGGAAATCACCGGCAGTATAAC
>JAGDXB010000093.1:4578-24975 GCA_023256215.1 Vulcanisaeta sp. | reverse complement strand
CATCGTTGGTGCATTGGTAGTCAGGCGTGATGGATTACCCGTGGCCTTTAAGGTTGGTGGGGAGTTCAATGCCAAGGTTGTGAGTGCCATGGTTGCAATAGCGAGGAGCACCATAGATAGGCTTGGCGCAGAACTAAGCATGGGCGAACCAACAATAAGCATAACCCAGTACACAAGAAATACATTGCTTATTACACCATTAAGTAAGGAATTAATCCTAACAGCCATAGCAAAACCGGACTCAAATTTGGGATTAATCCTACTAGAAATTGAGAAATTAAAAGATAAATTAACAAAAATACTTGTTGAATAATAAAATAAGTTTTAGATTTTTATTAATTTATAGATAAAATTAATAGCTTAACGCCTACGTGCAAATATACCGACCTTACCCTCGGTAACTAATTGCTCGATTTGTGACGGAGTTAAACCCCTAGTTTCAGGCATGAATAAATATGACCAAAGGGCCACAAATAATATTGCAGCACCAAGGAGTATGAATGCGCCATCATAACCAATCTGATGAATAATAATAGGCATATAGAAGGAGGCAAACGCGGCGCCAAATCTTGAAAACATAGCAGCTAAACCCTGCCCAGTAGCTCTAACCCTGGTAGGCCAGATCTCGGCCATAGCCACTGTCCAGGGGCCTGGGCCAAAGTTCATGAAGTAGTAGTAAATCGTGAATAGGGTCATGACCAGTGGGAATGCTAGGGATGTGGAGAACAAGCCAAGCTTGTAAAGGGCTAGTCCAACGAACATGTCTATGCCCATTATTGTGGATCCAAGTATTGTCACGAACCTCCTACCCAGTATGTCATACGTGGCCGCTGTTGTGTAATAACCGAGAAGTGCTATGGCCCAGTAGAGGGCGGATGCTAGGAAGGATAGTTGCGGTGTTGTGAGCCCAAGCCCCTTTGTTATATACGGTGTATACATGTTTGATCCGTAAAAGGCTATGTCAGCCACAGGCCACCAAACCCATAGGAATATCGTTGTTATCCACATCTTCCCAGCAAATAGATCCTTAATTGACGGTTTCTTAATAAGCCCTGGGTCAAAGCTTGCCTCCTTGCCTCCAGTCATTTTCTTAACTACTTCGGAAGCGTTCTCCTTAATCTTTTTACCGAGTTGTTGTTGTAATGCGGCCCATCTTGGTGATTCGAGTATTCCCATCCTGAGTAAAATAATTACTAAACCCCAAATAGCCTCGCTGCCTAGCATGAACCTCCACGTAAAGTCAGGGTTAGTATTACCCCAGGCAACAGCCATGCCATAGGCGGAGAGGAACCCGACCACGGAGCCAATACCCCAGAAACTATTCATGGAAGCTAGTGCGAAGCCCCTACGCTTCGCTGGTGCATATTCGGCTACCATCGTTGGTGATAACGAGTAATCACCGCCAATACCAATACCAAGTAGGAACCTGAGTATAAATAATTGCCAGAAGTTCATGGCGAAGGCGGATAAGGCGCCAAATACTACAAAGAAAATTAAATCATATATGTAGAGAAGCCTCCTACCCATCCTATCAGCGATCGGACCAAATACGACTGCGCCTAGGGCAACACCGATAAATGCCGAAGCCGCTAATAAACCAGTCTCAGCAGGTGTCAAATGCCATAATGGCATTAGATAGATTAGTGCTGCGCCGATTATCAACGTATCATAGGCATCCACGAATTGCCCCATGGATGCCGTGAACCAAGCAAGCCAGAAATACCTACCTAGCATTCTTAGAGGTATGTCATCGTAGTTAATACTGTTATTTGGGTATTTCGTATTGCCCATAGTGTACTACGAATATTAATAATTATTAATATGCATTACCCACATGGCACTTTAGTATACTCAATATATCGTATAGGGTCTTAATAAGAAAGTCAGGTTTTGGCTCTATAAGATCCAGCCTCATTAAGTTACCTCTGTCAATAAGCACTGTATACATACCTGCAGCCCTTGCGCCAGGAATATCGGTGCTAGGTCTGTCACCAACATACATAGCCTCATTACCCAACACATGCAGTACACTTAATGCCTTAAGAAATGGTTCTGGTGATGGCTTTACTCGATCCGTATCATCACCCGCAACAATAATTACATCGAAGAATTTAGCCATACCATCTCTACGAATTCTAGCCAACTTAAGCCCAGCCTCTCCATCCGTATTCGTTACTATACCTAATCTATACCCGCACATTCTTAACGATGTTAATACGGGTAATGCGTCAGGATAAGCCCTAGATTTTAGGGACCAGGAGTCCCAATATATCCTCACCAACTCATTAATAATTTCATTACGTAAATCTATTTTTAAGAGATCACCAATGCGCCTAAACCAGGTTTTTCGATTAAAAATCCCAAGGGATTCCATATGAGCTTCTGTATCTTTGAGGGTGCTCATTATTATTGCCTTATCAATGCCATACATTTCCGATATCCTAACTGCTACTGATTCACGGGCGTATTCTCTGGCGTCATTTACGTCCATTAACGTATCGTCATAATCAAAGAGAACGGCCTTTACCTTCACATTTCGATAATTCATGGGCTGATTTAATTATTTATCATGCACCGTAGGTACTAATCAGGGTAAGTAGCATATACGCTATATCCTTTATTGAATCTAATACATCGTCTATACCGAATATCAAGCTCATACTGCTCATGAACTCTACGTAGGTCAGTTCCTTAGCGCTGGCGTACAGTTTATCTAGGGCTGAATCCTTTATATCGTCAACCTCCTCCTCAAGTTTTTGGATTCCCATGACCATGACCCTAATATCACTGAAGCTTGCCTTGTCAAGCCTATTTATTATCTCGAGGAGACTCTTTAGAGCCTCCTTGCCGATCCTAATCATTTCAAGAAACTCCTCGCTAAGGAACTTCCTAACGGGCTCCGTATTACATAGGTAGTATGTTCGTCTTAATTCCCTAGATAATACATGGATTCCGTCCAATATGTCATCCGATTTATTGAGTATCGTGTCCATTATTGAGGCTGTGGTTATTGGAATCGCACCCTTAAGCACAAAGTCATTCATCTGCCTAACTATCTCGTCACCCTCACGTTCAAGGGCCGAGATCTCCCTCATACCCTCTGATACCTTTGTCTTGCTTATGGTATTGTTCTCCACGGCGCTCAAGACCATACCTTCAAGTATTTCAATGGCCTTTTGACTAAGTTCTAGGTGAGTAATCAATCTGCTCAAAAACTCCCTCTCCCCAACGTAAAGCGGCGATAATATTCTGCCCCAGAAATCCCGTATTATCCTAGACATCCTTAGGTTTCCTAAATTATGACTAAAAAGTTACTTAAAAACCAATTCTTCACATTATACATAAAGTGATGACTATGAACCCAACGGACTAAGTGACGCAGATCGCCGCTGCTGATTAGGTCTTGGCAATAACCAGGTAGAATTTACCTATCTGCTTACACATGGCCGGTACCTGGCCGATCCTTAAGGCTGCTATGCAGGGTTCCCCGCCACCTATCTTAGTGCCTATGTCCAGTAGGTCCTTATCATCAACCTTAGCCTTAGTAATTCCACCCTCCACAGGGTATACGGCCAGGAAGTCCTTACCTAAGTATTTGAATTGCATCTCTATCCCATACACCTCATAATACCGAGAACCACCGGCTCCGGTTTCCCTAACCCTTATCTTAGTGATGACCGGGTTTCCCTGAGTATCGGTTGTTTTGTAAATTACGTATGCTCCGTCTCTCTCGAACATTGACCAATCCCTACCTGCCAGGTAAACAATTGCGTGGATGTTTATTGGTACTGTTACCAACCTAGTTACTGCGTATATTGCTTGAACAACATCATTCATACTAAGCATTGTGAACCCCCTTGCTCAAGCCCTTAGATCTCCCTTTTTAATCTTAACTATTCTTTAAGTGTAGAAAAGTAGGAGCACGTCTCTCCGACTCTTGGATTATTGTTCTTGCATAAATTATTGAGAATAATTATGATATGAGATTGACATTGGTTATTGGGTTTTTATTAACGCAGGAAGTAATTCTCGTACTCCTTAACGTACTGCACACTCTCCTTTACGCTAAGGAATAACTTCTTCACGTACTCCACATCCTCCTTCGTAATCTCCTTACGCCCAACCTCCTGAGCCCTCAGTTGAGCAGGCGCCAATAACTGAATGGCATACCTGAGACTCTCCTCAGTACCAATCTTAGTCAACTCCTCAATAGCGTCGTTAGACAACGAAACCTTCTCCTCCTTAGCCCTAATCTTGACTATCTCCCTAACTTCATCGGCTGTGTAGGGCTTAGTCCTAATTATGATAAGCCTGTCAAGCATATCCAAAGGCACGCCATGAGGAGACTCGACATCAGTACCCCTGATCTTCGTTATACCCCTATTGGTGGCTAGTATGATTATTGGACTTAACTCATTCTCCATGGCCCTACTCAGGTAGGCCCAGGTCTCAATATCAAGCATGTGAACATCATCTATGAACAAAACGCCCGGCACTAACTCACCCTTACCATCATTTATTATCTTCATTACAAACTCATCAACAGCCTTCCTAACCTCATTTGGTATCTCCCTCTCCTCTGTCGCGAACCCAAATATCATGGCACTCAATAAACCCTGCTGCCTTGCCTGGTATATGTCTAGATCATTAAGTGTGAAGAATCTCGTTATCTCCTTCTCCTTATAGACAGGCCCCTTGGGGATCTCTATCTTCTTCTTAACGTAAATATCGTACGTCTCACCACCCTCACCCTTACCCTGGACAAATACTCTACCTGTCTCCTCATCAATCCAGATAACATCGCCCTCCTCAACCCCAAGCTCAATTAACTGCTCAGCAATCTCCGCGGGAACCCTTAGTCTCTTCTCCTCATCCTTTGTGGCCAGCGTTATGGTGGCACTCCTGGGTATCTGGGCGTATGGATTGTATGGGTGTCTACCGTATTGAATATCGAGACCTTTAACAACGCCCTCATAGACCCTACGCCACTCCCTAATCCTAACACCAATGGCACTCCTCAGGGCCCTCGTTAGGAACTCCGTTTTCTTTACCTCCATGCTATAAACCTCGGCAGCACTTATCTGCACAAATGGCGTGTCAGGACCTAACTCCCTGGCTATGCCAATGGCTAGGGCGGTCTTACCAGTACCTGGAGGACCGACTATTAGTACGCCTTTACCACCGAACTTACCTGCCTTGATCATCTTAACAACGTAGTAGGCAGCCTCCCTAGCCTCAACCTGCCCAACAAAACCATCCGCAGAAAACTGCACCTTGCCATCCCTGACACCAAGGCCTTTTATGTGGCTGTGAAGGCCTACCCTCTCGAAGGCCGTTGACTTCACCTCCTCAATCTTTATCTGCGACATAGCGATAACGCGTAATAATGTGACCCTTTAAATCCCTTTAATCGTAATCACCTCCTCACACTTATCAACACTGACTCCTCGCTTATAGGTACATGCACATTATCAATGCCGTACTTCGCCTTCAGTCTCTCGAGAAATTGAAGGGCCTTTATCGCCTCTGTATGGACAAGCAATATCTTAGTATCTGGACTGAAGTGGTTTATGAATGCCTCAAGCTCGGCTTTACCGCTATGGGAACTAAAGTCAAACCAATAGAGCTTAGCTTCAAGCACAACCTCGCTCTTGTCAATGAATGCCCTACCCCTCGTTAATAACTCGAAGCCTGGAGTGTCAGGCGCTTGATAACTGGGTAGTATTATTGCGTTCTTACGATCCTTACCCAACCTCTTTAGGTAATAGACCGCGGCACCGCCCTTAAGCATACCGGCTGGCGACACTATTATGACGGGCTCCTTCGTTAGTGAACGCCTCTGGTAATCAGCGGTTATTTCAAGGCTATTCTCAACGGCCTTCATATAGAGCTCTGGGTTAGCTAGGTAATGCGGGTACTTAGCCACTATCTGATTAGCGATTCTGGCTAACCCATCTATTATTACTGGGTAATCAATACCATTCTTATAAAGCGTAATTAATATCTCCTGGGCCCTACCTATCGTGAACACAGGTATTAGGACCGAGCCCCCTTCCTCGATCGTCTCCTTAATAACCCTCACAAAATCCCTCTCAACCTCTTCCCTGGGTGGGTGTGTGTTTGCTACGTATGTACCCTCCATAATGACGACGTCCACGTCCTTAGGAACATTATTTATATCAGCGCCACGCAGTAGGTTAGACGGTGCTAGATTAAAGTCTCCCGTGAAGAGCACCCTGGATCCATTCAATTCCAGAAGAGTCAACATACTGCCCGGCACATGGCCGGCATTTATGAATGTGGCCTTGATGTCCTTCGTGATATCTACATCCTCACCATAGGTAACAGGTATTGCGTGATCAAGCACAGCCTTTATCTCCTCATCCTCATAGGGCAGGTAATAGCCGCTTAACTTAATTGCATCCTTAAACATTATATCGGCAAGCTCAAGCGTTAGTGGCGTGGCATAGACAGGCGGTGGTGAACTTACGTAGAGACTTGGCAATGCGCCACAATGATCAAGGTGTGAATGACTTAAAAACACTGCCGATATGTCTCTAGGTCTTACGTGACCAGGCATCACGGGCCTGTCATTTTCATCGAAGTTAACACCATAATCAAACAGAAAGCCCTTCTCGGCATTAACATCCTTAACAAATATCGCCATCCTACCAACCTCCCCTCCACCTCCGAGCACCTTAACCAATAAATCAACCATCTAATCAAGCATTGATCTAGATAACTGGTTTTTGTTTTTTGTTATTACGTTAATTAGGGCTGCCCATGCTCCTAGGATGAATTGATTGACAACTCAAAATCCTTAATCACCCTGACCTGCCAGGGCTTTAGTTCAACCTCACCAAGCTTCCACAGCCTCAACAATGCATCCATGGTGCATATGGGATCCATTGACCAAACATCATTATTTAACACCTCAGCCCTAACACGGCATCCACCGCAGTATCTCAGGTATGGACACCTCATGCATGGTGAATTACCGTAATCCCTATTCCTAAGCCTAATCACAAGCTCGGTATTGTATCTAGGCCTTAACCAAATGTCCACAAGCCTCTCCCTCCTGACATTACCCATTGGTTTATCATTGAAGAATTGGCATGGATAAACATCACCGTTTGGGTATATGGACATTACCTTCCTACCGGCGCTACAGGCCCCCATCTTACTAACAAGCCTCAACTTACTCATGAATTCACCCTCATCCTCACTCGCCAATAACGATGCAACAACACCATCCGCTGGATTATCCACGGTGAGTATTTCCACGTCTGGGTACTTCCTAGCCATATCCATGAGTCTCACTAAGAACCTAAATAATTGATCTGGTGCTGGCAGTAAATTAACAATACCCTTACCCCTACCACTGGGTACTAGGTGATAAAAGGCTACCCGTGAAATACCCAGTTTATGGGCTAACTCAACTACTTGATGCGCATGATCTATGTTCAGCCTAGTCACGGTTGTCCTAATACCCACCGGTATTCCCACCTCCATCACATTCTTGATACCCCTAATCGCCAAATCCCAGGCACCGAGTACACCCCTTATCTTATCATGAATTTCGGGTATGGGAGAATCAATACTGATACCCACGTATTGAACGCCCAACTCCCTAAGCCTCTGGGCCCATTCCCTAGTTACTAACGTGCCATTTGTACTTAGGGATACCTTAATACCGTAATCATTAGCCCTCCTCATTATGTCAACAATGTCCTCCCTAATCAAAGGCTCACCACCGCTAATTATTAGCAATGGCGCCCTCAACTCATGCGCATCATCAACAACCCTGAGCGCCTCCTCAGTCGTTAGTTCATCCCTTGACAAGCCCTGAATAGCATTTATGTAGCAGTGGATGCACTTTAGGTTGCATCTGTATGTGATGTTCCAAAAAATCAATGGCCTACTTATGTCCGTGAATTCCCTATCGCCCTTCACATAATCGTGGCCCTTAATCGACAAGCTCACCGTACCACTACCAACCACTATATTTGTTATGTTTATCATGAAATACCAAGCCTACAAACAAACCAATTAATAAATACTTAGTTACGCAATGCTGATAAAATAACTTCATTAAAGCTATTTTAAAAGCCAAGTACCGGGCTAATTAACGATGCATAGGTGGCCCCTTGAGGATAAACCGTTGCTTGTATTTTACGAGACAACAAAGGCATGCCCACTGGCCTGTAGGCATTGTAGGGCTAATGCCCTGCTTAAGCCATTACCCACGGAGTTAAGTACTAAGGAGGCCATGAAGTTGATGGACGACCTTACGGGATTTGGAAAACCATACCCAATACTAATAATGACCGGTGGAGACCCACTAACTAGGGATGATATTTTCGAATTAATAGACTATGCCAAATCCCTGGGAATACCCGTGGCATTGTCGCCGGCAGTATCAACGAGACTTCTTAACGATGATACACTCAGGAATTTGAAGGGTAAGGTGTCGTCAGTATCCATAAGCCTGGATGGAGCTAGACCTGAGACCCATAATTATAGTAGGAGGACTGCCCTGGAACCAATTGACGTGTTCAAATCCACACTGGAGGTATTTAGGAAGTTGAGGGAGTATGGCATAGAGTTTCAGGTAAACACTGCCGTTATGAAACTCAATGTTCATGAATTACCGCAGGTATTTAAAATCGTTAAGGACAGCGGTGCCAATGCCTGGGAGGTGTTCTTCCTAATACGTGTGGGCAGGGGTATGGAACTGGAACCTCTGGATCCCTGGGAGAGTGAGGATGTTGTTCAATTCCTATATGACGCGTCACTATATGGATTACCAATAAGGACTGTGGAGGCACCATTCTTCAGGAGGGTTATTATGCAGAGGAATTCAGGTGTTAAGTACGTAGGTGGTAAGCTGTACCAGGAATTGGTTGCAAGCCTTAGAGAATTAATGGGCGAACCGCCAATCAATATTAAGCAACCGAGCTTCACACCAACAAGGGATGGCTATGGGATAATATTCATAGCTAGCGATGGCTCGATATACCCAAGTGGGTTCCTACCGCTTACGTTGGGTAATGTCAGAAAGGACAACATAGTGAAGATCTACAGGGAACACCCTGTGTTAAGGTCAATAAGGGACGCAAGGTTCAACGGTAAATGCGGGATTTGCGAATTTAGGAATGTGTGCGGTGGATCTAGGGCTAGGGCATTCACGGAATTGGGAGATCCGCTTGGATCAGACCCTGCCTGTGTGTATGAACCACCTATGAAGTAATCATTCTAAACCTATCCCTGACGCCGTACCTATCCAATACTTCATTAATCCATGTCCACCGTAGACCCTCCCTAACACTATCTATACGTAGTAACCTCCTTACCGTATCCACGTACCAGGGATTATCCTCATTAAGAACAACAGACACCACCAGGTCCTCAATCGACGCGTATGGAACACCACCTACCAAGACAGCCCGCGAGAATAAATTCGGCACCAGCGCCCTCTCAACAACCACTTGACCACTTAACGCATTAAGAATAGCCTCCCGATTATTGTACAATAGCACATCCGTAATGTCAGGCACATCAATAACACCAATCCTCCTACCAATAATCCTCAGTAGGCTGGCTAATCCGCAGGCGTGGTCTACGTTCAGCTCCACAAGCCTCCAATGAACATCCTCACAGGTTATGCTCATTGTATTTATCACCGCAATAGCTCATTATATCCTCATCCTTAAACCCCAGGCTCCTTAATATCCTCAATGGACTCAGGTTAGAGAATAGTAGGTCGTTTATGTCGAGGTCGATAGCCGTTATAGAGCCTGTGCCAATGCGAATCCTATAGATGTTACTTAGTGGTAATCCCGTTATTAAAGCTACGGCAGTCGCTATTGGATGCCAATGACTAACGGCTATCACAACCCTCGCATTCAGGCTCTTGGCGAACTCTATGAAATCGCCCATCCTCTTGACCACGGACTCCATGGTCTCGCCATTAGGCGGATAATACTTAACAGGATCCCTCAAGTAATTATTAAACGGTATCTCACTTATTTTCTTAAGCTCCCAATCACCCATGTCGATCTCCCTCAGCCTCTCATCAACCTTAAAGTTAGGGTCTATGCATTGAGCTGTCTGCCTAGCACGAAGCAATGGCGATGAGAAGACCGGGCCCTTAACACCCAACCTACTTAGTAAAAATGCTGCAGCCGCAGCCTCAAGCCTACCCTTACCAGTTAATGGGTTGTCCTCGTAACTTCTTGAGTGAAGTATGTTCATTGCATTTAATTGGGCCTCACCATGCCTAATGAAGTATATGATCACGATTAAGAAGACCGCAGCTTGGCATAATAATGTTTTACTGTTCAGGCGTTAATCACAACCTCAGGCCAGTAGCTATCAAGGACCTTAACATTTCCGTCCTTCAAAATCGCCACATCACTCTCAAGCCTAACCCCAAACCTACCCGGTAGGTATATGCCAGGCTCTATCGTAAAAACACTGCCCCTGGGTAGTGGCTTTGTGTATGATTGGCTTATGTACGGCTCCTCATGAACCTCAAGACCAATACCATGCCCAGTCCTGTGTATAAAATAATTACCATAACCACCATTAGTAATCACCCTACGAGCCACAGAATCGACAAAAACCCCAGTAACGCCATCCTTGACCGCCTTTATAGCCTCATCATGAGCCCTATGCACAATGTCGTAAACTCTCCAAAAATCACTTGGTGGTTCACCAACGACCATCGTCCTTGTTAAATCGCCGTAGTAATCATTATATGTGGCAGTGACGTCAACAACAACCACGTCACCCCTCTCAATTCTCCTCCTCGACGGTACCCAGTGAGGTATCGCAGAGTTAGGACCTGACTGGACGAGTATATCCTTAGGATCAGCGCCATTACTACTTATGGCATCACTTATTAACTTAGCAATATCGACCTCCATAATGCCCGGCCTGATTGATTCACGGGCAGCCCTAATTCCCTCCTCAATAGCCTTAACGGCATGCTCAATATTGCTTAACTCCTCCTCATCCTTGGATATCCTCATTAGAGTGAGTATGTCGTCAATGGGGACATCCTCAAAATCACCAATGGCTTTACGCATGATCCACAGATAATTAATGCTCGATCTACCCTCAAACCCAACCCTCTTAATGCCAGTGCACTCACGAACAAAATTATCTATTGCATGTAATGGTCCCTCCTCATCACCATAAACACTATAGGGAAGCCCAGTAGCTCTGGCCTTACCCTCATCAAGTCTAGGCAGTACCAATGAGTAATCACTGGTATTTACGCAAATGAGTAGGGCGCCAAATCTCTCAAAGGTCTCTATGTTAAGGCCCACGAAATACCTAAGGTTGGGGCCTGGCGATATCACAGCAAGGTCTATGCCTAACTCATGGGATTTCGAAATAAACTCCTTAATTCTATTATTGCCCACGTATCTATCTAGGGCATGCAGAATTTAAAATTATTGAGTCAGTAGAGGCCGCTATCATTCATTGATTCAGCACCCGTAGACTCATCACTACGTTAATAACGCTCTCCCACTCCTTTATCCCTTTCCTTTCTTACTTACTGGCTTGTGATTGATATAGGACTGAGACACTTCTTAATCTTTCAATTATGTTTAGAAGGAGCGGCGTCTTTTCCCTCTCAACTATTATGTATATGTCATTGTCATACCTAAGTACATGCTTTGCAGTTATTTGATTTGACTTCATTACCTGGACTAGGAATGTTACAATACCGACAGGGGCCTTCTCAGCAAACATTATTCTGACCATGCCGTACTCCGTAATCTTTTCCGTACATACCGTGGTTATGTACATGAGAGGCGCTATTACATGCATCTTATTACCATCATTAAGCACTATAAAGTGTGTGTTTACCGTCGAGAACAAGTCCCTAAGCTTAATCACCTTCTCCCTATTCTCCTCAGTCAGTGGTATCTCAACCTCGCCCATGCCACTGTACGTAATAATTTCCGCAGAACTCAATGCCTTAACAATATCTGGGTACTCATTAACCAACTTATAATTCACTGAAATCCTCTCAAGCGCCTTAACTATCGTGAATACCTTAGTATCCTTACCAACCATTGTGTCCACAAGGGGCTTAATACTCCTAGCCAAAGCCGATAAATTAACAAGACCGCTTGATAATAATGTGACGTAAAGAGGATTCTCCTCAATAATTACCCTAACTGCCTGCTGTATACTTAATCCCCGAGACACAGGTACTATTTTTCAGAAAGGATTAATATTTTTTACTTAAAAATACCTAATAAGTCTAAAAACAGTATTCCGCATTACGGGTTTAAGGAGTTATATGAGTAATAATGTTTATAAAATCCATAGATACCTAGCCTACGATGCTATCCCTGGAATTACTCCTAGCCATAGTAATACCAGTAATTGGACTTGCATTAGCAGGCTATAACGCCTCATCCGTACTTAAAATACAGCCTGGGAAGAAGGAGTTGACGGAAATAAACATGCTCATTGCCGAGGGCGGTAAAACATTCCTGATGAGAGAGTACAAGACCATATTGCCAACGGGCGTTATCTTAACCATACTAATATGGGCCGCCTATTATGTAATATTCCATAGCGGATTAATAGCTGGTTTGGCTGCATTGTCCTTCGCCTTAGGTGCGATAGGTAGTGCCATGGCCGGTTACCTAGGTATGTACGTGACAACGAGGAGTGCCGCTAAGACCGCATGGATGGCTAGGAATGGTATGGGATCTGCCTTAAGTACCTCATTTAAGGCAGGAACCGTCATGGGATTATCCTTAGCAAGCATAGCGTTATTGATAGTTACAATATTGTTCATGGCGTATTACTCAATATTACCAACACCACTGTGGGCAGAGGCTTTGGCACCTGTGGCTTTCGGTGCAAGCCTAATATCGTTGTTCATAAGGGTTGCCGGTGGTATATATACAAAGGCAGCTGATTGGGGTGCTGACATTGTTGGTAAGGTCGAGGCTGGTATACCAGAGGATGATCCCAGGAATCCCGGTGTAATTGCTGATAATGTAGGTGATAATGTGGGTGATTGTGCAGGTATGGCCAGCGACGTTTATGAGAGCTTCGTCGTAGTACTTGCTGGTGCATTATTACTTGCGGCCGTATTCAGGTTATCAGCACCACTGATTAGGTTATCCATTGTATTAGCAGCGCTAACACTGTTTAGTACGTTAATTGGTGTTCAGGTAGTTAGGGGTGAGGTTAAGGGTAAGGATCTGGCAGCGGCCGCAATGGGTAAGCTCAACATGGCGTTATACACAACGATAATAGTAGCCGCAATACTGGTGGGTATATATGCTTTCATAGCCTTTCCAACAATGGAGGCAGTGGCTATCTTCGTATCGGACCTACTTGGGATGATTACAGCCATAGTAGTCTTATACGTAACTGAGTACTTCACGCACTATACATTTTCACCTGTTAGGAATATTGCGCAGCAGGCTGCATTATCCGCATCCAACGTAATAGTTGCTGGTTACTCATATGGACTCTTAAGTGCTGTCCCCACGATATTCATGGTGATAGCTGCCCTGGGCATATCATACGTATTGGGCTCAATGTTCATACCACCAGGTGGTGTAGAGGGGGGAATCTTTGGAACTGCCATAGCATCCGTAGGACTGCTAAGCCTTGCAGGTATAGTGATCTCCCTGGACTCCTACGGACCGGTTAGCGATAATGCTGGTGGTCTTGTCGAGATGACAGGCATGGAGGACGTCAGGGAAATCACGGATTCACTTGATGCAATCGGTAATACCTTTAAGGCCACCACTAAGGGCTATGCAATAGCCAGTGCTGGTTTGGCTGCCCTCATATTATTCATAGGCTTCATTTACGAGGTTGTGGAGAGGATGGGAATATCGCTGACCCAAGCCTTCAGCGAATTAATGGTTATTGACCCAAGGATAATAATCGGAGCCCTAATAGGCGTAGCCCTCGTATACTTCTTCTCAAGTAGGACCTTGGCGTCTGTGGGTAAGGCAGCTGGCGAGCTTGTTGAGGAGATTAGGAGACAGTTTAGGTCAAAGAGGATACTCGAGCTCTGGCCTCAGGAGAAGCCCGATTATAACAGGGCCATTGACATAGTGACCAGACATGCCCTTAAGAACTTCCTAGTACCCGGGCTCTCTGCAGTCATTGTTCCAATAGTGGTTGGTTTAGCCCTTGGTTGGATAGGGCTTGTCGGTATGATATTTGGCGTAATACTTGCTGGCTTCCCAAGGGCGTTACTCATGGCCAACGCAGGCGGCGCCTGGGACAATGCCAAGAAGTACATTGAGATTGAGGGGCTCGTCATAAACGGCCAGAAATTTGGCAAAAAGAGCGAACCACATAAGAATGCGGTGGTTGGCGACGTGGTTGGCGACCCATTCAAAGACACAACAGGACCCTCACTCAATCCGTTAATTAAGGTTGTGAATACAGTGTCAATCGTGTTTGCCCCAGTTATTGCAATGATCAGTCTCATTAATCCAGCAGCATCACCATTAGTAATGCATATAATATCAGTAATCATTTCATTACTATAATAATTTAATTTCAAAGATAATACTTAGTTAAAAATAATATTTAAAGATCTAGGGTTATCAAATGAAATAATGCATTTGGTAATTCCATTTTCTTAGTTCTTTATTTTATAATTATTGATAATTATTAATCAATAGAAAAAGTATTAATAATGATTGATAAGGCAAAATTTATAAAATCTAGATTATTTAATTTACGATGGGCTCCTTGGGTAAGTATACGTTAACATTTGAGGAGGCTGACCCTGACGACGTTAAGTTGATAGGTGGTAAGGCCTCCAGTCTCGTCCTAATGACTAGGCTTGGCTTGCCTGTTCCTCCTGGCATTATAATAACTACTAAGGCTTGCAGGGAGTATTACGACAAGGGTGAGAAGCTTCCTGAGGGTTTGATGGATGAGGTCGCCAGGGGCATTAAGTATCTTGAGGAGAAGACTGGGTATAAGCTTGGCGATCCTGAGAATCCACTGCTCGTTAGTGTTAGGTCTGGTGCTGCCGTTTCGATGCCTGGAATGATGGATACAGTACTCAATGTCGGCCTTAATGACAGGACGGTTCACGGACTCGCCAAGAGGATTAATAATGAACACGGTGCCTATGATGCCTATAGGAGATTCTTGGCAATGTTTGGTAGGATAGTCCTTGGAATACCTGAGGAGGAGTTTAACAAGCCTCTTGAGGAGATTAAGCGGAAGTACGGTGTTAAGGAGGACCCAGAAATACCGCTTGAAGGATTGAAGGAACTCGTCGAGATCTATAAACAGGTATACATTAAGAGGTTTGGTAAGGTGTTTGATGACCCATGGGAGCAGTTAAGGCTTTCAATAGAGGCTGTATTTAAGTCCTGGAATTCACCCAGGGCCAGGTTCTATAGGGAGGCTAACAAGATAACTCCAGACATCGCTGATTGTACTGCGACAGCCATAGTAACGATGGTATTTGGAAACGCTGACTGGCGCTCAGCAACAGGCGTTGTATTCTCCAGGGATCCGGCCACCGGTGAGAATAAGCTTTACGGCGAGTACCTGCCATATGCCCAGGGTGAAGATGTTGTTGCTGGAATAAGGACGCCAAAGCCTGTTGAGAAGCTTAAGGAGGAGATGCCTGAGGTCTATGAGCAGTTGTACAATGGCGTTAAGCTAATTGAGAAGGTCAAGAAGGAGGTCCAGGATGTGGAGTTCACAATTGAGAAGGGTAAGCTCTGGTTCCTACAGACGAGGAATGCCAAGATGAATCCATTGGCGGTTCTCAAGACGAGGGTCGACATGTATAAGGAAGGAATGATAACGAAGGAGGAGGCAATAATGGGTGTTAAGCCCGAATACATACTACAGATGCTATACCCAAGGATTGATGAGTCAAAGGCAGGTAAGCCCCTGACCAGGGGTATAGCTGCATCGCCAGGTGCCGTGAGTGGGCAGGCAGTATTTGATCCCGATAGGGCTGTTGAGTGGGCGAAGGCAGGTAAGCAGGTTATACTGGTTAGGGAGGAGACTAAGCCTGATGACGTTCACGGCTTCTACGCATCAGTCGGCGTGCTGACCAGTAGGGGTGGTGCCACGAGCCACGCCGCCGTGGTTGCCAGGGCAATAGGTAGACCTGCTGTTGTTGGTGCTGAGGCATTACAGATTGATTACAGTACAAGGACCGCGAGGGTTGGTGACGTGGTTATTAAGGAGGGTGATTGGATAACTATCGATGGGTTTACCGGCAATGTGTATGTTGGTAAGGTTCCGACTATTGAGCCTAAATTGCCTCCTGAGTTCTTTGAGTTCCTCGACATGGCTGATTCCGTGTCTGTCTTTGAGGTTAGGGCTAATGCTGATACGCCTGATGACGCAACAATAGCCAGGAGGTTTGGTGCTAAGGGCATTGGCTTACTTAGGACTGAGAGGATGTTCAGGGCGCCTGGCAGGCTTGAGTTATTTAGGAAGGTAATACTGTCAGACAACCCGAGCGAGAGGAAGGAGTTGCTTGATCAATTGGCCGAGATGATGAAGAAGGATTTCCTGGAGATATTCGAGATAATGGAGGGCTATCCAGTAACGGTTAGGCTGTTTGATCCGCCATTGCATGAGTTCCTACCAAACTTTGAAGAGTTGGTTACGGAGGTTACCAGGGCTAGGACACTGGGTAAGCCAGACCCCGAGAAGGAGAAGTTGCTTGCCAGGGTTAAGGCCTTGATGGAGGCGAACCCAATGATGGGCCATAGGGGTGTTAGAGTTGGCATAACCTACCCAGAAATATATGCTGCCCAGGTTAAGGCAATACTCTCGGCAGCCCTTGAATTGAAGAGGAAGGGTAAGCATGTGGAGCTTCAGATAATGATACCGCAGGTTGCCGAGGTCAGGGAGCTCGAGATAATAATCAACAATGTTGTTAAGCCCACGGCCGAGGAGGTGTTTAAGACGTATGGAGATAGGGTGGAGTTTAAGATAGGAACTATGATGGAGACTGTGAGGTCCTGCCTAACCGCAGACAAGATAGCTAAGGTCGTTGATTTCATGAGCTTTGGAACAAACGACCTAACGCAGGCAGTATTCAGTTTTAGTAGAGATGATGTAGAGAATAAGTTCATGAGCAAGTACTTAGAGCTTGGTGTCTTGCCTTACGACCCATTCGTAACGATAGACGAGGATGGCGTCGCTAAACTTATGAAGATAGCTATTGACCAGGCCAGGAGCGTAAAGCCTGATATAGAGATCGGTATTTGCGGCGAACACGGCGGCGACCCAGACTCAATAAAGATACTGGCTAGGGTGGTTGGTAAAGGACTTAACTACTTCAGTGCGTCACCATATAGGGTACCAGTCGCCAGACTAGTTGCCGCCCAGGAATCGCTTAAGATACTGGGTAGGGCACCAAAGATACACATATACTAATTAGTCATAAATAATGGTAATTAAGTATTTAAAATTATAAATATCGTCAATTTTTTGACATAAAAGTACTTAAAAATACCTTAACCCCTATGCATAGTCGTATGATGGTCACAATATCCATACTTCAATACATACTATCAGTGATATCGGGAGTACTTGTAGGGTTTTCACTCGGACTAATTGGCGGTGGAGGCTCAATACTTGCCGTGCCCTTATTCCTATACTTTGTTGGGCTCGACACAATACCAGACGCCGCACACATAGCAATAGGCACTACGGCACTTGCCGTCGGCTTAAATGCATACATAAATTCGTACATGCACCTAAAGAAGAAGAACGTGGCTCCAAAGGTAGGTGGAATATTCGCAGGCGTTGGCTTGATAGGCTCATTGATAGGGGCCTACCTAGGCCACATAACGCCAGGCACAAGCTTACTTACCTACTTCGCAATAGCCATGATAGTACTCGGCGTATACATGGCTATTAGGAAAGAACCAGCACAGACTGGCAGTATCAATGAGGTGAATCACGTCCTTGAAGCCTTCAGGAAGTGCCCAAGGTTAACTCCATCAACAATACTTAAGGTTTCTGCCTTTGGCTTCATTGTTGGTCTAGTCAGTGGTTACTTTGGTATTGGTGGTGGTTTCCTAATAGTACCGAGCCTAATGTTCTCAGCCGGGTTGTGCATAACTAGGGCTATTGGTACGAGCCTACTGAGTGTTGGCACTTTCGGCGTCGCCAGCGGCGCTGAGTATTGGTTCTATGGCGACGTCCTCATACTCATAGCCCTACTATACGTGGCTGGCGGCGTTGCAGGTGGTTATGCGGGGACTAGTATCGCGGTTAAGGCGCCTAAGAAGACCCTTAGGATTGCGTACGGAATAATAATAGTGCTTGTGGGCATCTATATGCTGCTTAGGATTTACCACATATTGCCATGAGAAATTGCAAAAACATTAAAACCACAATTAATTATAGTTAATTAATGAGATCCATTAGTTACGAAAAACTAATGAACTTCATCAGGAACAACCCACTGTACGAGATTAGGGAGACAAACGAGGTAATAGATATCATGTTCCACGCACCAAGTGAGGAAGAGGCCGCAGGTACTGAGATCACGGGCGACGAGCCCAGGCCTGTAATGGTTATTCGATTTATTAAGAACGGCAATGAATTAATACCTAAAGAGGCTTGGATTGAGAGAGGTGACGTAAAGAGAAAAATGAGCATTGAGCAGCTCGATACCTGGCTTGACTTCATAGATATGTACTCATGAGAACACTCAATTAGATTTAAAAATATACTAATCCTAAGATTCATTCGTGAATTTAATAAGGATTGGCACCATATTACTGGCGCTTGGATTATTGCTATTATTCATAACATCGTCTATTCTTCCTAAGATATATAACACAATAATATCAATGAACAAACTAGGCAACATTTCCGTTAACCTAGGCAATTACTCAAGCCTTCTCATACCAATATACATAAGCAACCCTGCATACATAATCGTGGTGCTCAACATATCACATCCATTATCAATATACGTACTTGACGAATTCGGCCACGTATTTACCCCACTAAGCTATGACTACAAGCATGGCCTCTACCTAGTGACCTTCTCGTTGATGAAGAATGGTAACTACTCATTAATACTACTCAATAATTATCCAGGTATTGTGAATGCCTCATTATCGATAACGGTAATATACCGATACCTACTGAACAATGCCCTATTCATAAATGTATTGATGGATTTGGAGGCGGCAATATCAGTGATTGGGGCATTACTAATTATTATGAGGTACTTAGGTAAGATCAAACTTATGGAACAAAAACTTAAAAGATAGTGATACATACCGTGATTAGTGTGAGGATTGATGAGCGTCGCCTACCTAATACTGGATGTTTTAGGTGTTGTGGCTCTGAATGAGAATGGTGATGTAATAGCTAAGATTATTTATGAAGGTAGTACGGACGAAATAGCAGATAAAATAAACAAGTTAGAGAGTGGTGAACCTGTTGATGAGGTTATACGAATAGTCAATGAATTGAAGGAAAGAGGTATAATGAAGATAGTCGTTGAGAATAGGGAGCTCGCAAGAAATCTCGCTAATAGGGTTAGTGGTGTGGAGATAAGGTCTGAACTGCCCACGAAGGTTGGTACTCTGTATAGAAGCAATATTGATAAGTATGCCAAGGAGGTGTTCGGCCTTGATCCGCAGCAGTACACGGCTAGGGTCTACGAGATAACAGTGGCCCAAACTAGGCATAAGCTTAGGCAGGTTGCTGAGAAGAGGGACTTGTTCATAGCCCAAGCCATTAGTTCTGTCGATGATCTTGACAAGATATTAAACCTAATAAGTTCGAGGGTTAGGGAGTGGTACGGCCTTCACTTCCCCGAGCTTGAGGATTTGGTTAAGGATCATAAGGAATACATGACGTTGGTTACAGAGTTAGGGCATAGGAGTAATTTCACGGTTGAGAATCTAACAAAGCTCGGCTTATCACAGGACAGGGCTAAGAGGATAGCCGAGGCGGCCAGTAAGAGCGTTGGCGCCGAGATGGCTGATTGGGACCTAGAGCCCATAAGGACCTACGCTAGGATTTACGTACAACTCTCAGACCTTAGGGGTAAGCTTTCCCAGTATATCGACGAGGCGATGGTTGAGGTGGCACCAAACGTTAGGGAGTTGGTCGGCCCATTACTCGGCGCTAGGCTCATAATGCTGGCCGGCGGATTAATGAGACTTGCCCTATTACCTGCCTCGACAATACAGGTACTTGGCGCTGAGAAGGCATTGTTTAGGGCCTTAAGAACCGGTGGAAAACCGCCTAAGCACGGCATAATATTCCAATTCCCAGACATATTTAGAGCACCAAGGTGGCAGCGTGGTAAGATAGCCAGGGCCTTGGCGGCCAAGCTCGCCATTGCCGCGAAGGCCGACGCATTCACCGGCA
>JAGDXB010000093.1:0-4568 GCA_023256215.1 Vulcanisaeta sp. | reverse complement strand
CGCTAAGAAGGCCCACGAGAAGAAGGGTGGGCGTAAATAGGCGGGCAGTAAAGGTTTATATTCTCTCTTTAAAAGTAGAGTTTTCGATGTCGTCATTAATACAGGTTGTGGGAGTTAAGGAGCATGATAAGTTTAAGGGTGTTTATTGGGTATCCTTTGAGGATGGCACTGAGAGACTGGCCACCATAAACTTAACGCCGGGTAAGAGGGTTTATGGTGAGCAACTTGTTCAGTGGGAGGGCAAGGAGTATAGGATTTGGAATCCCTATAGGTCTAAGTTAGCCGCTGCAATAATGAATGGGCTTAAGGTCATGCCAATAACCGAGGGATCACGCATACTATACCTAGGCGCTGCCAGCGGCACTACCGTTAGTCATGTCAGTGATATAGTTGGTAATAACGGTATTGTTTATTCCGTGGAATTCTCACCAAGGGTTTTCAGGGAGTTCATGGAGAAGCTCGTGGATCAGGGTAGGAAGAATGTGATACCAATACTTGCCGATGCTAGGTATCCCGAGCAGTACATATCGATTGTTAGAACCGTGGATATAGCCTACATAGATATTGCACAGCCATTCCAGGCAAAGATACTTGCGGATAATGCCGATGTTTATGTGAGGAGTCACGGACATGTTATGCTCGTAATTAAGGCTATGAGCATTGACGTCACTAAGGAACCCAGCGAGACATTTAAGAGGGAGATAGACGTACTTAAGGATAGGGGCTACGAAATACTTGATATGGTTCACCTAGAGCCCTACGATACTGCGCATGCGATGGTTATTGCGAGGAAGACCTCATGATCAATCTACGCAAAAGTTTTAAATAAAATATACAATAATAAGTGGATTAGTAAAATGGGTAACGAACTTATAGCGCATGTATTGAGTTCGGCGGCAAACAGGAGGGCTAAGGTCCTTCTTGTTGGCGATTCATCGCTTTCATACGACGCAATAATTAGGGTTCCCGGTCAGGGCGATGAGGAGGGTAAATTCATAGTGAAGGTTAAGGAGGATGCAGAGAGGGTTAGTAGGGACGTAATAACGGACTTGATTGTTCTTTCTAAGGTTTCAAACTCAACACCATTGATAGTCGGTGTTAGGTACGGCGATGAGGAGATGATTGATGGTGTTGCGTATAAGATGCACGGTATATACGCCGTGAGCATAAGGACATTTAAGAGGATTCTAGATAATGATGGTGTTAAGTTCGTTAAGGATAAGGGGATGATAAAGGCGAGCGTAAAGGGGCAATTACTTAGGAAACTTAGGGAGAGTAGGGGTATGAGCCTTGGTGATTTGGCAAAGGCGCTCGGTGTTACTAGAAGGACCATCTATGAGTATGAGAGGGGCTCTATTGAGGCTTCAGAGAGAACTGCACGTATATTGGTCGAGTTATTTAATGAGAATATACTCAATGATGTTGATCTTAAGCCTAATGACGAGGAGGTGAGGAGGGATATTGAGAGTAGGGAGGGGTTGGTGAATGAGGATATTAAGAGGTTATTGCCATCATTTAGGCTATACTCGTTATTAAAGGCGCATACGAAAATTGCGGCTCACTCGGGTAGTGAGTCGTACCTGGTTGAGGATAGGGGTAGGGTTAATAATGAGGTGGTTAATGTTGCGAGGGTTCTTGGTGTTGGGTTGGTCGTGATTGAGCCGGATAAGAATGATGTTGAGTTTTTAGAGTCATAATGTCTATAGAGGGTGTGTCTCATGGATGATTATCCGAAGACCGAGGTTAGGGAGGGTTTAGTCTCAGTAATAGTGCCCGACCTGACTAAGTACGTTGTTGGTAATAGGCCTGAACCTGCGCATGCGCCTGTCTTTTATAATCCGAGGATGGAGGTGAATAGGTCGCTGTCTATCGCCATAATCAATGGCTATACGTCATACCTCAATAAAAGTGGCATAACCGTCTGTGAACCCTTGTCTGGCACTGGCGTCAGGGCTGTTAGGTATGCTAAGGAATTGAACGATGTATCTAGGGTTGTGGCTAATGACATATCCGAGAAGGCATACGAATTAATAAGGCTCAATGTGAGTAAAAATGGATTGAGCGATGTAGTTACTGCATATAAGGATGATGCCAATAACATTTTACTAAGGGTTGCCAGGGAGGGTGGTTGTGATATTGTTGATATTGATCCCTTCGGTTCACCACAACCATTCATCGAAAACAGCCTGAGGGCTGTTAAGGATGGTGGTCTTCTGTGCGTTACGGCTACGGATGTTGGGGTATTGGCAGGTAAGTATCCACTTAAGTGTGTTAGGAGGTATGGCTCATTACCACAGAAATTCCCTTTTAGGTTTGAGGTTGGTATTAGAATCCTCATTTACCTAATTGCTCGCTATGCATTATCTATGGATTATGGAATACAACCGTTGGTTTCCTTCCTAGATGGCCATTACTACAGAGTCTGTGCCCTAGTGATTAAGGACAGGGCCTATGCGGTGGAAACCTTAAGGAATCTTGGATACGCGTATTACAGACCAAGGACGTTGGCGAGAGGTTTTATACAGGGTTTCCCACTACCAGACACTGTTAGGCTTAGGTTGGCTGGCCCGCTATGGATAGGTAGGTTGTGGGATCCCGAATTCATAACCAATTACTTGGTTAGGAATGCTAGGGATTACTTTAGTGATAGGGCTAAGGAATTGATTGAATTGATTAGGGATGAGTCATTGGCGCCCAACGTACCCTATGCACTCACTACCGAGGTGAGTAGGGATTTAGGTCGTGAATTACCCGTGAAGGATGTAATCAACATTATTGGAAAGCTTGGTTACCAGGTTTCAAGGTCCCACTTCCACATTAAAGGGTTTAGGACAGATGCTGATTTGGCTAGGGTTAAGGATGTTATTATGGAGATAAGTAAATAAGGGGTTTCCCCGAAATCCAGCGTGTTAGTGATTGTAATAACAGGCCTACCTGGTTCAGGCAAGACAATAGTATCCGACACCGTTAGGGAGATGGGCCTTCCCGTATTAACCATGGGCGATATCATTAGGGAGGAGGCGTCGAAAAGCGGTATCTCATCATCAAAGGCTTCAGTCGTACTTAGACTGAGGTATGGCACCAGGGCCATTGCCTACAAGACCATTCAAAGGATAACTGGGTCTGATGTAATTGTTATTGATGGTGCAAGGAGCATTAGGGAGATTGAGGCGATAGAGGAGGCTTTATCAGTAAAGGTTATTTTGGTTTACGTGGTTGCGCCATGGAAGGCACGTTTTGAAAGGCTTCTTAAAAGGGCTAGACCTGACGATCCAAAGACGCTGGAGGATTTCTTAATGAGGGACCTTAGGGAGCTTAGGTATGGCCTTGGTGACTTGATTGCAAGGGCTGATTACATACTTGTCAATGACTCAACAATCGAGGAGTTTAGGGAAAAGGTCAGGAAGCTATTTAACACGCTTTTGACGCTCAGCAAGACCTCTTAGTGCCGTTAATAGCTCGTCGATTGACTTATTAACCACCACTAATGGTATATGCTCCCTCCTGGCAATTTCAAGGCCTAGGTAATCTGGTTTATCAACACCGTGCATAACAACCACGGCAGGCCTTATACTCGTGAAGGCCAGCATGGACTTTATAGCGATCATCGGTGACCTACCGTACCTAACATTCGTAAAGACAGCAGCCCTCTGCGTAGTACTTCCATAAAGCTTTAGGTACTCATGGGCTGGAACATCGAGAACTAATTTCAGGCTATCTACGACAGTATAGCCATGAATATCCACATAGCCCTCCGGCTCCACTGCCATGACAGCGCCGATAGCATTTACAAATTCCGTTATCTCCACGGGTGTGTCAAAATCCCTCATATCAATAATAGCCTCCCAAAACCTCTCACCACCCAACTGCCTACTTAAAATATACAGCTTCTGCCCACCCTTCTCCAACTCATAATCAATGAATGCCTTAACAACCCTCTTAATAAATTGAGAACCAGGTGATTTCCTACGCCCAGACTCATAATCACTAATGACGCTAGGTGATGTACCAAGCCTAGCCGCCAACTCTGCCTGAGACATCTCAAAGAACTCACGCCACTTCCTAATGCCCTTACCAGGATTCTCAGAAAGCACAATATCCCCTGCTATCCTAATCATGATATCCGTTATAAAACCCTCATACTCAACCATTAAGAAATAGACAAAAGTCTAGTATTTATGCATTTTATCGTAATGATGCCCGTATAACCACGTTAAAGTGCTCATTAACTATTTCATTTTATTCTTTTCCAAGGAAGAACTTATAAAGACGTCATTATCAATAGCTAAGCGTGTCTTCTCAACAGACCGGCACTGCATTACAGACAGCGACTGCTACGGAGAAAACAGCGATTGCAAAACCACCGCTTGGCTCACCCATTAAGCGTACTTACGTATTTAGGGTCAAGAGGTATGATCCGGAAAGGGGGAGGTATTATTGGCATGAGTATAAGGTTGAGCTTACAAACCACGAAACTGTGCTTGACGGACTAATAAAAATCAAGTGGTATCAAGATGCGACGTTGTCCTTTAGGTATAGTTGTAGGATGGGTATTTGTGGCTCATGCG
>JAGDXB010000082.1 GCA_023256215.1 Vulcanisaeta sp. | reverse complement strand
GAAGGCGATAGAGATTCAATAGCGTGCCTAAACATCCTCAAGAAGTTCAACCACATGTGGGGTGCCGGTTCCACCCTGAATGCCCCTAAGGGTGATGACACCACGAACCCAATGAAGGGGAAGTTAACTGGGTGGGAAACACCCAAGACATAACAACCACCCAGTTAACAGAACCCGTTGATTTAACCCTGGTTAGGGTTTTGGAAAATAGGCACTGCTTTCTATCTAGTAGTGTATCGATTCTGCAATATCTTGGTTCGAAACATCGTCTTCGCAGAACGAGCCATTTATTATTCTAAACAATAGCGATGAACTCGAGGACGGCGAAGCCACTCCTGGGTGGACGGTTGATACAATTCTACTCGGTTCACTTTTAAGAACACCTTTTAAGGTTAGAATTGGATTTTTGTACCATTACTAACTTGTTAGAAGTTCATTATTGAGAATGTTCATAGAATTACTGTAAGGCTTTGTTTGCGAGCTCCCTCACCTTATTGATCAATGTACTTAGCTGCAGAGTCGTCATTAGGGTATGGGCTCAGTATGCCCTGTATATCCGGCCCATTATATTGATATTCGTGTACCCATAGTGCAATGTTTGTGTATATATCAATATCACCGCCTGTCACTTGGGCTATGGGCTTTAATACCGTAGTTGGTATAACGGCAATTATCCAGTAGACCTTCTTGATCCTCGTTTTAAAACCTCTCAATTTCTTCTTACCCGGAAAGAGCTTCCTTAATTCATCTATCTTATCCACAGAGTATGCGGCCACCAGGGCTTTCCAGGCCTGGAAAACCTTCCCTGCGGCGTTCCTCGTTAACCCCTGGTTAAGAAATGACTCAGCGAGTTCACTTTCATAGAGCGCCTCCTTCAACCTTACTTCTTTGTATTTCCTGAGGTCGAACCAGGGCTTGGGTAATTGCTCCATTATTGTGCAAGATACTTACCTCACCCCGTAAAATGCTTAGTCGTTGAGGTTTGGGTATCTTTATAGTTTATTTGTTACTTTTCTTTGTTGTGCCATAGGCACCCTTGTCCTACTCCATGACGTTGCGATTGCCACGGCTATTAGGGCTAGGGATGCCTTAAATGCCATGTGTAGGCTGTTTATGAAGGGCGCCATCAGACTTGGTGTTAGTGTGTTTGTTCCTACGAAGATTTCGAAGGCTATATTCCTCGGTATTGCCGCTGATGAAACCACTATGGCTATTATGAAGCTTAGTAGCATGCCTATATTACCAATGGTTCTGTTCGTCCCCGAGGCAATGCCATACATATTACTTGGTACCTCGTACATAACCATCTTTCCATTCGCCGCAAAGAACATGGCAGCCCCGATGCCACTTATTGATGAGATAATCACTATGTAATACAATGGCGTTGTTAATGTTAATAATATATCATAAAGCGCGTAAGCAACCGCCTGCAGCATTAAGCCTACTGAGGCTATTACCCTGGCGTCAAACCTATCAGCCAATTTACCGCCAAGCGTGGCCGACACCGAACCAAGTAGGTAGCCTGGCACGAGCCATAGCGATGCCTCAAATGGGTTAAGTCCTCGTACACCCTGTAGGTACATTATTATTAGGAACAATATTGCGTAATTAGCCATGAATTGAAAGAAGTAGGAGAAGCTTGATAATGTGAACATCCTAATCCTAAATAGCTTCAGACTTATGAGTGGTGACTTAGCCCTTAATTCCACGTAAATAAAGGCGATGAGTAGTGCCGTGCCTATCACTGTTAGTAATGCGACGAATTCATTAAAGCCAACCCCCGCAAATACTATTCCCGCCATGGAGTAGAGCCCTAGGGATAGCCCCAGGGTTATGGCTCCAGGTACGTCAAATTCCTGTCTAACCCTGACATCCCTATCCCTTAGGTACATCACCCCAGCTATAAAACCGGCTATGGCTATCGGTACGTTTATGTAGAATATCCACCTCCAACCTATGAAGGTCGTTATTACACCACCAGCCAATATGCCGACAACGGCGCCGAGGTTCCAACCTGTTGATGTTGTGCCAAACACGAACCCCCTCTCCTCAGGTCTGAAGTAATCGCTAGCTATCGCCATGGTATTGCTCGTCATCAATGAGCCACCGAAGGCTTGGACAGCCCTGAACCCTATCAGCTCTATGGCATTTGTTGAGAGTCCGCAGAGTGCACTGCCTATTCCGAATAATATCATCCCGAGATTAAACATCTTAGCTCTGCCTTTAATGTCGCCAAACTTTCCTAGCTGTGTTGATAGTATTGTTACGGCGAGTATGTAGATTAGGATTATCCATATTAATGTTGAGAGGTCTGTGTGTAGCGATGTTAGCATTACGGGTAGTGCCAGAACCACTATTGTACTGTCTAGGGCTACCATGAATGAGGACAGAGTCAATAGTAGCAATGCTATGAGTTGCACCCTATCCATTATGCTATCGATAAATTAATACCCTTTAAACCTTTATTACAAAACCAAACTTAAAAATGAGTACAGTCATTGGAATTATATGGTCACAATTAAGGACGTAGAGATATACCCAGTAAGCGACTTAGCGACGGCTAAGGCATCTCCATGGGCCTCAGTTTCAATAATCGTTAGGGTAGTTACTAGTGATGGGCAAGTTGGCTATGGGGAGGCTGTGCCCACGCTTAGGGTTAACCAGGTTGTTAAGGCTATTGAGGAGGTTAGGAGGTTTATAATTGGTAAGGATCCGTTTAGGATAACGTACTTGTTCAGGGAGTGGTATAAGCACGAGTTCTACATTAGCCGTTCATTTGAGGCGGCTA
>JAGDXB010000019.1 GCA_023256215.1 Vulcanisaeta sp. | reverse complement strand
AAATCAGCCAACATGACGAACACTAGCAACATGGGTGACGAAGAATGGTGGTGAGGCAAGCCCAGCGGTAAGGCATGTAGCAGTAAACTATGGAGCAGTGGAGTAATTATGGTAGAAAAGCAAAAAGAAACTTGAGGAATTAACCAAGGAGGCATTAAACTAAACTTTCAAGGCATAGTTAAGAGCTAATAAATATTTAAGGGCATTAGCTTTAGCTAGGGTAATTCATGTGTTCTGAAGGGTTGAATTCTTTGAATATTACCTAGAAGCTTAATTTAATGATGATTATATTATTTAAGATAAATTAAGCTTTTAAACCACACCTAGGTACAGACTATATATGCCGCATAGTGCGAATCCTAGATACTTAAGGGGATTTGCATTTAATCTTCTGCTTGGTCTCTTAGATAATTTCATTTACGTAGAGTCACCGAATGATCCATTCTTCTGGGTTAAATATAAGCTAAGGATTTCGGAGCTTGCTATTACTAATATTAAAAGAGCAATGTACTTATTCAAAAAGCCACTATTATCAACACTTAAATTAATATTTACTAATCCTCCTTGGACAATAGAGTATCGTGATGGTTATGCCTTTACTACTTTTGATCCCTGGAAATTCTATGATTTAAGGTCAAGACCCTACGCTGAATTTACAATTAATTACAATGGTAAAAAGATTAGATTAATGCATGCCGAAAGAGGAGACGCTGAAGGAGTTTTTATTGGTAAAACTTATTCATGGCTTCCCGTGAAAGATAGGGTCGTGCTTGATGTTGGAGCGAACATATGTGACAGTTCCATATTCTTTGCATTGAATGAGGCAGCTCATGTATATGCTATTGAGGTTTTACCGAGTACTGCAAAGATTTGTAAAGAGAATGTTGAAATCAATGGATTATTAGATAAGATAACGGTTCTAAACATAGGATTAGGAAGGCCTAGAAAAGTAAGGATACCCATTAACCTTAGTGCTGGTGGTGAGTTTCAGCTTCATAATAAGGCTGCCGATAGTGTCAGTGATAATTACGTATATGTAGATGTTATGTCGTTAGATCAAGTCATCGATGAATTAAACATAAAGAGTGCTGTTATGAAGATAGATTGTGAAGGTTGCGAATATGAAGTTTTTAAGTACGCGTCTCCTGATGCTATATCTAAGTTTACGCACATTATAGGTGAATATCATTATGGGCCATCACCCTTAAAGCAAGTTTTTACAAGTCTCGGTTACAGATTTGAGGCAACCAGACCTTTACCTTTCTATGATCCTAATAGAATACCATCATACTTTGCAACAGGTGTTTTTAGAACATGGCGTTGATGTCCATGGCAAAGCCCAAGATACTTTATATTGGTGATCTCGATTTGAGATTAGGTGGTGCTCAAAGAATTACATTTGACACCTTGAGGTGTTTAAGTGAAAATTTTGACTTCATAATGTATAGTGATAAAGATCCGTCAGGGGATTTTCTGAGGTTGTTAAACGAACTTAACATACCGTATTTCATAGATTACTCACTCAATGAGAATAACATAACTAGGGTAATCCGTGACTACAATATCAACGCATTATTAATCCAGTGGGAGGACATTAGATGGTTAACGCTTGTTGCGTCGCTCGCTGATAAATTAGGCATTAGGAGTATAGCAATGGTCCATGAATTGCCATATATATTTATACCTATGTCAAGGTTCATTAATAATTTTAAGGCATTATCCTTATTAAAGTTACTTAAAGAGTATTTAAGGGGTCATTTACATGGCATAAGAACCTTACGTATGGTCTTAAACTTGGACAAGACAGTAAAGAAGATGACAACGCTTATATGCGTTGGCGACGCAAGCAAGTACTATTACCAGAGGTATTTAGGCGTAAATTGCATTAGTATAACACCAGAGGTTACAATACCTAAGGAGATATTAATGCAAAATGATGAGCATCATAATGATAATGAATTTAATTATGATGTAGCCTTTATGTCAGCGAGACATGAAGCTGAGAAAGGTATTTATGACGTAGTGAAGATTACTAAGGTTGCTAAAGAATCGTTGGGAAGAGATTTAAGAGTTGCGATAATGGGTAAGTTTTTGCATCGTAAGGTAGAAAGAAAGTTTTATTCATTATTAAAGAAATACCAATTAAGGCAGGATTTTGAGGTATTAGGATTTGTTCCCGAGGGTATCAAGTATTCAATATTGAGGAGATCAAAGGTCTTTCTTTACCCATCTAGGAAGGATGTTTTCTCAATATCACTAGCTGAGGCATTATCCATGGGTACCCCAGCTGTGGTCTATGATTTACCATTCACGAGAATATATAATACAAGTGGAGTTATTAGGGTTAAATATAGAAATATTAAAGATATGGCTCATGAAGTTGTGAAAATAATCAATTTATCGGAGAAATATCCTGATAAATATTTAGTCTTACGTATGCAAGTGATGGAATATGTAAAAAGAACATTTACATTAGAGAGAACATGCAAAGAGCTTAAAGAAGCCATAAAGTATTCACTAGGTGAGTAATACGAAGATTCTTGTTGGTATCCCCACTTATAATAATTCAAAATTCAATTACTCAATCGCGCAAACTCTTGAAGCCTTAGCCAATCAAACTATAAGGGATTTTCATGTATTAATAGTTTATAAGCCTAGCCTTAATGATAGAACCCTAGATGTTATTGATGAATTTAAGGATAGATTGAATATTGAAGTCAAAATTCAAAACGATGGCTTTTTTGAAGAGGCTATGAACATCATATTTGAGACCTCTAGAGATTATGACATAACATTAACAACAGATGATGCAATACCATCAGAAACATGGATTATGGCAATGAACGCGGTTACATATGGGTAGTAATTACTCACCGTAATTAGGTAA
>JAGDXB010000013.1 GCA_023256215.1 Vulcanisaeta sp. | reverse complement strand
CTGTGTTCCTTGGTACAGTATTTACAGTAAACGTGTTCCTTGAATCCGTGTTCGGATGGCCAGCCGGTTTTGTTAGGGATAGGTATGGTCCCTGGATTCTTCAATTAATTGCGGCATTCCTCGTTGGGATTGGTTATTTTGCAGCAATATTTGGTGCACCAAGTCTATTGCTCTGGGTCTATGCCGTAATTGGCGGTATTGGTGCTGGTATTGTCTATAATAATAGCGTTACTGTGGCTAATAAGTGGTTCCCTGATTATAGGGCCACTGTGGCCGGCACGATCTCGGCTGGGTTTAGTTGGGGGTCAATACCAATAATATTACTGATTGGTATACTACCTAAGGTACACCCAATAGCCATATTTAAGTCAATAATGCTTGGTCTCGCGATCACATCCTTCATCGTAATATTAATATCCGCCTTCTTAATGAGGAAAGATCCACCAAGGGGTTGGAAGCCGCCGACGTACAACCCACAGAGCTCTAGGTCAAAGCTGATAAGGGCTACTGATTATCAATTTACATTCTCAGAGACCGTGAGAACATGGCAATTCTGGATCCTCGTAATAACATTCCTGCTAGTTGCCTCCGAGGGATTAACCATAGTCTCTAAGGCTGTCCAATACGGACTTCACTTCCACTTTACATTAGTCGTTGCTGTGGCCGCTGCCTTAGGCTCATCAATAATGGCAGGCCTTGGTAAATTTGTAAGTGGTGTCGTATCGGATAGGATAGGCGTTATTAGAACATTGATAATATTCTATGCCCTCTCCGGTATATTCACGTTATTGAGCATTTTATTTGGAGTTATACGTAATGAAATTGGTTTTGTCGTTTCAGTTGCGCTTGCAATTCTCACCTGGGCATCCATATATACTGTGAATCCCGCAGCCGTTGGCTACTTCTACGGTGAGGTTGCGTCTGGGAATAACTACGGGCTTCTTTACGCCATTGCTAAGGGTAGCGGTGCGATATATGGTGGCGTTCTAACAGCAATAATGATAGGCGCACTTGGTTGGATAAACACAATGGTTATTTCAGGGCTTTTTGGCATAATAGCTGCACTATTAGCAATACCACTGCTATGGAGAGTACCTAAACCGCCTAGGAAAGCTTCGTAGAGAATTAGTTGCTGAGTTTTCCATTAAAAATTATTTAATTATTACATTCAATGAATCATAAATATGATTAAATTTATGACATAATATAAAAGTAATATTAGTGACATAGAGTATTTGTATCAAAAATTTTGAAACAATGTTTATAAATCTTAATATCAATATTGAATCTATGGTTTTATCAAGAGAGATAATTAACAAATTAATATCTATTGTTGGTGAGGATAATATTATTACTGATGATGTTGAGCTTATGGTTTATGAGGCCGATGGTTCCCTCGTATATACAGCCAAGCCTGACGTGGTTGTCTTTCCCCGATCAACCGAGGAGGTAGCTAAGATTGTTAAGGTTGCTTGGGAGAATAGGATTCCTATTGTTGGTAGAGGCAGCGGTACGAGTCTTAGTGGCGGCGCTTTACCCATCGAGGGTGGCATTGTCATCTCCCTGGCTAGGATGAATAGGATTCTTGAGCTTGATATTGAGAATGAAACAGCCACCGTTGAAGCTGGTGTCATTAATCTATGGGTTAGTGATGCCCTGGCTAAGCTTAATTATCAATATCCAATAGACCTTGGTTATTACTTCCCAGCCGATCCAGGCAGCCAGAGGGTTTCCACGATAGGTGGTAATATTAGTCATAATGCTGGTGGCGTTAAATGCTTTAAGTACGGCGTTACCGTGAATAACGTACGTGGGTTAAAGGTAGTTCTTCCTAATGGCGAGATTAGGTTCTTCGGTGGCAAGGTTATCGAAAGCCCTGGCTATGACGTTATTGGCATAATTAGCGGTTCTGAGGGAACCATGGCCATAGTTACGGAGGCTGTGTTGAGAATAGTTAGTAATTATGAATCTGTGAAGACGATATTGGCTGCGTTCAATTCAATCGAGGATGCAGGCTTAGCCGTGTCAAGGATAATAAGTTCCGGCATTAGGCCTGTGGCTCTCGAGTTTATGGATAGGATAGCCGTTAATGCTATCGAAGCTGGCCCCTGGGGTGGTGGATTACCTACCGATGCCGAGGCTATCTTGCTCATTGATGTTGAAGGTTCTGAACCAGGTGCGGTAGCTGAGGCGAATAGGATTGTTGATATTCTTAAATCGTCTGGCGCATATATGGTTAAGCTCGCTAAGGATAGGGCTGAGGCAAATAGGTGGTGGAGCGCTAGGAAGCAGGCCTTTGGTGCCATGGGTTTTGTCGGTCCAAACTATATTACTGGTGATGGTACGATACCTAGGAAGAAATTGCCAGAGGCTCTATACAGGATTAGGGAGATCGGTAATAAGTATGGATTTAGGATCGCTAACGTGTTCCATGCCGGTGATGGTAATCTGCACCCACTCATACTATACGATGAGAGAAGGCCTGGCGAGAGGGAGAAGGCTCTTCAGGCTGAGGATGAGATACTCAGGATGTGCGTTGAGATTGGCGGTACAATAACTGGTGAGCATGGTGTTGGGTATCACAAAAGGCACCTCATTAGTTTGCTCTATACTGATTATGAGCTTGATGTTATGAAGAGGATTAAGTCTGTTTTTGACCCGTTGGGTATTATGAATCCCGGAAAGATATTCCCAAGGTGATACCATGTCATTGAGTGTTATTAAGAATATTGAGCGGGAGGTTGGTAACGACTCAATTAAGGAACCCAGCAATGACTACGTCGTTGATGGGTTAGTCCCTAAGGTTGTGCTTTATCCCAGGGATATTAATGAGCTGAGCATTATGATGAGGAACATCAATAGGGCAGGCCTTAAGGTAATACCCATGGTTAATAAGAGCAAGCTCTTCCTGGGTAACGTACCTAAGGGTTATGACGTTGCCATCGACCTAAGTAGAGTGCATAGGATCATTGAGCCGGACCCTGAGGAGATGGTTGGCATTTATGGCATTAGCGTCCCATTTATGGAGGTTCAAAGAGAACTTTCCCGTGTAGATAGGAGGTTGCCTATTGACCCACCCTTATCGAGTAGGTCGAGTATTGGTGGCATATTCTCATGCAATTTGTTTGGACCTTTGGCTTACGTTTTCATGAGTACCCGAGACATTACACTGAGGGTCAGGGCTGTGATGCCTGATGGAACTGTGGTTAGGTGGGGCACGGGCATGATTAAGGATGTTGCTGGCTATAACATAAAGAGACTCTATATCGGCTCCTGTGGGTCTTTAGGCATTATCTATGAGGTCATGACTAGGCTCGCTGCAATGCCTGAGGTTATTGCTGTTGCTAGGCTTGATAGGGAACTTGACCTGTTAGTTACGAGAAGACTAAAGCCCTTTGGCGTCGTGGTTATTAATGGTACAATGTATCTTAGGTTTGAGGGCGTTAAGGATGAGGTTGAGTATAGACTAAGTAAATTAACTGAGGTTTCCAGGGCTGAGGTTTTCTACGGCGCCGAGGCTGACGATCATTGGTACAGGTTGACGTCCATGGATCAGCTATTCGAAAACTATGACCTAATAATGAAAGTAATATTACCACAATACAAACTAGGTGATGCGTTAAGTCTCGTTAAGGCTGATTATGTGGTGAAAATGCCCATGATTGGGGAAGCTTATTTAGGGCTTAGAGGTGCGTTGAGCCCCGATATTATTAATGCCATTAGGAATAGGGTCTCCGAATTGGGTGGTTATTTAATTATTGTTAAGGCACCGCTGGAGATGAAAAGAAGCATCGATATTTGGGGCTTGCAGCAAAACCTCGATATAATGGCTAAGTTAAAGGCCGTTTTTGATCCTAACAATGTGATGAGTTATGGTAGGTTTGTTGGTGGTATATGATGAGTGATTACAGGAAGTTGGTAATTGAGGAGGGGCTTAACGAGACGTATAAGTGCGTGCATTGCGGTTTTTGCTTACCAACATGCCCAACGTATAGGGCTACCTGGGATGAAGCAGATAGCCCTAGGGGTAGGATATACCTGGTCAAAGCATTGCTTACCGGGCGTGTTAAGCCTACAGAATCTCTATTAGAACATCTAGATAGATGTGTAATATGTAGGAGGTGCGAAACGGCATGTCCTTCTGGTGTTGTGTATAGTAAGATTATAGAGGCAGCCTATGCTTACTTAGGTGATGAGTTAACGAAATATGGTTATCCGTGGTATGTGAGGATAGGGTTCAAGCTTCTTGAGAACCCTATCGTTATTAAGCTAGCACTATCAGCGTCTTCATCATTACCTGGAATACCAGAGCACATGAGAGGCTTTGCCAGGTCTAGGGATAAAGAGAGACTGGATGATGTCCTTGGCAGAGTCTTTAAGCCACAACCTAATAGGCCCACCAGGGGTAGGGTTATTCTCTTTGTTACGAATTCCTGTGTGGCTTGGCAATCACATACACACCTTGTGTATGCTACGATAAGGGTTTTGACGTGGAACGGCTTTGAAGTGATAGTGCCTAGGGAGTTTAGGTGTTGTGGTGCTCCATACATGCACATGGGCAGGTTTAATGAGGCAATAGAATTAGCTAGACATAATATTGATGTGATTAATATGTACATGAATAGGTATGGTGATATCGATTATATAGTAATCCCCGACTCAGGCGGCTGTCAGGCGCAGTGGTTGGAGTATGAGAAGTTATTAAATACGAAGGTAGGATTTAAGCAGAAAGTAGTTAATACGCTCCAGCTGCTTGATAAGGTCGGTTTGTTTGGTGATCTAGGTCCTGTTAAAATGAGGGTGTCAATACAACATAGCTGTCACTTAATGAATGTTGCTAAGGCTCATGATGCCGTCATTAGAGTCATTAGCAAAATACCTGGGTTAGAAATCAGGGGTTTAGAGACGGCAGACATCTGCTGTGGTGCAGGTATGATGTACCCAGATAGACATCCTGACCTCGCCGATAAGATAATAAGGCCCAAGATTGAGGAGCTCAGGAAACTTAGGTCAGACGCGTTAATACTTGAAAGTGTAACATGTAAGGCTCACTGGACAAATATAGTACGGAATTACGGACTTGATAATCTAAGGCTTATCTATCCTACGGAATTACTTGATTTATCATACTTAAATGGCGATAACCCTGGCTATGCTAATTATATATAACCAGATGATTTGGGTTAATAATTATAAATAGGCAATATATTAATGCTCGATGAGAATATGTGTTAGGGGTTATGCCTCTATAGCCAATCTAGGCCCTGGATATGACATAGCGGCCCTAGCAATTAGTAATCCGTACGATGACGTACTTGTGGAATTAATGCCAAGTGGTGAGGATAAAGTCTCGTTTATTGGTACCTACGCCAAGTACGTACCGAGCAACTTTAGGGAGACAACCATCTACCCAGTGGTCGAGAGGTTCAGGGAGATCACGGGTAAATCATTTTCAGTTAATGTTACTATTCGGAAGGAGATTAAACCAGCCAGCGGTTTGGGCAGCAGTGGTGCTGATGCTGCTGCCATGGCCTATGCATTAAATAAACTGCTTAATACTGGGCTTGACCCTCAAGCCCTCGTTAAGATAGCATCACTTGGCGAGACTGTTTCTGCTGGTTCGCCACATATGGATAATGTAGCTGCCTCGTTGTTAGGTGGTTTAGTAATCATTAATCCCGTTAGCGGCGATGTTGTCAAGGTGAGGATCCCTGAGGATTACTGGTTCGTAATTGTGATTACGGGCAGTAAGGTTAGTACTGGTGAGATGCGGAAGGTCGTACCTAGGAACATAGATATTGAGTTGCATAAGAATAATGCTGCGTATGCCTCGATGTTGATTTATGCACTACTTAGTAAGGACATTAGTACACTTAAGAAGGCATTAATGGGTGACGCGATAGTCGAGCCTGCCAGGGCTAAATTCTATAATCATTACGATAGCGTTAAGAATGCATTAATGAAGGCTGGCGCGGTTGGAGTTGCCCTCTCTGGTGCCGGTCCGTCACTATTTGGTGTGTTTACTAATGAACCATCCAGGGGATTTCTTAATGAAGTTCTGCGTGAACACGGAGTCAAGGACTATTTAATCGTAATCTCTAAACCATCAAATAGGGGGCTCATGAAGTGATGTGTTAATGTGGATTAAGTTTTAATGCTCAGTCGTTATTTACGCCCGTGAAGGTAATCGTAATTGGTGGCGGTGTTGTAGGTACTGTATTATCGCTATTACTCAATATGAGGGGAGTTAGTGTTACGTTAATAGACGCCGGTCTTCAGAGGCCTGGCTATCCATTAGTGCACTCCAAATTACTTAGGTTTAGGGAGGATATCGAGCTTGCTAAGGTTAGTGAGAATATTTACAGAGATTTATCCAGGCACTTGGGCATGAATGTACTTCATGATATTGCCTCAATAACAATCGTAAAACAGGACTGCTATGAAGGGGAGATTAAGGACTTACTAACGATCTGGAAAGATGCCGGTGTTAAGACCGAGGTTTATTTCAATGCGAGCGATATTAAGGATTATGGATTAAAGAGCGTGCAGAGCGATGAGGTATACGTAGTAAGTAATGGTGGTGATCACCTAGTCAATATGCCTAAACTTATGGACCATGTACGTAGGAGTAGGGATATAGTTTATATCAATGGTAAAGCTTCAATAAAGAGGAATAAACAAAACATAGAGGTTTTAGTAAACGGTGATAGGTATGTCGGTGATCATGTCGTGATTGCCGCGGGGGCTTGGAACTCAATAATTATGAGGAATGTTGATGTTAAATTACCGTTATTACCGTATAAGTGTCAAGCAGCCGCATTCCTAAGTAGTAGGGTGAATGGTATTGTCTATGATTATGTATTAGATATATACATAAGACCATTAACACCAATGCTAAGTAGTTTATTAGGTAGGTTTGGTTTATCCATTATCGCCGCTGGTGATGGTAATACTGAGATTAAGGAACCAGGTACTAATGGGTATATTGATGAAGGATTTCTAAGCGAGTTAATGAGTAAATTACGGCTTAGGGTTGGTAGGGTACTACGTGTTGGTGCGAGGTTCGGCTACTGTGAAGGAACGCCGGATATGAGACCTGTAATTGTGCCTTTACTTAAGGATAGGTTGTACCTAATTGGTGGTTTTAATGGATATGGTGCTGAGGTGGGTCCTGCCCTGGCATTAGCCGTCACTGAGCAGCTACTGAATGGTACATGGCCTAGATATGCCGAGCCATACCTAGTTAGTAGGTTTGGTAACGCTCAGGATTTTGTATGGGATATTAATAAGGAAGCTCATGAATTATGCGTCGACTAGTCTGGGGATGTTCATTCTCCCGCATTATTTTGGCTTTAACATTAATTCCTTATTAATCCTTTAGAATTACTACTTTTGGTAGATTGGTGTTGAGGGTTGAGGACCTACCATTGCCTGATGTGCTTAGGGACTTCGTGATTAAGGAGAGGGGTATTAAGGAGCTTTATCCTCCGCAGGAGGAAGCTGTACGTAAGGGCTTATTTGATGGTAAAAATCTGGTGATGTGTACTACGACAGCTACTGGCAAAACGTTGATGGCTGAATTGGCTATGGTTAATGCCGTATTGACCAGGGGTGTCAAGGCCATTCTGGCCGTTCCACTTAGGGCCTTGGCTTACGAGAAGGCTAGGGACTTGAGTATTTATGAGAAGTTAGGTATTAGGGTTGCTGTTACGACAGGCGAGTACGATAAGGAGGATGCGTGGCTTATGAATTATGATATTGTGGTTACTACATATGAGAAATTGGATAGCCTATTGAGGCATAGAGTTGATTGGCTTAGGCAAGTCGGTGTCCTAGTTATTGATGAGGTTCACTATATTGATGATGATAAGAGGGGCCCAATAATCGAATCCATAATTGCTAAGGTTAGGGCCCTTGAATTAAGTACGCAAATACTGGCATTATCAGCAACCATCGGCAATGCCGGTGAGATTGCTAGATATTTAAATGCTGATGTTGTGGAGTCTGACTGGAGACCTGTTAGGCTTAGGGAGGGTGTATATTATGATGGTGTTATTTATTACTCTGATGGTGATAGATCGCTCATAAAGGATCTGGGTAATCCCGTAATCTCGTTAACGATAGACACGTTAATAAATGGTGGTCAAGCCTTAGTGTTTACAAATTCAAGGTCGAATACCACAAAGCTTGCACAGCAGATTGCTCAATACATATGTAATTATGGAGCTAAATTAATAGAGCCTAAGGAATTGATCAAGGTCTCTAACGCCATTGTCGAGACTTCCCAATCCAAGTTGTTGGGTGAGGAGTTGGCTAAGGTTGTAAAGTGCGGTGTTGCATTTCATCATGCCGGTTTAGAGATGGATGTTAGGTCGATAATTGAGGAAGCATTCAGAGATAGGTTGCTTAAGGTTGTTGTTGCAACAACGACATTGGCCGCCGGTGTTAATTTACCTGCCCGAAGAGTTATTATCCATGAGTATAGGAGGTACGAGCCAGGCCTTGGCATGGAGGAGCTCCCTGTCATGGAGTATAAGCAGATGGCTGGTAGGGCTGGTAGACCTGGTCTTGATCCTTATGGCGAGGCCATACTGATTGCGAGAGGTGAGGACGAGGTTGATTACTTGCTCAAGAATTACATAAGTGCGCGGGTCGAGGAAATCAAGTCAAAGTTCTTGACTGACAAGAACTTAGCTACGCACTTATTATCGGCTATAGCCAGTGGTTATGCTTCTGATATGGATCAAGTCATGAGGTTCGTATCATCAACCCTCGGTTATCTACAGGGTGGCTTTGATAAGAACGAGTTTCTTAGGGATCTTCTTAGGAGGAAGATTGAAGATATAGTGAATTTTCTAATTGAATCTGGCTTTCTTGAGAGGGTTGATGATAGTGTCGCTGCTACTACGTTGGGTTCGTTATTGAATACGTTGTACCTGGATCCATATACCGCGAACACCTACATACGTGGTCTTAGAGCTAGGGATGTGACTAATGACCTTGGTTATACACACCTCATAGTGCAATCTCCTGAGGTTCCCAGGTTGAGGGTTAGGAGGAATGAATTTGATGATTACCTTGAGCTTGTGATTAATAATTGGGATTATCTATTGATCAAACCTTCGTTTACCAAGGATGAGCTTGAGAGTGGTGAGTTTGAGGATGAGGAGCTTGAGGATTATTTATCAACCATAAAGACCGCCGTCATGCTTCTTGATTGGGCCAATGAGGCTTCTGAGGATGAGCTTTATAGGAATTATGAGGTTGGTCCTGGTGATTTAAGGGTTTATAGTGATTTAATGGATTGGTTAGCCAGTGCCTTGGTTAGGCTCGCTGGGGCGCTTAATATGAGAACGCATGAGGAGAGGTTGAACATACTTAGGTGGAGATTGACGTATGGTATCAAGGAGGAGTTGATGGAGCTTGTGATTAATCTTGAGGGTGTTGGTAGGGCTAGGGCCAGAGCGCTGTATAATGCCGGCTTTAAGAGTGTTGTTGATGTTGCCAATGCTGATCCCAGGGTGATAAGTGGTATTAGGGGTTTTGGTGATAAGCTTGCCCGTTCTATTGTTGAGCAAGCCAGAAAACTTGTTAGTGAGGGTAGGGTTATTAAGCCTGCAATTACGGAGGGGAGTAGGGAAGGGAGTATGCAGGGCTATGCTAAGAGACGTGGTTCGATACTTGATTATCTCTGATTTCGAAAGTGAAATACTTATATATTATAGTCTTACTTTTGTCACTGTTTATGATTAATAAGGCGGTTATAACTGCCGCTGGGTTAGGCACTAGAATGAGAAATATGACCTTAATAATCCCTAAGGCCCTATTGCCTATAATACGTAGAAACGAGACACCAATGCTAATACCAATTATTGAATTAATAATTGCCAGGCTTCAGGAGGTTGGTATTTCCAAGTTCCTCATTGTCATCGGCAAGAATGGTAAACCACTAATTGATTATTTAATGGACAAAATATTTACAGACTCCCTACACGTGCAACTATCATTCACATTTCAGGAAAAGCCCCTTGGTTTTGGCGATGCCGTGCTTAGGGCTGAGGATTTCGTAAATTCAGAGCCATTTTTTGTCCACGCTGACGATGGTATACTAACCACAGGTTACCTAGAGGGCATTAAGTTCTATAATGAGATTAACCCAGACGCCTTGTTATTTTTAAGGGAGGTTGATAATCCCTGTAGGTATGGTATTGCCGTAATTAAAGATGAGGCTACGTACAACAATTATAAGATTGTTAAGGTTTTGAATGTTGAGGAGAAGCCACGTAACCCCAAATCTAACATTGCCATTTCCGCTGTTTATATATTTAATAGAAAGATATTTGACGGGCTCAGGGCAGCCAGATTCAATGGCGAGCTTGAGCTTACTTACGGCATCGAGAACCTCATTGAGAGCGGTGGTGAGGTTTATGGTATACTGCTTAACCGTGATTCCTGGCTAAGTGTGGGTGATCCTGAGAGCTATATTAAAACGATAAATAGAACATTCAATTCCAATGCAAAAAACTAACATTTATAATTAAACCCTAAACATCTATTACTGACTAGATGCTCGTAAACATTATTGTCAGTAGAAATAGGATATCTGGGGAGGTGAGGACTGGTATTAGGTTAAGGCTTGAGAACCCACCACCCGGAGTTAATTACAGGGTTATAGAAGATCCGGTGGGTTTGTCACCAACGCACAACGACTTCTACATAACGAGCGACACCACATTTAAGTGGTTTCTTAAGACCATCGTGGAACCAATATACTCATTAAAATTAAGGAAATTAACACACGCATTCTTCCTGAACCTATACATACCCCACTCACCTTGGGTTCAGGAGATTGACCAACCAATATTCAATTTATTCGAAAAGTACCTAAATAAGCCCAGGAATGGTGCATTCTATAGGCTTGCAGTCGGGACTTTCAAGCGCCTATTTAATAGGGATAATGTCATAATGATTACCTGGACACGGTGGAGTAAGGAGGGTCTTGAGGAGGAGGGATTTAGGGATGTTAGGGTTGTTCCACCACCAATGAGAACCAGCTTTAGGAAAATTGATAATGAGGTAACCGTAGGGTTTATAGGTGTTGAGTACCATAGAAAGGGTGGCGATATTGCTGAGGACGTCATGGCTAAATTGCCTAGGTGGGTTAGGAAGGTATATGTCGGTAAAAGCCCTAGGAGGGTTGATGGTATTACGTATTACAACCCAATGAGGAGGGACGACCTCTTAAAATTAATGGCTGAGTTTGACGTATTATTGTTTCCAACGAGGGGTGAAGCCTATGGGTTCACAGTCCTTGAGGCTATGAGTATGGGAATACCAGTAGTTGCGTCTAACGTCGATTCAATGCCCGAGGTAGTTAGTGATGGTGGTATAATATGTGACGTCGATGATATTAGGTGCTTCCTGGACAGTGTTAAGGAGCTCGTTAACTCGCCTGAGTATGCAATGGAGCTTGGGGCTAGGGCTAAGGCGATTGTCACACAGAGGCATTCGCCGAGCATTGTTGGTAAGGAGTTATTGGCAATCTATAGGGAGTTGAGTGATGAGTGAATTTGTAGATTACGTAGTGTCCCTATTGATGGACTTAATAAGGATAAGGACTGTCGTTCCACCTGGTGAGAATTACTCGGAGTTTGTTGATCGTATTGATAGGGAATTGACCGAATTAGGCCTGGATGTGCACTTGATCGAGGTGCCTAAATCTAGGGTTAAGGAGAATTACCCTGACCTCGCTGACTACCCAAGATACATAGTATTTGCCCAACTTTGTAATTCAAAAGGTAAGAGGCTTCATTTCAATGCACACTACGACGTAGTTTTAGGCGGTGATGGTTGGTCTATTACGGAACCCTTTAAGCCGGTTTTTATCAATGGTAGGGTTTATGGTCGTGGTGCATCTGACGATAAGGGTGGAATTACTGCGTTAATTCTCTTAGCCAAGAGGGTCAGTACCTTAAGGGAGTTTCATGGATGTATCGAGTTCTCATTCACACCTGACGAGGAGATTGGTGGGCTAACAGGCACCAATTATTTGCTTGAGACTGCACCTAAGCCCGACTATGCCATTGTAACGGAGCCGACTGGATTAAGTAATATTTGGCTTGGTAGTATGGGCATACTTCAACTAGATATTATTGTTAGAGGTATTATGGCTCATGCATCAGAGCCTTGGTTTGGTACGAATGCCTTTGAAGACGGAGTATCACTAGCGTATTCGTTGATCAATGATTTGAAGCGGAGCATTGAGGGTAGGGTATTCATGGGTGAGAGGGCTACATTAACATTGGGAGGGTTTGTTAGGGGTGGTTTTATGCGTAACCTTGTTCCTGATTATTTTCAGTTCTCAATAGATAGGAGGATATTACCGAGTGAGGATGTGAATACTGTTCTTAATGAAATAGTGAGCTACATCGATGAGTTTAGGAGGAAAAACAATACTGGGTCTGCCATCGATGTCAATATTGTTAATATAATTGAGCCGGCAATGAATTATCACGATTCGGTTATAACGAGGGAGTTAATGGCGTCAATTAAGGATTCACTGCGTGTGGATCCGTCATTGACCATATCTAGGGTACCCGTTGATACTAGGTATTTTCAGAGACAGGGTGTTGATGCTGTTACCTATGGGCCTGGTGATTATAGGTCTGCCCATGGGCCCGACGAATATATAGGCGTTAATGATATAATCATGGCTTCAGAGGTGTATTTGAGATTAATTAATAAGATCTTTAGTGGCTAGTCGTAGGTTACGTTGGGTAAATGTTTTTATACATATGCCCTCTATGGTCTCTGGTTATGGCTAGAATAGACTGGAGTGTTGATGCCGAGGATATAATTAGGCGCGTTAAGGATGTGTATGGCGTTAGCATTACTGAGGATCAGGTGGTTAAAGCCCGTGGTTATGAATATAGGATCAGTTGGAAGAAGGCTGTTGAGGTGGCTAGGTTCATTAGGGGCTTCACCATTAAGCAGGCTGAGGATTACATGAACAAGGTCATTAAGATGGAAATGCCGGTACCCATTAGGAGATTTACCAAGAAGCAGGCTCACCACACGACACCCTGGGAAGGTTGGCCCGTGGCTAAGTGGCCGGTTAAGGTGGCCAAGGCTTACCTCGAGGTCCTTAAGAACCTGGAGAACAATGCTAGTTATAGGGGGTTGAACGTTGATAACGTAGTTATAATACACGCGGCCATTCATAAGGGTCGTAAAATAAGGAATTACATGCCGAGAGCCTTTGGAAGGTCTACACCCTGGTTCCAAGACACGGTGACTATTGAATTGGTCGGTGCTGAATTACCTGCAGATAACGTGCCTAAGAAACTGAAGCTAAAGCAGAAACCGTACTAATGCCTCCTTAGGAAGACCACCGAGTACTTAATACCGAGTTTTCTAAGGAACTTTATCAACATTGAATCATCAGTAATGACAATGGGGTCCTTATCCCTCAGTTTCATGGCCAACACTATTAGCGACACATCAGTATCGCTCAACAATCTAGGTATGTGGTGATTCCTTCTAGTTAACTCAATCTCCTTCTCACTAATCTCATATACAGTTATGTTAAGAACTTCAGGTACAACCATGGCCCTTATGTCCTTAAGCTCATTAATTACGTAATTAGTAGTCACTAATTGCCCAATACTACTAAGTGCACGTAAATCTCTCGCATGTAGGATTGCCGATGTGTCTAGGATTACGGCTGAGCCCTCAGTCATGGTATGAATAACCTCCTTAAGAGCCTCTCATACATTTTGTACTGCTTCGTCCTAATGAACCTAACCTTCTTATTACCAGGCATGATTCTTATCTCGGCACCTCTTTGGGCAACAATACCATCACAAAGTATATGCGCAATCTCACTAGTCATAACCTTAATCGGAACCTCGTAAGGATGTACAATAGGGACTAAGGCCCTAGAGAATGGTGCAAGTGGAACCAGTAGCTTCACGGCCAGCCTACTATCAACAACAGGGCCTCCTGCCGCTAAGGCATATGCCGTGGAGCCTGTCGGGGTAGCTATTATGATGCCATCCATCCTAGCCCTCAATATTTCTTCACCGTTTTCCTCAATGACTGTAACACTTATTAGATGACCAGGATCTACACCCTTAACCAGAACCTCATTTAGTGCTGTACACTCAAAATCAGTACTAACGGCCTTAAGCGTTAGTCTCTCCTCGATTTGGTACTCACCCTTAACTACCTTATCAAGGACCAGTGGTATCTCCCTGGCGCTGGCGTCGCTTAGGTAATTAACACGGCCAGTCCCTATATGTAGTATTGGTATATTGATCGAATCGGCCATCTCGTGGATGAACCTAAGGACCGTGCCATCGCCTCCCAATACCATGGCCACATCAACGTTTTGAGAACCATCCCATTTAGGCAGGTTTAGGTTCCTAACCTCTACATCCCTAGCCGCAAGGACCTCAACACCATTACCGCTTAACCTATTCACTATTAATTTTGCCAGTGCGTAATCCTCGTACTTACCAACGTACATCACTATTCTCATCAATATCTAAACGCCTACTTCCCTAGAAATTAATAAATAATTTCTGAGGAAAATGGTCGAGATTATACGACAGAAAACCTTTTATTAACTTTAGTTAATTCGTTTTGTATGTCCACGAAGCCAACAGAGGCAGGTTCGATAAAGGAAGGTAGTTATTTAATGATTGATGGAGAGCCATGCAAGGTGGTTGAGGTAGAGAAAAGTAAGACGGGTAAACATGGGTCTGCTAAGGTCAGGATTGTGGGCGTTGGCGTTTTTGATGGTGTTAAAAGGACGCTTATAGTACCAGCCGATGCCCAGGTTGAGGTTCCAATAATCGAGAAGTTCGTTGCCCAGGTAGTGGCTAAGGTTGGTGATTCCTGGCAATTAATGGACCTCAGGAATTACACAACATTTGAGGTGGCGGCAAACCAGATAGAGGAGGATATTAGTGGAAAGATAGAGCCTGGTATTGAGGTTGAGGTTTGGGATATTGCTGGACGGAGGAAAATCGTGAGGGTTAGGTAGGTACTTAAAAAATTAACCAACAAATAACCTATACTGATCAGCACCCTGTATTTCTCTTAATATTCTATCCACAATGAGCTTCTCAGGATCTATACCAACCCTGTTCTTGATATCCTCAAAGGACTGAAACGGCTTCTTCCTTCTTTCCTCAAGTATCTGCCAAAGCGTCTTCTTTCCAATACCCTTAAGCAACTCAAGGCTATGCATCTTTAATGTTATTGGTCCAGCTTTATTGAAGAAATCCACAAATCTACTCTCTTGAGCCTTTACGATCTTTGTAACGACCTCAGGTAGGGCATTCTTAGCCTCACTTGTTAACTCGTCATAGTTTATCCTCCTAACTATCTTATTCACCTTATCCCTAGGACCACTACCAATGTAAACCCTTTCACCAACCTCTGCTGTAGCGTTGGGCTTTAATGTTAATTCTAGTAATGCGAAGAATTGCTCACCAATAGCCTGTACATAGGCCTCGTTCCTAGGAAAACCCTTCTTAATCAATGAGGGGTCCTTAACCAGCATCTGCTCTGGTGGTATTATATCCAGTATGTACGCATAATCCTCTCTCTTAACCATAAGAAACACCCTTAAGACTGCTTACTACCCTTCAATAGGTTGAGCATCTCCTCAATATCCTGGTCGCTGAACTCCCTCTTCTCAGTACCCAGGAGTATCCTAAGTTCATCGCTTGTCTGGGGCATTAAGTTTATGATTTGAATTGCCGTTAATTTGGCAAGGCCGAACCTCTTCATGAGCTCTGAAATGAGCTCCTTAGCCCTTTCAGGATCAACCTTAGAGAATTTCCTTAGGTAATCCAGGGTATTATTCACAATCTCATCATTAGAACCAACACCAGCACTAACTACCTTGTCCTCAATTATCCTAAGCGCCTCTGCCATCGAAACATCCTCAGAATTAATAATACGTTTAACCACAATTAAATCCTTGAATTAAATCCCTATTTAAGGTTTAGGTATATGTTTAATCAATCCTCGACAAGGGAATGCTTAAATAACCAAATTGCAAGAGCACGCTGGGGTTTAACGTGCATCGAACACACGGCCTACGATACAAATCAAGGAAGTTACTCACGAAGAAGCCCAGGGAGAAGGGTAGGCCAGGAATTTCCAGGTGGCTCTATGAGTATAAGGCTGGCGATAAGGTAATCATCGATATCGACCCAACATTCATAACCACAGCACCACATAGGAGGTATCAGGGCAAGGTGGGTACAATAATAGGCAGGAGAGGTAAGGCATACGAAATAGAGATATATGTCGGCAGCAAGAGGAAAATAATAATAACAACGCCTGACCACCTACGGCCATTCACAGCACAGAGTCAGGAAACAAAAGCCTCAACCTCCTGACAAAAACTAATCAATCCGTAATCCTCAATATATCAATCTCAATAGGCTTAACACCAAAACCCAGGGTACCTGCTATGCTTGGCTCGATATCCCCAAACCCACCATGCACAAAACCCCTAACATGGAGATTACCCTGACACCTTATTAGGAGTTCCATAAGCCTATCGCCAATAGCCCTACCATTCAACTCATAGACCATACTAACCCTCCTCCTAACCCTACCCTTAACCCTCAACCTCTGATTAACCTGCCTATTCCTAAAGTACTCATGCAACGACCTAATCGTCTCATCAGTGATGGGATTTTCCGTAACCGCCAGAACCCTGTACGTAATCACGTATTCCCTACTCCTAGCCTTAATTCTCCTAATAATAGAACCCCTGACATACTCCATCCCATCGAATATGACGTCATAATCATCAGTATTTTTTAATGAGGCAATAATATCATTAAGCGAGGGTCTCTTGCTCGGCTTAATAACCTGAATAACAAGAGGTCTACCATTACCAAGAACCCTCACATTACTAACTTCATCACCACCACTATGTACAATAATACCCTGAGCACCGTAGACCTGCGCTATATAGTCAGTAGGCCACCTAATGCTCGCCCTTTTAGTGAATCTACGTATCTTCCTATACCTCGTGAATACGTATATGGGCATTAATTGAATATTCACAGAACCGGTAGTTATATCGAGGACAACCTCAACATCAGGGCTTTCCCTACTAAAGGAAAGACCGAGTATTGCAGAAACCCTCTTGCCCAACTCCCTATTTAATTCACGCTTAATTGACTCGGCGGTCGATATATTGAACTCAGTGGTTATATTAAGCTCCCTACTTAGTAAATCACTTGGTACCCTAGTTCCTAACCTAAAGGTTCTGTATTCGGCATTTAGTGACCTTAGGCTATCAGCAATATTCCTAGCCCACTCATCAAGCCTATTGAATATTGAGTTACCACATACATAGCACGGCATTGGTGAGACTTCAATACCCAAATTTCTAAGGAAGCTTATACTTGGTTCATGACCGCTCAGGGCGAGGACCTTTAAATCATTTATCGCTTCATCACTCAATCCCTCACTTATTATCTTCTCATGAATGCTCATCAATAAATAATTCTTTATTGCCCTACCCCTCTCCTCATTAGTAAGCCCAACACCCAACCTAGCAAATAACCTACCTAGGCAATGGTCGCATAGAGGGTACTTCCTCAATACGTCCATTGCGGTCTTCTCAATACCCATACTATCAAAACTCATGGATAAAGTAAGTATTAAAACATATAATAAGCATGTGAATACCGTGAATACATACCTAATTGGCGCCTTCATGAATGATTGCACCATAAGGTGGAGAAGCATCGAGGGCTTCTCGGAGGCTGTTGATTACGTAAGAAGTCTTGAACCTAGCATAACAATATCTAAGGATTCAATAAGTGCTTCCCCCAACATATGTGGAGAGATAGGTAAGTTAATGCAGAAACCAACCAGGTTATTGCTGCTCTTTAATGTGAATGACTGGATTGAGCTAATTAGGGGACTTTATGATTTTAACGGGGAATTGCTCGATCCAGAACCAAGCCTTGATATGCCAAACCTGGTACTAACAATTAGGGTGCCCAGTAAGACCGTTGGTCTTGTTATAAGGATAGTACTTAAGTTCTTAGGCATAAATAGTAATGCTTTTCCTGGTAATGATGGTAAAATTTACGTGGTTATTCATGATAGGGATTCCATAGCTAGGTTTGTAAAGACAATAAAACCGCGAACAGACCCGTCGCTCAACATAGCCCTTAGGGACAAGTGGGTAAGGCACTATGAGAATTATGGAAAGCCAATAATTGAGTTTAGGCATGTATAGGTGATCAGTCGGTTTAGGCGTCGACATTCAATTCCGCGTGGGTTCAACTCATCACTAATAACATTTAAGCAGGCATACCTAATAACTTTTCTGTTGATGAGTAACTAACCCTGAGTAGTGATGATGCGTGTGAGGGCTGACCCTATATTGGATAATCGAAGTTCGTCTCTGCCTGTCTCAACGGAGGACACCTGCTGTCCTTCTCACTAACTATCACATTCTCCCTAACGGGCCATTGAATACCTATCTCAGGGTCATTCCAAGCAATACACCTCTCATGCTGAGGACTATACTCCTTGGTCTGGAGATATAGGAATAACGTATCGTCCTCGAGAGCTTGAAAACCATGGGCAAACCCAGGAGGTATCCAAAGAAGTCTCGGATTATCAGCCGATAACTCAACCATCACATACTTACCAAACCAAGGCGAACCCCTCCTAATATCCACAGCAACATCAACAACACGACCCTTAATCACAGTGACCAATTTTCCCTGTTCCATAGGCTTAAGTTGATAATGAAGACCACGAACAACACCACGCCTAGACTTACTAAGGCTTACTTGCACAAAGTCATACACAACACCACCTGCTAGAAAATCCGTCCTCTTGTAGAGCTCCGTAAAGAAGCCCCTATGGTCTGGAAATACGACAGGCTCCACCAATATGACATCTGGTATTTCTAACCTCACGAAGTCCTTGAAGGGCACGTCTTTGCCTAGCTATACGAGCTTTATAAGTAGTATCCGCATCTCACTCCTAAATTAAAATAACTCTAGACATTGATTAATAAGGCATATCATTAAATGCACATTGTATGGACGTCGTAGTAAAACCCGAGATCATAGTGACATTGAATGGGAGGGAGAGCCAGTTAATACCAGGTTACGATAGTGAGTATGTATTAATGAGGAGCTCTGACTTCAACGCTGCACTGAATGATGAGGATTTATCTATAATACTCACGATAATAAGGGGATCGACGAAATTCACGCAAATAATGAATGAAACAAAGATACCCAGAGGAAAATTAGCGAGACATTTGAGGAGATTAATGAAGGCTGGGTGGATAATCAAGAATGGCAATAGGTATTTACCTGGTGGCCGTATATATGTGGTTTATGACATACATAATGTTGATAGTAGCATAGGCATAGATATATCAACGACAAAGGGCGCCTTTATCGACCCAATACACGGCTTAGTAATCGTAAATGGAGAACCACTACATAACTACTGCGCAGCATGTCCGCTGAGGCAGGTGTGTGTTGATAATGTTAAGTCCCTTGCCCATAAGTACGGCATTAAGTTGAGAGGGGCTGAGCCTAGTGAAGCGTATGTGGAGTTATTTAGGGAGTTGGTAAGGAGGGATTTAATTAAGAAGTTAAGGAGTGGTTGGAAGATCGTGATTAGGAAGTGATGATCGTAATACCCGTATTGGTATTGGCAGTTATGTTTATATTCACTTAGAAATTGAATATTATAAAATGGAGAGCGTAGGAGCGAGGATCGAAAAAGCCATCAAGGAATTCCTAAACAGCATTGAAGGTATTGGTGGCATATACGTGGCATCACTCGACGGGTTACTAATAACCCACGCCTCAAGGGTGGATGTGGACCCAGATAGGGTTGCTGCCATGATAGCATCAATAAGCGCCGTTGGTGATAGAGTAAGTAAGGAGTTGCTCAATGAAGACTCTATGCACGTGATAGTTCAAGCCCATACGGGCTATATAGTCATTAAGAGACAGGGTGATTACGTATTTGGGGTTCTGGTGCAGGGTAGTGATGACTCATCAATAGGGCTAACAATGCTCGAGCTAGATAGATTGCTCAATACAATTAGGAACATTAAATAAATATTGACGATTACAGGTATAATCATTTATGCGAGCCATCATCACCAAAATTACTCAGCACTCGAGATCGTAATCATCCAATAATATCCTGTACCCATAAATAAAAAGCTTTACTTAGTGGCTTTTGAGTAATGTATTTCTGTGAAGGTAATAACTAGGGAAATAACGATATCAAGCCGGAGACGTAGAGAGGTCATAAATATATCAGACAAGGTCGAGGAATTCATAAAGGATTCCGGCATAAAGAATGGCTTAGTTCTCATATTCCTACCTCACGCTACGGCAGGTCTCTTCGCTAATGAGGATGAGCCTAGAATTAGGAAGGATTATGAAACGCTCTTCGAACGTTTAGTCCCCGTTAATGGTGATTATGAACATAATAAAATTGATAATAATGCCGATGCCCATTTACTTGCTGCGCTCTTTAAGCAGTTCTATGTCTTACCTATTGTAAATGGGGAGCTAGTACGTGGTACTTGGCAGGAATTATTTTTGGCAGATTTCGACGGGCCTAGAACTAGGAGGATAGTTCTTGTGGTTATTGGCGAATGAATTAAATATTCTTTTCAAAGCTGAATCCGTACCTGGCCCTCAGTTCCCTGTACCTATCCACTGGTTCGGCATAGGCTATTAGGTGGTCGGCAACGTATATTGGCGCACCAATCCTAACGGCTATTGCCGTTGCGTCACTAGGCCTTGCATCCAGTTGGAATGTTTCATTTGTCCTATTATCCTTTACGAAAATCGTTGCTAAGTATACGCCATCTATCATGGCATCTATTGTGACCTTCTCCACAGTTACGTCAAGCCTATTTATTAGTTCAACAAGTAAGTCGTGAGTTAATGGTCTGTGGAATGACACAAGACCTAGAGCCTTCTTTATTGAGAATGATGCCGATATATCTATCCTGATTGGTAAGACCTTATCCTCCCATTCCTCCGTAGTAAATAGCATCAGTGCTACGCCCTCCTCGGGTATTTCAATTACATCGAGAAGATCAGCCTTTAGATACTTTGAATTTCCTGAACTTTCCTCCCTAACCATTATAATGCTCTATTCTAACCCCTTTATTTACTTATTTTTGTCCGTTTTTATCCATAAGGCCTGTTCTACGATATACCAAACTCGGTGAGTTTCACGTCTCTTTCACTCCACGTAGTCATATCTCTAACCCTAACAACGCCCTGTGAAATCTCCTTAGGGCCTATGATTATGAAGTACTTAACATTGATCTTGGACGCATACTCAAGGGCACTTCTTAAGCTCCTCTCGCCAGTGTCTATAACGACCTTATTACCATTACCTCTCAACTTACTGGCCAACCTGTAACTAAGGGATATGTGGCTCTTATCATTACTTAAAATGTAGATGTAGTAATCAATTTGTGGAAATCCACGCTTAAGGGAACCTCTCTGCTCAAGAACCTCAAGTAACCTCTCAATGCCCATGGCGAATCCCGAGGCCGGCGTTGGTTTACCGCTGTATATCTCAATTAAGTTATCATACCTGCCTCCACCACCCACAGACAGGTTATAATCCGGCACGTACATCTCGAACACTATTCCTGTATAGTAATCAAGACCCCTTACGATACCCATATCAAGGCTCAGGTAATTACGTACGCCATACATATCTAGATAATCGAGTAAGTCACCATAGTACTTAATGAAGTCCTCACTAACATTCAGCTCCTTAAGCAAATCAACAACCCTATCGAAGCTATCCACAGTATTAGCCAACCTAAGAACCTCCTGAGAAACATCCCTTGCAAGGCCCAGGTTCGTAAGCATTTTCTCAAGCTCCTCAGCAGAAACCTTACCCCTCTTATCCATAATCCTAAGCACATAAGGCCTAATTTCATTAGAAATACCTAGCTTACTCAATAATTGATCAATAACCCTCCTATCATTGATCCTAACCTTAAAATCACCAATATCAAGGGCCTTAAGGGCCTCGACGCCCAGGGCGATGACTTCCGCATCAGCCCTCACACTGGGTGATCCTATCAACTCAACACCAAACTGATGGAACTCCCTATACCTACCGTGTTGAGGCTCATCGTAACGCCAAACCTTCGTTATGTAATACCACCTAATTGGCTTTGGTACATCAACCCTGTATGAAACGACCCTGGCCACCGGTACTGTCATGTCGAACCTAAGCCCAACCTCCCTACCAGCCTTGTCCCTGAAGTAGTAAATCTCGTTAATCACGTCCTCGCCAGCCTTAGCCTTAAGTATTTCATAGTGCTCGAGAGCCGGTGTCTCAACCCTTAGGTAACCAAAGGACTCGGCAACCCTAGCCAGCTTATCAAAGACCTGAAGCATTGGGTAATAATCCTCAGGCGTTAAATCCCTCATTCCCCTGACAGGTCTTAAGTCCTTATCGTCAAATGGCACATGATAGCGATATTTAGGTTAAATAAAAATTTTCATAATTACAAAGCCATGATTATTAAGGTCAACATATTCGCGTTAATCAATAAGTACATTATTAAGCCGAGGGTTATGGGTACGATGAACGGTATGTGGTAAGACGTCAATACTGGCGTGTCAATGCTGATCCTACCCTGTGACATCCACTCCACCAGTAATTCCCTTGGATCATCAACAGAAAGACCAAGCCGTATCACCGGCTTGAAACCATCCTCCCCAAGCTCCTGGGATATCGCATAATTATTAGGGTTCCTGAAGATCCTATGCGCAGGTACACACATGAGTATCGCCATGTATATAGCCCTATTAACACCGTGCACCCTTGACAACGCATCACAATTATTACCATACCTGAGGTTTTGTATTACATTGTACGGTATGTATATTATTAATGCCATAATTAGGGAGTTAATCAGTACTGATATTGGGGTTATGTTTATTGCCGTTAATGCCATGCTCGGTAATGCCGCCGTTGGCACCGAGGCTGAGATGAACATAATCGACTTAGAGTCAGCACCACCCATAGCTCTTAGCCAGTATGATGCTAATGCGAATACAGAACCAATGATAACACTGAGTACGTATAGAAATAATTGATGAAGTGCGATGGTTATGTAAATGCCTAGTGGTACGCAGATAACTGCGCCAATTATCCATGTCCAATCGCTAATCTCTCTAGTCCTTATGTCTTGAATCGACGCCGCTAATTGAATAAGTACTACGATTATGTAATCCACAATTATTAATTCTCGAATATTGATCATTTCCAAGCAGGTATTTCATGTAACCCACCTTTAAAAATAATGCTTAGTTTATGGTTTAGTTTCCATGGTGGTAATAAATTAAAAGGTCCATATGGTATGCTTTAACTATGTCAAGGAGGGTTGCGATTATAGGGGTTGGTTGGTACGGCTTCAGACCTGTGGTGGAGGAGGCTTCGTTCAGGGAGATGATGTTTGAGGCAGCTGTTAGAGCTTACGAGGATGCGGGGGGTATAAACCCAAGGACTGATGTCGATGCCTTCGCAAGCTGCCAGGAGGATTTTTGGGAGGGAATAGCGATTGCCGATGAATTTGCACCGGAACCCATTGGTGGTACCTTAAGACCAGTATTTACAACGCCTGGTGATGGGCTTCAATGCGTTGCTAGTGCGTATATGTTAATTAAGACTGGACAGTTCGATATTGTAGTTGCCGAGTCCCACGCGAAGCCCAGTGATATCGTTAGTATGCATGAGATAATGCTCTTTGCAATGGATCCAATAACGGTGAGGGCTATAAACATGCCTAATTACCATGCATTGGCGGCATTAGAGGCTCAGGCCTACATGAGTAGGTATAATGTACCTAGGGAGGCCTTGGCATATGTCGTGGCTAAGGATAAACGGAATGCATTACTTAATGAGAGGGCTAGCTATGGGGCTAATGTAACTGTTGATGATGTGCTTAATTCGCCATATGTTGTATCGCCACTCACCAAACTTGATATCGCGCCCTTTGTTGATGCTGCTGCAGTAGTCGTGCTGGCTAGCGAAGATGTGGCTAAGAGGTATACTGATACGCCTATATGGATTGACGGTATTCATTGGGTAACTGAGGATCCATCACTGGAATACCATAGTTGGGAGTTTCCAATGCACGCCCTTAAGGCTGCCGAGGCTGCGTATAAGATGGCTGGCATTAGCGATCCCATTAAGGAGTTAAACTTTGCCGAAATAGACAGTAGGTACAGCTTCAAGGAGTTGCAATTCATAGAGGCGCTAAAGCTAGCACCAGTAGGTGAGGCTCATAAACTCATGCTTGAGGGGACTTTCGATAGGGACGGTTTATTCCCCGTAAACCCAAGTGGCGGAGCCCTTGGTGAAGGCGTGCCCCTTGAAGTTCACGGCCTAGCTAGGTTAATAGATGCCGTACTTCAATTAAGGGGCGAGGCAGGTAGGGCGCAATTGAGTAAGGCAGAGAGGGCTGTAATTCATTCATGGCGTGGCGTACCAACAACAACAAGTGTGGTTGCAGTGTTAAGCAGGTGATTGGTAATGCTTAAGAACTACATTGTGGGGTGATAATTCATGAGTAGGAATATATATGTAAAGCATAGGCCTGCCGTCATAGGTGCAGGGCTCACATTATTTAGAAGAAGAATGCTGGAAACACCAAAGGAGTTAGCCTGGATAGCGGCTAAACAGGCGCTTGATGAGGCTGGGTTGACGCTTAAGGATATTGATTGCGTTGTTATTGGATCGGCACCAGATACGTTTGACGGGGTCCACATGAAGGGTGAATATCTAGCAGATGGTGCTGGTGGCGTTGGTAAACCAACAATGAGGGTATTCGTTGGTGGTGCTACGGGTGTAATGGTCCCAATAGCCGCCTGGTGGCACGTGGCGAGCGGTCACTGTAAGACCGTATTAGCAGTGGCGGAGGAGAAGATGAGTGATGCTGATATACCGCATCCACAGGCCGTATTTAGGTACATTTGGGATCCAGTGACTGAAGTCCCGCTACAGCCCAATCTGATCTGGATATTCGCGTTAGAGATGCATAGGTACATGTACAAATGTGGTGTTAAGAAGGAGGACATAGCCCTAGTAAGTGTAAAGAACAAGCGTAATGCACTCGACCACCCAGCGGCCCAGGTGGCGGCGAACATAACGGTCGATGACGTATTAAAAAGCGAGGTCTTGGTATGGCCAGTTCAGTTGCTCGACATTTCGCCAGTGAGTGACGGAGCCGCAGCATTTGTGGTAGCAAGCGAAGATGTTGCTAGACGTCAGACAGACACCCCTGTGTGGATTGACGGTGTTGGTTGGGCCCTAGACACAACTTCCTGGACAAATAGAGACCTCGCGTTCCCAGAATATGCCAACGTGGCTGCCCAAATGGCATATAGAATGGCAGGCATAGTTAATCCAAGGAAGGAGATAGACGTAGCCGAGGTTTACGACCCATTCGATTACAAGGAACTACACCACATGGAAGGGCTTGGGCTGGCTAAGAAGTGTGAGGCACCAAAACTGACTAAGGAAGGTGTTACACAAAGGGATGGCGACCTACCAATAAACCCATCAGGCGGATTGCTCGGCGTTGGCAACCCAATAGCTGCCGCCGGTGTTATGAAGGTAGCCGAGATATACTGGCAACTAGCCGGTAAGGCGGGTAAGAGACAAGTCAAGAAGCCCGTGTACACAGGCCTAGCCCATGCCTGGGGAGACCTGATGCAGGCAAGTACGGTTGTGGTAATGAGAGTATAAAAATAAATATTTTTACTTATCTATTGTTTAGTTTAGGATTTCTTTGCCTATTACATAATTCCCATCAACCTCTACCAGGTATACATTACGAAAACCAACAAATCCAACATTAGTATATATTGGAATGCCAGGCACTAAAATCTCGAACATGTTATTTACTAGAATAGTAGTATTAAAAATAGTGCTTTCCAAAACTTTGTGATAACCTATGGTTATTGTTGCTATTGATGTTGGTGGTACGTTCACGGATTTCGTGGTTCTTAGGAGCGATGGTACCATTTATTCGATCAAGGTTCTTAGTACTCCGAGGAGTCCGGAGGTTGCTGTTATTGATGGTTTAAGGAGAATTAAGGAACCTATTTCTGAGGTTCTTCATGCAACTACGATAGGCACGAATACATTGCTTGGGCAGGTTGGTCTCGAGATCCCTAAGGTAGCATTATTCATTACTAAGGGTTTTAGGGATGTTATTGAGATTGGTCGTCAAAATAGGCCTAGGCTTTATGATTTAATGTTTGATAAGCCGAGGCCGTTAGTTCCTAGGGAGCTTAGGTTTGAGGTCAATGAGAGGGTCTCTGCCGATGGTGCTGTTCTTAAGGCCGTTGATCCAGGAGAGGTTGAGGAGTACGC
>JAGDXB010000128.1 GCA_023256215.1 Vulcanisaeta sp. | reverse complement strand
GGAGCATAGGCCGGGTGGTGTTAGGGTTAAGATTATCCGCAATGATGGGAATCTTGGGTATGCTGGTGGTATGAATGTTGGTTGGGGCGCGAGGGATCCAGATGCGAAGTACGTCGCGTTCCTAAACAACGACCTAGTGGCAGAACCAGAATCACTAAGAAAAATAATAGAGCACATGGAGGGCGACGAGAAAACAGCAGCAGCAAGCGGATTGATATACTACGGGGATGGAAAAACCATATACTCAGCCGGTGGCTGGATCGATGAAGTATTAGTCTTAGGAAGTATCTGCAACGGTTTAACAGTAAGTGATTGTCCTGCAATTAGTAAAGAGCAGTACGTAACATATGCCGATGGAGCATATATGGTGGTTAGAGCTGAAGCCGTGAAGAAATCCATGCCCAACGGTAAGCCATTTATAGATGAAACATTCCTATACCTAGACGATAATCTCCTAGGTCTAACACTATGGAATAGAGGATACAAAGTTAAATACGTGCCAGTAAATGCTGGTATTCATTTTACGAGCATGTCTACTAAAGGGTTAATAGGGGCCTATTATGGGTTAAGGGGATCAACAGCCCTATGGTGCGTTGTTAGGACAAGGTATTCACGCATTCGATCAATATGGTTCTTGAGACGCAGACTTTATTACTTCATTGATAATGCCCGCTATAGGGGATTTAAGGATGGCTTAAGGCTGGGTAAGACGTTATTAGGTATTTTGGGTACAATAGATCTGCGATGCGCACCATATGTTAATGTCAATATACTAAGTGCAATTGCGGAAATAACCTTAATCAGATACCTTCTCAAGAGCGATAATGTATATACCGTGAAGCCAACAGACTTAGTGTATGAACCAGGTAAATGCCGCTAGGTCTGTAAAAATACAAGCTTCAATATACGCTCACATGCGCTTCTCCAGGTTAGCGACTTAGCCCTTTCTAGAGCCTTTTCGCTTAATCTAATCCTTAAGGCTTCATTACCCATTAGCACATCCAGTGCCCGTGCCAAGCCATCCACGTCGCCAGGCTTGATAATTATCCCAACGCCCCTAACAACCTCAGAACCGCCAGTCTCCGTGGTGATTACCGGCAGGCCAAAGGCCATGGCCTCAACCCTAGCTATACTAGAGCCTTCCATGTATGATGGAAGTACGAAGATCGAGGCCCTCGAATACTCCTCAACCAATTGAGAATCGCTGATGGGACCGACAAAATCAACCCTACCATTAAGCCCTAACCCATTAACTAAATTCACAAGCTTGCTGAAGTACTCCCTGTCGGTCACCGGACCAACAATCCTCAACCTCCACTGAGGATACCTACTGGCCACCTTAGCGAAGGCGGTTATGAGGTCGTGAACGCCCTTGACCGGCTCAACCCTAGCCACAGTAAGCACAATAAGCTCACGCGAAGTATTAACTGGCTTCAAAAGCTCATCGCAGTAACCATTATACACAACCCTAAGTTTAGGGTAAAGACTGGGCACAGATTTAACCGCATTTAACAAGGCCTCGTAACTCTCGACAATCATTAAATCAACAAACCTAGAAAACAACGCCAACGACAAAGCCCTCACAAACCTCTTAACGCGACCGCCACGAATAACACCATCCCAATCCATCTTAACAACGACACGAAACCTAAGGACCCTACCAAGGATTGAGAGTAATGGCAAAAGCAACGGGTAGTAATAAGTAAGCACAAGGTAAGGCCTAACCCTCACCAACAACCTTACCAACTTAAGGCCATGGTAAAGAGAGGACGCCAAACTACTTAGTATATTGTAGACATAGAGCGGTATTGAACCACGTCTAGGGCTGATAAGACCAAGCTCATAAACCTCAACACCGGGAACCCTAACCAAAGCCCTACCAGTAATCAAAACACTCCTAAAACCGAGCCTAGAGAACTCATAGGGAATACAGACAGGATCCTTCTTAACCATAATCCCAGATAAGGCACTAGGCACTATAGTAACGACGGTTTTATTTTGCTTGTTCATAACCTACGTCTACAATATAATATGTTATCAAATACTGAGCAGTCAAAGTCTCTTCTCATAACGTTTAGTAATGGCATTAAATTGCCGTGATACTCCATAACAACATCCCTAAACAATCTAACATGGTCGTAATCATTAACAACCACGTCATACTCACAACCCTCACAATCCATCTTAAGCACATCAGGCTCAACTCCATAGTTCTTAATTAACTGACTTAGCGTAATCATAGGAACCTCTAAATCGCCGATATCATTTGTACCATGATACGTACCTACAGTCTCAACAATATTCACATTAGTAATCTTAATAATCCCAGGTTTACTCCCCAATGCGGCGTTCATTGGTATTATTTTGTCCTCCAAGTTGTTTAGCTTAATATTTTCGAGCATTTCCTTATAGGCCTCTGGATGCGGCTCAATAGCAATCACCTTTTTAGCACCTCTCAGCACAAAATAAATGGCTGAATCACCTATATAGGCACCGACGTCAATAACGGTTCTACCATTAACATCAACCACGCTATATTCTTGATGCACAAATACTTCTAATATTGGATAGTAAAAATGTTTAAATTTAACAGATCCTAAATCTACATATTCGTTCATAAAGTTAAGTTTAATCGGTATATCATTAATAATTAAAGCATTATTCCCAGATTCGCATCCGACACTTTTTATCAAGCCAAGATAATGATATCTAACCGTAAGGGTATAAATCAAAGGATCTACACATACTTCCCCACCAAACCTACACCTAACCTTAATACAACCTTTGCCAAGAGTTCTTATAATGCCAGGTGACATCTTAACGAGAACCCTAGGATTAATAAAGACATAATGAATGGCCGCTGAGAGCCAATTACTGAATATTTCACGGCTTTTCAAAACCTCACGAAAACGCTCAAGTAAAACCTTAAACATTAATAATATGGTGTGCAACTACTGTTTTTAAGCCTTAAGTAACAACCGAAGAAATTATTTCACTTTATGCAGTTATTAATGTTACTTTATAAAGTTTAAAATTATAAATTCTCCTTC
>JAGDXB010000037.1:15725-27287 GCA_023256215.1 Vulcanisaeta sp. | reverse complement strand
TTTACCACTGTGTGCGTTGGTGCATTTTCAATTTGGTTTCGCGTTTGTTTCACGGAGTATTGCTTAAGTGTGGTAGTATTGAGGAACTGATCGGTGGTAAACGTGGTTGTTAGGGTGACTGTTCGTAGAAAGCTGGAGAGGTATGAAGTAACTACCTTGCCCTTCGCTGTTAGGGTATACATAAATAACCAGGTGTTGGTGCCTGCAAGCTTGGTTAGGGCTTTAGGCCTGACTCACCTGAGGTTTGCCGATGTCGAGCTTGAGTATAAGGGCTTTGTGATTGAGTTGAGGGGTGTTAGGCTGTTGAGGACTAGGCATACTGATTCTAGGCAGTTCACAATACCGAGGAGCGTTAGGGAGTTGTATGGTATTGGGCCTGGCGATGTGGTTAAGATATTGTCCATAAGGCCATCTAATGCTAATCAATGATTATTTTAAATTGCATCCTTGAGGTAAAAATCATCTAATAATTATCAACCCTATTATGAGCAATATGGCATAGGCCAATGAGTATAGTGATGTTGTCTCATCAAGATGCTCAAAGGAATTGTTAATTGCTCTCCTGAGCATCCTAATCATTAACGGGATTAATACCACCGTAATTACGGTATGTATTGGTAGTAACCTGAGTAGAATAAGTACTGCCTGTGTTAGGTAGGTTCCGAGTAGTAATACCACATAAAACCACTTGGCGTAATTACCCAGGATCACGGCCAACGTATAGGCACCCCTACTCTTATCTCTCTCGATATCCCTAACATTGTTTGCGTAGAGCGTCGCGACCACAAGGAGCGCTACCGGTATTGACACGATGGTGACGATATGATCAATAAATCCGCCTGTTGAAGAGACCATGGAGCCTAATGCCATTAATGGACCCCATGCAAGAAATACCGATAACTCACCAAGGGCCCTATACTTAAGCCTTAGTGGTGGCCCCGTATATTCATAGATAAGAAATACCCCAATGGCGCCGAGGATTAGTATCAATGGGCTTACCACGATGGATAAGTAAATACCTATTAATGAGCCTGAGATCAATAACGCCAGGCCTATATTAAGCATTGAGCTTGTTTTGATAATATCCATGAGTATTGCATGGGGCCTATACCGAAGCACATCGGGTGTATCAACACCATAGAGCGTGTCGTAATAATCATTAATCACATTAACACTCATATGAAGCAATAATGCGCCAATTAGGGCTAGGGCAAAAAGGGTAGTATTGATTTTATAGCCAAGGTAGTAGGCGTAAGCCGTGCCAAGCGAAATCGAGGCTACAGTCATAGGCATGGACCAAGCCCTAACAATGATAGCCCACATACGTAGAGAATTCAGTACCCCTCTCATAATTGTGGTAATAACCTATTATGCGGTGTTTTTAAATGTTGAATTTGGGGTTTAATCAAAGATCTTACCTGGATTAAATACTCCGTAAGGGTCGAAGATCCTCTTAATGTTTCTCATTAATCCGATAACGGTATCGCTATTACCATTATTTCTACTACCAATCGCTTCCCTCAACAACCCCTTCTTTTGAGTTCCAATGCCGTGCTCTGCACTTACAGTCCCATTAAGCCTTATGGCAAGTTTACCCACATCCTCAAAGAACCTCAGCACCCTCTCCATCTCGTCTCTGTCAGAGCGTCTGGCCCAAACCGCTGGGTGAAGGTTACCATCACCAATATGCCCACCCAAGTTCATCCTGACGTTGTACTTCTTACCCAGGGACTGAATTTCCCTAACAGCCTCTGGTAGCTTACTCATTGGTACCGCAATGTCCTCAAACGCCACGAACACGTCAGTGCCATAATCATTAAAGGCAGCCTTAAGCGTTGCGGAGTACAGCATTCTCCTTGGCTCCAGTATCTTAGAGAACTCCTGCCACGTCGATGCCCTATTGATAACTTCGCCACCACTCAATGAGATATCACCACTTAGCTTAGTCAATATCTGCTGCTCACTGCCTGTGTAAGTATCAATACCAATCCATAGGTAATAACCGGGCTCTAGATTCAGTATCTGAGCCGTTATGTCGTCAATGAATTCCGTGACCATAGGCCACAACTTATCCCTCCTAACCCTAATCACTGCATTGACCAGGGACTCGGCACTCCTGAACCTAGCCATTACGCCAACGAAGGACTCCGGTAGCGGCGCCAACCTGAGTGTTGCCTCGGTTACTATGCCTAGAGTCCCCTCGGAACCAATGAACACCTGGACCAGGTTATAACCCTCCCTGCACTTAACTGTCCTACAACCAACCCTAATAACATCGCCAGTGCCGATGACAGCCTCAAGGCCGAGAACCCAGTGGGAGGCAGGTCCATACTTGGCACCACGCATTCCGCCACCACCATTACTAATCACACCGCCAACCGTGGCCGTCTTCGATGATGCTGGGTCAACGGGCCACTGAAGGCCGTAGCCCATCAACTCTAGGTTCAACTCATCAACCTTAATCCCAGGCTGAACCCTAGCGTACCAATCAGTGTCTGAGACCTCGATTATCGAATTCATCCTCTCCATCGACACAATAACGGTATTCTCAAGCTTTGGTGTTGCATTACCGGATAGGCTTGTTGATGAGCCGACAGGCACGATCTTGAAGCCATGGTCAATGGCGAGCTTGACGACCTTAATAATCTCATCAACACTTACGGGCTGAACAACGGCCATGGGCTTAACACCAACCTCTGAGGAAGCATCATGGCTGTAAAGGGCGAGTATGTGCGGTTCAGTGAATAATCTGTCCTTAAACACTGCCTCAAGCTCCTTAATCACATCACCCTGTCTCTGAGTCATACTAACCATATCGATTCACCACTACTTAAGTATTGTTTCTAAGATAAATGCCTTGAAACTATGTATGGCATCAGCAATTTTGATACCAGCCGGACACTGGGTATCACAGGACGCGCAGTGTAGGCAGGTCATTATTGAATTAATAACATCGCCATTAATTTCTATATTCTTACTCTGCCCAAAACCATTCTCAATTAGTGTCTTAATTAAGTTGATCCTACCCCTAGGACCATAAGCCCTACTACGTAGAGCATTGAATGTTGGGCATGGGAACTCGCAAAAGCCACAATACATACATTTTTTAACTTCCTCGTGGATCTCCTTAATATTCATCATTTATTTATCCCTCTGTTTACTCATTTTTATCTCAGTATAATATATCTTTAGTTCGTTAGTTCGTTAATAATTAAGATGTACATTATACGATGTCTTGACTTAGTCATGTTATTACTTAAGGTCTTCATTTGTTTAATTTATTCTCGTGTCTTATTAAGTACTTTGATGTAATAGTTAATCCATTGACTAAGTATATGCTTGATGTTTTGTAGTTCCTTATTAGCTATTTTGAGAGTTTCATAATAGTATGTCTGGTGTTCTAGGTCAACTTACAGAATTCAGCACAGGACTGTTAAGGGCTAATCATTTTTGCATGGGTAAGAGGAGGGGTAAGAGGTATGTGTGCGGTGATGATGTGAGCAACCCTAAGGTGATTGATAATGCCATTGAATTATTAATAGAGGCCATTAATCGAATGCTTAAGTGGCGGGTATGGGACACGTGGTGGATTGATGGTCACAGAAATGAGTGGTTAGTAATAAGAAAGAACATAGAGGAGAAGCTGAGAAACAAGTACGATGACGAAGTTGTTAATAGCGTTTTGAAGTTAGTTAATGAGTTCACAATATATATTGGAAAATTTAGAAAATACTGGAGTGAAAACACCATGTGGAGTGAGGTTAAGAAGATGATCGATAACCTAATATACGGAAAGACTGAGGTCATTATTTGGGAGAATGAGAATGGAGTTAGCGTTCATTCTAACTATATAACATTAAATGTAAGTAAAGCAACAGAGAATGGTATAACAGTTCAATTGATACTTAAAGAATTTGATGGTATAACCATTAATGTGCCTGATGTATATATAAAAACGCTTAAACCTGAAGATTACGAAAAGTTCATTAATGAGGTATTAAAGTGGTTAAAGAAAGGCTTTGCAATGACTGATGAAGGCGTTAATGAGGAGAGACCGATAATGGTAACAACACAGGTATGGCAGGCCATTTTATGGTCATTACTATATCCAGGAGAGATGTATATTAATATAGATGCTATTAACGTAAATAAAGAAGGTATATCAGTTAAATGGTATCTGAGGGCAAATGGTCATAATTCATTAAAGACCTTAGAAAGTGATAAGAAACCCAGTAATGAAAACGAGGCAATATTACTACTTTTAACAGCAATATTAGGTGATGGATACGTAATCATCACCAAATATCATGGTAGGTATGATACACCGGTCATATCAATCACAATGAAAACCGAGAGTTTTAATAAGTGGGAGCCCATACTTAGTAAACTAAGTATAAGGTGGAGAAAATATCAACGGGGTAGTAAAACAGAAGTAATGTGGAGGTCAGGCCATGCGATTGACCTTACCCGCATAATACTCAATGTTCTGCCGCCTATATTTAAGGATATGTTAGACGCGTTAGGGCCGAAGAAATGGATAAATATGAAGAAAATTGCTGAGATTGAATTAAATTGGAGGTTAGGAAAGAATAAGGTTCTCATTGCTGGTTATGAATTTTCAGTAAACGTTCTTAAGACCACGGTTAGATTACGGCATCTTGCCAAGAATAAAGATGAGGTTGATATGATACGTAAAGCATTAATGAAAGTTTACGGAGATAAATTCATAAGTCAGACACATATTAATGGCAATGGTAAATACATGGAAGTCATAATACCAATGCGACTTATTATGGAGTATAACGATATTAAAATGCAAGTAATTCAGGTGTTATGTAAGATACTTAAGAAAACGAAGGATGAGCAAAAGAGACAGACAATTACTAATCATATAATGAAGCTTATACCCACGGTAAGTATGACAGCATGTCGATGACTCATTTAAGGGTAATAAAGCCAGGTATTACCTAGTGAAGTAGTTCGTATAGAAGGAAGGCGTGTAGAGATATGTTCAGATACATAGTGAGCATTATGTAAAATTAGAAATTTAACTTAATTTTTAAGGAATATTCCATGAGACAAATCCGCAGAATTGGCATTTCCTAACCTCTTCATAAACTTCCTTAATACTCATCATTACCCGCTCACCTCCATGATCTCGGCGATGTCGTATAGACTAATCTCAACACCACTGAGTTTGACGCCTCTCCTTAGGTTTACGTAGCATATTGGGCATTGGACAACCACGTTACGGGAGAGCCTAGCCAATTCCTTAACCCTATTACTCGCGACTTTACCGGCTACTTCTGGGTATGTGGATTCAATAGGTCCACCACAGCAGTGTGAGGTATCTTTACCCGTTATTACTGGGTCCTCTTTAACATCGGCCTTACCCCTAAGTAGGCCCCTAATCAAGTCGTACTTACTTAGGTACCTGGCGTATAGGCATGAGTCGTGTATTGTGAACTCACCAAGCCTTACTTTAACCCTGCCTGGGTCCAGGTAATCCAGGTAACTCCTAACCTTGATATTGAATTCAGGCACATACCTTGGGTAGAGCCTCTCAAGTGTGTATTGAGTGTGTGGGTCGATTGTTATTATTTCCCTAACATTATTATCCCTAAAAACGCCATAAACCTCCTTAGCATACTCGGCAAACTCCCTAACAAAACCAAGTTCATAAAGTAGAGCACCGCTGTAGGGCTCGTTATCGAGCACCCTAAACTTAACTCCCAATGCCCTGAGCATGCCATAAATACTCCTAATAACCCTATTAGCCCTATCAAGCTCCTCATCACTAGGCCTAAGCAATGCCTTACCAAGGACCCTAGCCCCAATGGCCGTCAGCCTAGCCAAGACACCACCCTTAGTAACGCCAAACCTCTCAAGCTCAGCCACAGCCCTCTCAATAACCGGAGCCAATTGGTAAAGGCATGAGGTATAAAGTATGGTGTTACTATCACTATCGAAGGATAAACCCTCCCTCCACTTAGTACAAATCGACTTATCAACAGGGAACGGGAGCCAAGAATCCCTAAGACTAGAAACAACCACATCCCTCAAAGCCCCAAACCAATCAAGGGACACAGCATTTAAGCTCCACTGAGTTATTTAAATAATGGCCCTTACATACTTTAGCTCAATATGACTACCCAGAAAATCAGAGGTAAACTTCCTGTAAAATCGTTATGGTCAATGCCGGGTAATACGCCGCTCTTTGCAAAGTTGCCGCAGTATTTCCCTGATGCCGAGGTTCTTCAGGTATTCTTTGAGGCGGACCCCGATGGAGCCTCTGAGGTTGTTCCTGATGACCTTGAACTTCCAGTACCTACTGAAGCCATTATCACATTCTTTAAATTCCCATTCAGTACCTTGGGGCCGTATAACGAATTCGCCGTTGATATTAAGGTAATACTTGATGGCCAGGAGAAGTACTACACGGCCTATAACTACGTTAATAGCGATGTGGGGCTTGCTGCCGGACGTGAGATTTGGGGTGTACCTAAAAAGTTTGCAGTCCTTGATATTAGAAGGAGTTTCGACCTAATTTACGGATTCCTTGAGAGACCTGAGGGTTTAAGGCTTGTAACTGCGGTAATCAGGCCTGAGGAGCCTGCCAAGATTGAGCCGCTGCCAATTACTAGGCTTGCCCTTAAGGTTATTCCACCAGCTGGTGATGGCGCTGAGCCATTAATACAATTGGTTGATAGGTATAGGCATAGATTGACTCCGAAAAGCGTCTGGACTGGCCCTTGTACGTTGGTTTTCAATAATAAGAGTGATATTGATCCACTGTATAGATTGGGCCCAAGGAAGGTTACTAAGTGCGTTTATGGGACTTTCGATTACGTTCTTGACTTTGGCAGAGTTGTTAAGGACTATAGCAGGCATTAGAGGTTAAATGATGGATTTCCAGTAAAAATACCAATTTCTACTGGTTCTTTATGGTTTAAGAATTAAGCACCTCAAGTTTAGCTAAGTATATCATCCTTAACTTAAGTCTTTTTATGATGTATGTTGATGTCGTTATTAATAGTTCTAATATTTTAGTTTCCTTAATCATAAGTAAATATAATTATGTGGATCTATTCAGGGTCTGGCCTACTTAACTGACTTTGATAGGTAATGGAAAGAGGATAGAGTGGATTAGTACTATAATCAATGATTGCTACATAACCTATATTAATTAGTTAATTTTTATTTCTGTCAGTGCCTAACAGGGCTTTGCTTAGGCTTGCTAGGGATCTTTCTGACGCGGGTTTTAGGGGTGTTGTTAGGGCTTATTATGTTAGGAGGGGTTTTGGCATGCTGTCTGTGGAGTTCATAATCTATAGGAGACCGAGTAATGTAAGGAGGTTTTGGGTTAGGGTTAAGAGGGCTTTTGAGAGTATTCCGTCCTTAATTGCGGCGGTCATTATCGGGTTTTTACTTGTGCTAATCGTGAGGTTTCTCCTTTAGTTCATTAGATCTGTGTTGAGTATTTTTAGGAGCGTGATCAAGTCCACCGATTCTCTCCCCATGCATTTCGTCTCTATTATTTCTTCACGGTCCTCATTAATTAATAGTATTTTTACACAATCATCACGCTTAATCAATAACCTGTACTCAATTCCATCATGTACGAAATGCATGTTGAGGTCTTTAATAAGAAGGTTCCTTAATCTTCTCCCTACATGGAATCGCCTTTTAGGATCCACAGGAATAATTATTCACGGAGCCTATTAAGGCTCTTAGTTATTGTTAAATGGTAATACCTTGGTCCTCCCTACTAATGAAACCGAGCCTTTCAAGCTTAGCTACCTCATCCTGGATCCTGGCCCTGGTGAGATTTAGGGTTTCATTGCAGTATTTAATGCATTCAAGGGCTAGATCCCTTGCGTAACCTATGTATTTCTGGGGACTTAGCGTAAGCAACTCGGGATCCTTAACGCCTAATTCATTCAATACCTTTATGTACTCCTCACGGTTCATACTCAAACCCCTGAATTTTGATAGTGCCCTTTCATAGGCATCAACCATACCCAATACCCTAAGCCTAACCTGAACAGCCTCACTAAGCACCTCCCAGTGCTCATCAAGGTCCCTATTGATTGCATCCCTATCAACCTCGATATTACCTACGACAGCGCTTAACCTCCTAATACCGAGCATTATATGGCCAATCCCAAGGCCTATATTCCTCTTTATTGTAGAATCACTCAAATCCCTCTGCAACCTACTAACCTGTAAGTACCTACTAATCTCCATCAGTATTGAGGATCCGAGCTTTAGATTACCCTCCGCATTTTCAAGATCGACTGGATTAACCTTATGCGGCATTGTTGACGATCCTATAGGTCTCCCACGGACATGGATATAGCCGAGCATGTTGTAAATCCATAGGTCTTGGGCCAAATTAATTAGGGATTGTGACATCAAACCTATGGAGGTCAGTAAGTGAGTTATTGAGTCAGAGGGAAGTATTTGGGTAGTGACTACGGCAGGTTCAAAGCCAAGTTCGCTCACGAATCCTCGTAACTCGCTTACCCAATCAATATCACCACTGATGATGCTGAAACTGGCCATGGAGCCCGTGGCCCCAGACACCTTACCCTGTAACTTTATGTTCATTATATTGTTCAACCAGTAGCAAACCCTGTACGTATGGTAAGCAACCTCCTTACCGAAGGTTGTCGGAGTCGCTGGTTGCCCATGCGTTCTACCGAGCATCGGTAGGTCTGAGTAATTATTTATTATGGACGTTAATCGATCAATTAATTCTAGGAGCTCCGGTATCAAGAATTCGTACATAGCTACCTTAATTAATACGCCAAGGGCCAGGTTGTTTACGTCCTCGGACGTTAAACCTAGGTGAATCAAATGGGTGATCCTACCGAGCCCAGACTTATCCAGCTTTTCCCTGAGGAGATACTCAAGCGCCTTCACATCATGACCCAGCCTATTCTCAAGTTCCTTAACCCTGAGATAATCATCATCACTAAAGCCCAACGAGAGAAGGGTCTTCCTCTCCTCATTTGTTAATGGTTCTATGATGCCCTCCTTACTTAATAAATCAATGAGAAAATTGAGATATAGGATCTCGATACGTGCTCTATACGTAAAGAAAGCCTTCTCGGAAATCCACCTGGCATACTCACTTAGTTCTTCATAATACCTGTCATCTAGCGGTGATATAAAGTTCACAAGCACTAATAAGCCATCGGCTTAAAAATCTTCATTACCTCAATAGGGACGTGCACTCCATATTACACGTATTTACTAAAGCAATGTTTAAATAAGTGCCTCAGCATATATACAAAAAGTGCCCTTAATTGTAGTTGTTGGTGGATTTTTTGGCGATGAAGGCAAGGGTAAGGTAGTGTCCTACCTAGGACTCATAGACAAGCCCAGTATTTGTGTTAGGACTGGTTCCATAAACGCTGGGCACACCGTTAATTATAACGGTAAATCCTGGAAGCTTAGGATACTACCTTCATGCTTTGTTAATGAGTCAACAAGGCTAATGGTAGCCCCAGGCGCGTTATTCAAGGTTGACGTACTACTCAGGGAGATAGAGGATACTAAGGCCCATGGTAGGGTCTGGGTTGATGCTAATGCGGGCATTATTGAGGATAAACATGTGGAGAACGAGAGAAACAATGAGTATTTGATGAAGACTATAGGCTCTACAGGGCAGGGTGTTGGTGCTGCAATGGTTGATAGGGTATTGAGGGTATTAAAGACTGCCAAGGACATCCCTGAGCTAAGGGGTATGATTACGGACGTTAGTAAGGATGTTAATGAGGAGTTGGATAGGGGTGGCGAGGTTATTGTTGAGGGTACTCAGGGTACATTCCTAAGTCTTTATCACGGTACTTACCCATTCGTAACCTCTAGGGATACTACGGCCGCCGGCATTATTAGTGAGGTTGGAGTTAGTCCGAGACTTGTCAGCGATATAGTGCTTGTATTTAAGTCATACGTAACTAGGGTTGGTGCTGGCGAGTTGCCTGGCGAGCTAAGCCCTGAGGAGGTAGTGGCTAGGGGTTGGGTTGAGAGGGGTACCGTGACCGGTAGGCCTAGGCGTGCTGCTCCATTTAACATTGAGCTTGCCAGGAGGGCTGTTATGCTTAATAGACCGACTCAAATCGCTATTACGAAATTTGATGCGTTATTCCCAGAGGCACGTGGTAAGAGGAGGTGGGTTGATCTACCAGTAAGTGCTAGGAGGTGGATTGAGGATATAACGGAGGCGTTAAAAGTCCCAGTGACGTTGATAGGAACTGGCGAGGATTCCTTGGATATGATCGACATGCGTCGTGAGGTGGTCGGTCCATGATATATGATGTCGCAATAATTGGTGGAGGACCTGCCGGCCTATTTGCGGCATACGAAATTGTAGAAAACACCAGGGATTTAAACGTAATATTAATCGACAAGGGGTATTTACCGAGGCAAAGGCATTGTCCTTTATCTAAGATTGGGAAGTGCGTCTGTGTGCCTTGCCATATAACCCACGGGATAGGCGGTGCTGGTCTCTTTAGTAGTGGTATTATTAACCTAAGACCAGACATTGGTGGTGACCTTCAGGAGTTGCTCAATAGTTGGGACGCGGCTAACCTACTCATTGATTATGTGGATAGGGTGTTCCTGAAGTTTGGTGCGCCTCAGGATAGGGTATTTGAGCCTAAGGGTCCATCGTTCGAGGAGTACCAGAGATCCTTGGCCAGGGTTGGTGCGCAGTTAGTGCCCATTAGGCAGAGGCACATTGGTACTGATGGTTCCACTAGGGTTATTGAGAATTTTGCTTCTTACCTAGTCGAGGCTGGTGTTAAGTTGGCTATTGGTACGCCTATTGAGCGTGTTGAGCGTGGTAATGGAACATTCATACTCAGGACCAGGAGGGGGGTCATTGAGGCTAAGAACGTGTTGATAGCGCCTGGTAGGGTTGGTGCTGAGTGGTTCAGGGATGAGGCTAGGAGGTTGGGTATCGAGTTAGTTCCGAATCCGCTAGATGTTGGTGTTAGGGTTGAGGTTCCGAAGTACGTCATGGACCCAATAACAGACCTATACATGGACCCAAAGATAATAATGTACACTAAATCCCACGATGATAAGGTTAGGACATTCTGTGTAAATCCAGGCGGCTTCGTAGTTTTGGAGAGGTATGATGATGGCACGGTTGGTGTTAATGGCGAGACCTACGTGGATAGGAAGAGCAGTAATACAAACTTTGCATTATTAACCTCGATAAGGCTTACAGACCCAATGGAGGACACTATCGAGTATGGAAAATCAATAGCCAGGTTAGCTACGAAACTTGGTGGCGGTAAGCCAATAATACAGAGGCTGGGTGACCTGGAGGATGGGAGGAGATCTACGTGGGATAGAATTAGGAGGAACGTCATAGAGCCTACGTTAAAGTTCGTGACGCCAGGTGACATAGGCATGGCACTGCCCCATAGGGCTGTCGATAACTTATTGGAGTTCCTACATAGGGTTGATGAGGTAATACCGGGATTAGCGTCTAAGTATACATTACTTTACGCACCAGAAATTAAGTACTACAGTATGAGGGCTGTG
>JAGDXB010000037.1:0-15715 GCA_023256215.1 Vulcanisaeta sp. | reverse complement strand
GCTGTGGTAAACAAGTTCATGGAAACAACAGTAGATGGAATCTTCGCCGCGGGTGACGGTGCTGGCCTATCGAGGGGAATAAATGTAGCTGCAGCCACGGGCGTCTTGGCTGCATGGGGAATATTAATGAGGTTAGGTAAGGATGTTAAAAATGAGCTCATAAATAAAGTCAAATAGGGACAGATAATTAGGTTCCTTATCCTGCGTTCGTTGCCCTTTTTATCGCTAATGTCGATATCAACGCCACAACAGCGCAGATAAGCAATACCACACCCAGTCCGAAACCCAGGTTTTTAATGAATAAAATCGCCACAAGGGGAGGACCAACCCCACCTAATACCCTACCCAATAGAAACGTGAAGTTGGAAGCCGTTGCCCTAAACCTCATGGGGTAAAGCTCACTTATGAATACGCCCAGGTAGGAGAATATTGATGATGAGAAGTAGGCCATGGCCATGGGAATCACTACGTAATCTAGGGATGTAACCGACATTATTAGTAATGCCATAGCCGACATGACAGCTATGGCGCTTAGGGCGAGTAGGACTTTGGCCCTGCCATATACGTCCGAGAGGTACCCAGCCAGTATGTAGGCTATAACACCAATTATGGGTAATGCAATTAACCAAGCATGGAGATCACCAACCCTAATCACACTCAGGTATGTGGGGGCCAGAGAGACCAGAGGTATTGTGTAGAGGAATGCTGAAGCCACTAATGCCGTGGACAACACGGTCAATAGTAAGTACTTACCCTTAAACAACTCGCCATAACCAACCCTAGAGATACCCACCTTGTTCGTGGTCTCGGGTATTACGAACACAAGAGGTACTGATAAGGCGAGGGATAGGGCACCAACAATAAATAATGCTATTCTCCACGATGGTACAATACTCATTAGAGCGGCATCCATTAAAATACCGACGAAGTAAATACCCTGAACAAGACCACCCATTAAACCCCTGCCACCCTTCCAAACCTCGGTGATCACGGCATACGTTATCCCATTCTCAGCGTTAACACCAAAACCAACAAAAAACCAAAACACATATAACATCCACAGCACATGAACAAAACCGGCAACTAGGGTAAACACTGAGAAAATCAATACCGACATTAACAAGCCAACACGCCTACCATACGCATCAGCAAGCATTCCCAAAACAACACCACCCAAAGCACCCCCAATGAATGACAACATCACGAGAAACGAAAGATACTTAATACTAACATGAAAAGCGGCAGCAATCTCAGGAAATAAATAAACAATGGAAAACACACAAAATGCACTCATGAGAAACGGAACAAGAACACCAACAAAAACCAAAAACCTATTAACCATCATAAACAATATAATCAAACAAAATATTAAGCCTTTTCACAAAATGGCATAACCATAACCAGTGGTGAAACTCACTTGACGAGTAATTAATATGTTAGCAAAACTCGACCCTAACTATAGGAATAAGTAAGGATTGATTAATAATGGATTTACCGAAAGGCTTAAATCTCCCGTTCAGAATATATGATCTGCCCCGGTGGCCGAGCGGCTAAGGCGTTGGGCTGCAGGTTCAATTCCAGATGCAGAGACCCAATCTTCCCGGGTTCGAATCCCGGCCGGGGCTCCACGTTTCATTTTCTCTTTACTTTAAATAACGTGGCCCTTGGCATAATCAAAGATCTTCATAATAAACTACGGGACATGGGGTTTAGATCCATGAATTCATTTGTATTCTTTTTTAGTTTTTTATTTAGTTTTATAAGATTATTTTTCAGGTGTATTTTTTGCACTTTTGTTTATTGTTTATATTCATCTGTATACTGGTGCATCATGGTATGAGTTCGGCTAAGGATAAGATAAGTATGATCGTGTTCTCGGGTACGGAGGACAAACTAATTCCTGTGGGTGTTATTTCTCAGGCTGCGGCCGCCCTGGGTTATGAGGTGAATATTTTCTTTACTGGTTGGGCTATGTTTAAGTTGTTGAAGAATCCAACGCCACCTGTTTGGCCTAAGGAGTTTGAGCAGTTTGTGCCTAGGCTTCAGGAGGGTATGGCTAGGATGAAGGCGCCGACCTGGCTTGACATGCTTAGGGAGGCTAAGAAGATGGGTGCCAAGGTGTATGTGTGCTCGATGATGGCTTGCGCGGCCGGTCTTAAGAAGGAGGATTTTGACCCAGCGCTTGTTGATGATATTGTTGGTGTGACAACATTCCTAGAGATGGCTAAGGGTGGTCAAGTACTGTTCATATGAGGTGGTGGTCATGAGTCAGGGCAATAAGATATTTGTGGATGCTAGGGGTATTGCATGTCCTGGGCCTATTACGGAGCTTGTTAAGGCTTATAGGAATGCCAAGAATGGCGACTTGATAGAGGTTTGGGCCACGGATGCAGGTTTCGAGCCTGATATCAAGGCATGGATCCAGAGGACGGGTAACCAGCTTGTGGAGCTTAGGAAGGATCCCGATAAAATAGTCGCTGTGATCAGGGTTACGGCTAAGAAGTGAGGTGATTAGGTAACCATGTCTGGTATTAAAAAGAGGGTTGTTATTGTTGGTGGTGGTACTGGCGGCGCCGTCCTTGCTAATCGTCTTCCTAAGGATGAATTTGAGGTAACAATAGTTGATAGGCAACCCTATAATTACTTCTGGCCTTGGCTGCTTTACATAGCCTTCAGGGGCTCTAAGAAAACCATTAAGCGTGAGATACGCTCTGTGCTCAAGCCCTGGATTAACTTCATACAATCCGAAGTTAAAGTCGTGAATTTGCAGGAAAGGTATGTGGAAATTAATGGTGGGAGGAGGTTATCCTACGATTACTTAGTCGTTGCCACAGGCGCTACCGTGGATTACTCCAAAATACCTGGTCTGGACAAGACCACGGAGATGTTCGGTAATTACCATAGTACGGAAGAGAATGCCTGGAAGGTATGGCATACACTCAATAATATGAAGGAAGGTACATTAGCCATAATACTGTCGCCGGGGGCTTACCGTTGTCCACCATCGCCTCTTGAAGGGGTTTTCCTGGCCGAAGAATTCTTCAGGAAGAGGGGTTTGAGGGATAGGGTTAAGATTGTCTTTGCTACGTTCTACCCGAGGCCATATCCTGCAGAGCCAGTGAATGAGTTAATAGAGCCATTACTTAAGGAGAGGGGTATTGATTACATAACGTTTTATACACTTGACCATATTGATCCTGAGAAGAGAATTGCCTACTCTATGGAGGGTGAGGAGCTTAAGTTCGATGCGGCCGTAGTAATACCACCACATGTTGGTGTTGATATTAAGTACGTACCTGAGGACGTCCTTGATAGTGATAGGTTTGTTCTCGCTGATAAGTTTACGAACAGGATTAAGGGGTTTGACGATGCATTTGTCATTGGTGATGCCTCTGCCCTACCCGTCGCCAAGACCGGCGTTACAGCACATCTACAGGCCGGTGTTGTGGCTAGGATACTTCAGGGCGAGGACGCCCGTAACACCGGCAGAACGAATTGCCCATTCGATGTTGGTTATGGCCTTGGCACATTCGTAATAAGTGACTTCTATAACCCAGCCGTTAAGTACCCAATAAACAGGATTAATCATTTATTCAAGGTTGCCTTTGCTGCAACGTACTGGGACATGATAATGTATCCTGAGCTCTGGGACCCATTATTCGAGGCTTACTTTGAGGCAACCGAACCGGCTAAATTACGCCAGCTCTATGGGTGAGTATATGAGTGAAAGCCTAGAGTTTGAACGTAAAATTCTCGATGTATTGACGCCGGAATACCTTGAACCTCTCATTAAGTTTTTAAGGTTAATCAAGAGACTTGATGAGCTCGGTGTACTTGACTCACTAAACGATTTATTAAATAGTGAGGTTGTTGAGGATCTAACCAAGTCCTTACTGACGACAAATATTGTGAAGTTATTGAGTGATTATGATAAACTTGCATCATTGTTAGTAAAACTTACCAATGAGGAGACAAGGAGAGGTGTGGAGAAAACTCTTGATTTGCTTAATACATTAAATAGTGTTGGGGTAATAGATACGTTAAATGACCTATTGGGAGATCCTGAGGTATTAAGGGAATTAGCATACACCCTAATTAATACTAATACCTACGTTGCTTCATTAAACGCAGCCAGGGATATCGCTACTAACGGTAGATCCGTCATTGAGACATTAAGTGAAATATTAAGGGATGAGGATGCTAGGAGAGGACTAAACTTCTTCCTATTGGCTGCTAAGTACTTAGGTAGGCAGTTAAGGCAAAGCAGTATTAAGTGATTAAGCCTTTGCATATACTATGTATGCCTTAAGTTCATTTTCATTAAATTCTTCGCCCTGCGATTTTCCATATTCCCTAAGTAATAATCCATCCTCGCTTGTTGTTAATACGTACGCCTTTATGTAATCTTTCAACTGTAAGTTCTCCCTTGTTGTAATTACACGAATCACAAGATCCTCTCTCTTATAAGCCACCTTATCCTCCTTATTCATAAGCAAAAGCTCGAGTGCTACCTGTATTGGTGAAACACCAACAACCCTATAAATCATTGTACGGGCACCCACCTCGCCAGACCTATACACGGCATCTATGTATGGCTTAACTACCTGAGAATCAAGAAGGGCATCCATAACAAGAGCCACAGAGCCGCCATTATTAACTACGGTATGCACAATCTCCTCGAAGCCCTGTGGTTCATAGTTCACAAGTCTTTGCATTGCGCATGTACATTTTGTAAATTCTAAATAACTCGTTGGTACGCTGTCCGTGTAGAATGCCACAGCGGTAGCCCTTAATACCCTGTATATTCTAAAGGTCATGCTTGGTACAGTACCAATACCAATATCAATAACGTAAAGCCCTGGCGTTACATCAATCCTATCTTGAACTAAGTTTCTAAAGTTAAGCCTATACATGTGCCTTCTCCTCTCCTTGACGTCTAAATATGCGTCAAGGAGACCCCTCTTACGTAGGGTATTGATGGCATTCCTAGCAGTCCTGATGCCTAACCCAGTGCCATCAACTATCTCCTTAAATGTGACGTATGTCTTATTATTTATTAAATGCTCAAATTCTAAATAATTAATAATTAGCCTAGCGGATAATGGTAGATCCTCAAAAACACCAGTAATTTCCTCCTCCTTATCACCCATCATGAGTTCACTAGGATAAAGTAGGAAAGAAAACAGTAATTAATTTTCTCCCTTACCTATTGAATCCAAACTTCTTAATTATGTAGTTATAGGCAGAGTAGGTAGCTAGAGCTCCTTGGCCGGCAGCAACGACAATTTGCCTAAAGTCTCTTGGCGTCAAGTCAACGCAGTCGCCGGCGGCATATATACCTGGTATGTTTGTCTCCATTAGGTGATTAACCTTTATATAGCCATCCTGTGAGAGCTCAAGACCTATTCTTTTAAATAGTTCAACAGGTGGCTCAGCGCCTATCTCGACGAATAGGCCGTCTAGCGGTAGCTCAAATGTCTCCTTAGTGTCCACCTTCTGTAATATTGCCTTTCTCAGCAATTTATCGCCCTGTAGCTCCTTTACAACGGTATTCCATATTATCTCTATTTTGGGATTCTTAAGTAAAAGGTCTTGATAATACTTTTGGGCTCTTAATTGATTCCTTCTATGGATTATGTAGACCTTACTTGCGTATTCGGTCAAGAGCAATGCCGCCGATGCTGCTGAGTCACCACCACCTACAACGGCAACTACCTTGCCTTTAAACAGTGGTGCATCGCAGGGTGCGCAATAACTAACGCCTCTACCGTTGTACGTATCCTCACCTGGTACATTGAGCTTTCTTTTCTTCTCACCAACAGCCAGTATTATTGTTCTGCCTGTGTACTCATCGCCATTCAATGTGTAGACCTTGAAATACTCCCCATCCCTCTCCACATTCTCTACAGAATCTATTATTATTGGTACATTGTAGTACTTAACATGCTCCTCAAACTTAGTCACTAGATCAGGACCCATGATCCTCGTGTAACCAAGGTAATTCTCAACCCAACCAGCCTTACCAACCTGCCCACCAATCTCCTCAGTAATTATTATTGTGCTTAACCCATACCTAGCGGCATATATTGCTGCCGACATTCCGGCAGGTCCTCCGCCAATTATTATTGTGTCATACACCTTACTTGTTAATTCTTCACTAACGCCAAAATCCATTTTAGTCACTGATATCTTGAATGTGCTGCTCATCGTATCGTAAAATCATTATTCCAATAAAAACCTAACGCAGCTATTTAGTAACGCTAATACAATTTCTAAGCACCGAGTTCCTTAACCTCTGGGCGTTTTCTTCAGGTACGGAATCATATGTGAAATTGCCACCGCCAGTCTCCATACCAGCAGCATACTTCATCTTACCCTCATCCCTCATTACTCCATATACCTCAATGTGCATATGGTAAAATGGGTAAGAACCTTTCAACGGTGCCTGGTGCATGACCATTATGTAAGGCATTGATTTACCACTAAAAACATGATTTAACCCACATAGTGATACCTTAAGTACATACGCTAAACTCCTTACCTCCTCTGCCGTTAATTCCGTAATTAATTGAACATGTCTTCTTGGATATATATGCACCTCAAAGGGCCAATGCGAATAAAACGGCATGAAGGATACCCAATGATCATTATCATAGATAATTCTTACGCTATCCTTAAGCTCAGCATTTAATATATCGCAAAATAGGCACCTACCCTTCTCACTATAATAATCCCTGGCACTTTCAAGCTCCCTACTTACTCTGTTTGGTATGAAGGGCAGTACATAGACCTGGCTATGCGGGTGTGTAAGTGATACGCCTATCTCCTTACCCTTATTCCTAAACCAAAGGAAGTAATGAGCATAATCCCTACTCATCTCCTCCTTGACCTTACTAATTACCATATTAAGCACATACTCTATCTGATCCACTGATAGGTCACTGATGTCGTTAATGTTATGTTCAGGGGTTTCGACAACTACGTAGCATTTACCCACCGATTTAGACGTCTTATAGAACCAATGAAGACCTGGCTCTGGTGGGTTTTCCATAAGCATTGGGTATTTATTTTCAAGTATTAGCGCCCTCCAACCATATCCTGTTTCGGGGTTTCCAGGACAAAATGGGCAAAAACCTTCGGGTTGCCAGGGCCTAAACCGCCTTATATTTGACACTAGAATCCACTCTCTGAGTGTTGGATCCCACCTAAGTTCCATCGTTGGTTTATTTACCATGCACGGTCACACCACCATCAATATTAACAATCCATCCTTTAACCGCGAATCCCTTACCCAAAACCTTACCCAATAATTCCCTAGCCTTATTCTCACTCCTTACCAGCGCTATTACAGAACCTCCCAGACCGGCACCTGAGATCTTCGCGCCATAAGCACCCTCATTGATTAGGAAATCCACCAATTCATCAATAATCGGCAAACTAACATCATAATACTTACTCAATAAAGTATGTTGGTACGTCATGACCCTACCAATCACCGACTCCTTCCAATCATACCTAGACATCAAGCCCTCAACTTCCTGGGCACTAAGCCCTAAGACATCCCTTATAGTCCTCATGTCAACGGCTTCGCCCTTCATTACCTTCAACGCCAATTTCGTACTCTCGTTAGCCCTCAATGTATATAAAATTCTATTCCTTGAAACCTCATCTAGCTCATTGATATAGGGCAGCAAATCCTGCTCTTTCAGTTCATCCCACTTAACCTCCCAATAATGAGACCCTAATTTCTTACGTAGGTATTCGGGCAATTTCATACTGAGTAATTTCCTAAGACCTTCGTCAATCTCCGATTGACGTCTTGGGTGTATTTCGGCTGTACTATGCCTAATTCCTGTATCAAGTACGAGAAATACACCGTCTAATTTAGGTAAGGTGCTAACATTATATGGAGGCTTGGTCTCTATGACGGTTATGTCGCCAAAGGCAGCGGCGTATTGATCAAGCCTACCGCAAGGTATGCCCATTATGTCATGCTCTGCCTCGTAGGCAAGTTCAGCCAGGCTCTTTCTATCGAGGCGTAGATCATTTAATTCATTTATTGCTGAGGCTAAAGCCACAAGTAGAGTACCGCTACTGCCAAGCCCTGAGGCTATGGGTACGGAGCTACGGATCCAAGCCTTAAACGGTTTGACCTCATATCCATGCTTTTCAAATGCGATTATGAGAGCCCTTACATAATTACCAAACCACTTGTAACCGCGAAGTTCGAGATTACCGTATGAAAACCTATCTACATATTCAACACCCTCGTCCCTCAAATTGCCTGATGCTATTATGAAATCATTATCAGAAATCGATGCAGCGACATAAGTCCTTAAATTAACACCTACAGCAACAACGGGCAGCCCCTTATAATCCTGGTGTGTATTTAGGAAGTCGAGCCTACCTGGGGCTGAGGTTATTATTAATGGCCTTTCGCCATAGAAATTACTAAATTCATTAATTGTATTGTTTAACAGATCCATCGTGAATACATGGCTTTTAATAATATATAAGCGTTAAATCTTTAGTCAGCATTGATTTAGGGTGTGAAAGTACGTAAGGAGGAGATAATGGGAGTACCCGTTGAGATACTTGAATTTGAGCGCGGCGTAGAGACCGTAGAGAGCGCATCAAGAGAGAGTGGTGAGCCGACGAGTAGGATAGTAAAGACGTTGATTCTTAAGGTTAATAATGAGTACGTGGTTGCCATTGTTAGAGGTGATAGGTATGTCGATCTTGCCAGGTTATCGACAGTTTTAGGTAAAGAAGTAACCATGGCTAGGGCTAAGGAGGTCAAGCAGGTGATTGGTATGGAGATCGGCGCGGTGACTCCGCTTAATGAACGGGTTAGGTCTATGAGAGTTATTATGGATCCATCAATACTTGAGAATGAGTATGTACTATGTGGTGGCGGTTCGAAATATACATTGATGAGGATTAAGGTTAAGGACCTAGTCCAATTATTAAAGCCCGAGTTCTTAGACGTCTTTACGAAGGCTTCATAAGCTTCGCAATGAAGAAGCCCGGTGTATCATGTACGTGTGGGTAAAACCTAATTACAGAGTTGCGGTACTTATCAATCAATCCTCCACTTGCTCCAGGTACTGAAGCATCAATAACTCTAAAGCCTAAACTCTCTGCATATGCTACGTTATCCTCATTCTCGAGGGGTGGTAGTGTGCACGTCGAGTATACGAGTATACCTCCAGGCTTTAGCAGCTTCCAAGCAACCCTAATGAACTGCCTCTGGTACTCAGACAGGGATTTGACGAGATCCATCGTCTTCACATCAAACAGCTTGGGCCTAACACCCATATCTGTGCATGGTGGGTCTATCAACACCCTATCAACAGAGCCCACAAGGTCAGGTCTATCAACGTCTAAGTACCTCGTATCCCTAACCTCAACACTGCAGTACTTCTCCATACCAAGCCTTCTAAGTATTGTAGCCATATCCTGAACCTTACGGGAACTCCTATCAAATGCGTGCACGAAGGCCTTACCACCACTTAATTGTATTATATGGCTAGTCTTACCGCCAGGTGCTGCATTCATATCAACAATAACCTCGTTAGGTCTTGGATCAAGGATGTGCGCAACCCATTGAGCCGGTAGGCTTTGGTCATAGAAGAGGCCAAGCTCATACTCAGGTAGCTCTCTAATTTTAGGTAATTCGTATGTACTAACCAAGGTCCTAACGGCTACGCCACTTTTCGTATTCCTAATATTGTCACTATCCACCTCAGCAATACCAAATGCCACTACCTCGCCATTTGGCGCAATGACGTTGACTTCATCACCCTTCCTAATACCATCCTCAAACTTAATGACGCCTGGCGCATATAAGTTAGCACCCATGTAAACACTCTCGGCAGCTCTCTTATCGGCTAAAACAACCTTTTTAGCCGTTGGTATCTTCCTAGGGCCCTTAACAGGAAGCCACAATGCTTCACTTAGGTTTTCATCGAAATAAACGTCTAACGACCTTTCACGTAGCTTCTTAGCCAAGTCCTCAGGGCTTATCTTAAGGGTGTTAACCCTTATGTAGTACCTACTTGGTGGTCTCCTGATGGCTTCGAATATGGCGTTTAGTTCACTATCAGAAAAATACTGCAGTAGGTAATTGTACAATTGATAATCAAGTCTATGTCCTCGAACAATCTCCACCTCCTTCTCAACCATATTGTCTCATTAATTTAGATAGGGCTATCAGCATTACTGTATTTACTCATTTCCCTTAATCTTTTGAGAAGTATATTTACGGTACCGTCCGGATTCTCCTTAGCCAGTCTCCAAAGCTCCATACTCTCAGTGATTATGTACTTAAGGATCCTAGACCTGGATTTAACGGGCTTTGAGCTCTCGACTCTCACGTAACCATCATTAGCCAACCTACCCAGCACCTTGGCTGTTCTAAGAATGTTCGAGTGCTTGCTATCAAGACCTGCGAATTTCAATAATGACCTAGCCTTAATAGTAACCCTCTTACCTCTACTCTTACTTATTAAATCAACAAGCGCTTTAACAATTCTTGAGTCAGGTTCCTCCACCATCACTATTTCCCAAAAATAAGCCCTTAATAACAGTTATTCACCGTTGAATAAGCACAAATACCTTATTAATAAGACCTATGGATTTATTGGTCGTGTCAATTGATGACAGGACAAAGGAATTATTAATGGAACTTCAATACAATTTTCCAATAACCAAAAGACCATTTAACGAAATAGCCAAGAGACTTGGAACCACCGAAGACTGGGTCATCAATAAGACCCGTGAATTATCGAAACTAGGAATAATAAGGCGGATTGGAGCACTTGTTAATTATAGATCAAGAGGCTTGGTATCAGCATTAGTCGGTGTGAAAGTACCTAGTGAAATGATTGATGATGTAGTCAGGGCAATAAATGCCGACCCTCAGGTTTCCCACAATTTCCTTAGGGATCACCCAACGTATAATATTTGGTTTGTGACAAAGGCCAGGAGTAAGGATGAATTAATAAATAAGGTAGCAGGCACATTATCTAAATTTAATATCCAGAGTTACACCGTATTAACGGCAATTAAAACGTATAAGATAGACGTGAAATTCGACGTAGTAAGAGGTATTTCTAGGGCTAAGGTCATGCGGTTGCCAGATAATATACCACCAATAGAATCCACGGGATTACCCATGGAATTCTTCAAGAAGTTAAGGTCGATAAGTATTGAGGAAGAGCCATTCAACGAAATAGCTAGATTAGCCGGTGTTAATGTAGACGAGCTTAATGACCTAATTAGCAAATTGATGAGGGTGGGCGTGATTAGAGATTTTTACGCAACCCTTGATGCCGATAAGGTAGGATTCAAAGAGAACGCCATGGTTGTCTTTGATGCAACACTCGAAACCTGTGAAAGGGCTGCATTAATTGAGGAGACAACCCACGTGGTATTAAGGGAGGTAACGGTTGGTTCATGGCCTTATAATTGTTATTTTATGATACACGGAATTAGCAAGAATGTAATTGAGAACGCCGTGAACAACATCATGAGTCGACTTAATATTAATAATTACGAGATCCTATACAGTATCAGGAATTTGCTGCCTGAAATGTCTAAGAGACTGGAATTAACGAGTACCTAACGCTTTTCCTTTTCAGTCCTGTGGACTAACCAATACGCCACTGCAAGTGCTAATATGCTGGCTACCAACAATGCGCCATAGCTTATGGAAGCGCTTGGTGACGCTACATATAATAGTAACTCCCTAGATATTGCTGTGAGGACGATGGCTAAAACTAAGTCGACAACCACGGTGCCAGTACGGATGTACTCCAAGAACATGTCGACGAACTCTAACGCGATAACTACCAGGAATACAGCTGATAACGCACTTAATATCCTAATGTCTGTTATTGAGGTGAAAGGAATCATCGATGCTATATCTCTAATTGCCAGGTATAGTGCTATTGCACCTAGGACCACGGTAATTACTATAATCACTAAGTACAGCACTATACTTATTATCCTAAATGCATTTATTACGGACTTCGTATCCATTCAATGATGAGTCAATGATGGTGTTTAAATTGTTATATGCATGCATATGTTGTTTTTTAAATTTATATGAAGATAGTTGAATAATTGCGTGGGTATAATACAATAATGTTTTTAAGGGCTTCTTCGCTAACCAATCGTGTCATTAGAACGACTTTACGAGATTTTGAGGAAGATAGATAGCAAGGTCGATGAGATATACAAACTAAGGGACAATGCAGATGCATATATCTCTAGATTAATAGGGGAGGTTAAGGTTAAGGTGCAGGGTGAAGTTGAGGATTATATTAAGAGATTAATAAACGAATATAGGGAGAGTAGGAGTAGGGAGATTGAGGAGGAGGTTCGTAAATATTCTGAGAAGTTGAACAAGGATCTCGAGGAATTTAAGAAAAAGGTTAATGATGCTGTGGATAAAACAGTCGATGAAGTAATTAAGGCATTGATTGGTGAGTAATAATAATGTCCAGCGGCTATGTTATTAGGCTCACAGCGTTGGGACCAAGGGTTAGGGGGTTAAGAGCCCGTTATTTAACTAAAGACAAGCTAAATTCATTGATACTCGCCCAAACGGTTGATGACGCAATAAACGTGCTTAAAGGTACGGATTACGGGGAAGTCCTAGAAAGGCTGGGTAAAATAACCAGCGAGACCCAAGTGACGAATGAGGTAAGGTCTCACATCGTTAAGATAATAAGTTCAATGGCTATGTCAGTACCTGAGCCCGCCTCTACGGTATTAAGGTCGTACTTAATAAGGCTTGAGCTTGAAAACGTTAAGATTATTGCTAAATCCCTAATCAAGGGTCTTGAGGGTACGTCACTTGAAGGCTCAATCAACGTCTCTGTCGAGGAGGAGCTTGGTAGGAGACATATATTGGCAATGCTATTAAGCTCTAGGGATGTTGAGGATCTACGCAATAAATTGCTTGAACTACGACATCCGGCAGGTACGGCATTGGATTCTTTCTTAAAGGTCAGTAAGCAAGCTCCTCAATATTCGGCAATGCTTATAGATACATTTATCGATAAGAGCTTCATAGAGTACCTCTCACGTTTATCAAGGGTAGATTACTCAGTGAAGAAATTTATACAAAGTCTCATTGATTATTACAACATTAACATAATATTGAGAGGTAAATTGTGGGAACTGCCGCAGGAATTGGTTAATGAATTAGTGATACGCTCAGGAACCGTGGCGCCCACCGCATTGAAAATATACAGTGAATCACCCACGAGACTCCTTGAGGAGGTTGCGAATGTCTTTTCGGCGCTTGATCAATTAATTAAGGTGGCTGGCTCATCAGACTTGAGACTTCTTGTTCAATATCTTGGTCCATTTAGCTATAGGTTCTCTAAGGATCTTGAGGATTACATGATATCATTATTTACAGAATTCTCACCAGGTGCTGCGTTGGCCGCTGTTCACTTTAAGTTCATGGAGGGTGAGTTGGTTATTACCTTAATAAACGCATTTCTTGAGGGATTATCTAGGGACTTCGTAATTAAACTATACAGCCCAATTATTTAATTTGTTATTACTTGATGCTTTTTATTTCCTCAACTTTTTTCATTAGCTCATCCTTAACCTTATTTATCCTCTCATTAATTTGATCAAGGTACTTATTCACTATTTTCTTTGATTCCTCCTGGACAAGCTCATTTATGCTAGGCATCACGTTATGACTATGAACCCCTTATATATGCTTTATGTTTCGTTAAGCGTAGATAATTAGGTAGACCTACTAATGACTATGTTGCCGATGAGTAGCATGGCTGACGCTATAATTAATGCTATTGATATTAATAATAAATTCATATTAATATTATACAGAGTCACATGAGCCACTGCCTTAACAATAGGCGTTTCCTGTTGAATGCATGTTCCATTGATTCTCACGAGAGTTATTGTGTTTATGCATGGGCATGATAATGGTATGGCAGGTCGTATCAACACATCTAAATCGTTTTTTATCACTACTATGGTTAACAGCGAATACGTATATGGTGTATGCACCACAGTCTCATTATTACTAATGGCCGTTATTGATACATAACCGCTGCCGAGTAGCGTCACATTGATTGTTAGTAGGCATGTACCTGGTAGCGTTATGTTTACCCACTTGCTTGTTGGGTTGAATATATTGAATGTTACCTGCGTCTCATTATTAACAATTATCTTCTTCGAAATAGGCATGTAGGTTACTTTATGCGCGATTACTGAACCATTGCTCAATGGTACAGGTTCATTACCGTCTATGGAAATTAAGGCATTACCGTAGATCATATTCTTTATCGCCGCATAACCAGGGAATACACATGTTACATTATTATTCAATACACCGTCAATACATACCTGGGTCATAGATTTAGAGCCTATTGATAATGGTAGTAGTGAAGCTCCAGTAATAGCGAGTATTAAGGCTATTATAGTTATTATCCTATTCATCAATATTGGGCTACCTTAAGTCTTTTAATGCTTAATGAAAATGCCTACTTATTAGTTCCCAATCCTCCTTACTTAATCTCCAACCCATGGCGCCTGCGTTCTCCTCCACGTGCTCAATCCTACCAGCCTTAGGTATTGGGACCAGGTTATCAATACCTACGTACCAATTAAGCACAACCTGTATTGGGGTCTTCCCATACCTCTTACCTATGTCCCTGAGGAACTCATTATTGGCAAAAGCACCCTTCTCAATGGGTGTGTAGGCTAAGTAGAGCATACCATTCCTCTGCACATAAGGTATCACCGAGCCCTCATCAACCCTATGCACTAAGCTGTACCTATTCTCAATAGCGGCAATGTCGTACTTACTCAGACACCTCCTGGCCTCCTCAATCCCATTAACATCAAAATTACTCAAACCAAAGAACCTAACCACACCCTCATCAACAAGCCTCTCCATGGCTTTCATGGTTTCACAAATGGGGACATCAGGGGCAGGCCAATGAAGTAGGTAAAGATCTATGTACGTACCAAGTCTCTGCTGGCTAGCCCTGGCGGACCTAATCACATCATCATAACGCGCATGGTTAGGCCAAACCTTGGTTACAATAAATAATTCATCACGAGGAAAACCTTTGATGGCTCGCCCAACAAGTTCCTCAGAATGGCCACCTCCGTACATTTCTGCAGTATCTATTAATGTCATTCCAAGTTCAATACCCCTCCTTAGTGCTGCCACCCAATTATTATCATTACTATAGTCAGGGCTCCAAAAACCTCCACCCATCCCCCAGGTGCCCATGCCAATTACGGAGACGCTCCTACCTATTGACTTTATGTATTTCGTATCTCTACTTAATGGCATTATGACCAATAGCCATGTACACCCGCTCTTATAAAATTATGTTTTTTGTTATTAATTAATAATGCGTTGCTGATGATTCGACCTCTCCTCATTGTATTATATTGTATAGATTATTATACAAATGCATTATTAATTAATAATTTACTACAATAGAAAGGTTTATTTAATTCATAGGATAATAATTAATTATGATGGCGAGCGAGTTAAACGATAAAGATAGGTTAGTGTTAAGAATTATTGGCGACTCCTGCGAGAAGAAAGGTCAGGATAATGTTAAGTTTGAAGAGATTGCTGAAAGACTTAGGATTGCAGGTATTGGTGTGAATGATGCCATGGACTCATTATATAGGCTAGAAGATAATG
>JAGDXB010000047.1 GCA_023256215.1 Vulcanisaeta sp. | reverse complement strand
TCGAGTTAACACCGGCAATAAGGCTCCTTGAGCCCTCCGGGGCTATGCTCATTATCGACCCATTCCTAATGCCTATTGTGCTCGTATCTATAGATAAATCCTCATCCAAAGCCCTATAGCCCTTTAGTACTACTGTGGCTCCGTCAATTATACTCTTAACCTTAGCATCGGCATAACCAGTCCTAAGGACCTCAAGATATTCATCAACAGCCTCCTTATCAATACTGCTTGAGAACTTCTCAAGTCTCTCCCTATGCTTTGTCCATGGTAATACACCCTCAGCCCAATCACTATGCTTATAGGCAGGATAAACACCCTTCTCCTTAGCCAACTCAATGCTAGCCCTAACGGCCATCCTGGCTATGAAGCTCGCCAATTCGTTAGAAACAGCCAATGCCTGCGGTGAGTCGTACCTAAGGCCAAGGGCTATTAATGTATCGGCAAGACCATTGGCACCAAGGCCGATTCTCCTAGTTTCGAGCACCCTCTTCCTGAGCCTCTCATGTGGTAATTTATTAACATCAATGACATCATCAAGGAACCTAACGGCCAACTGAACATCCCTAGCCAGGGAATCCCAGTCAACCTTACCCTCATGAACATATTTCACTAAATTAATACTACCTAAATTACAACTTTCGAAATCATAGAGCGACTCCTCGGAGCATGGGTTAGTGGCATTTATGACCTCGCCTGGTAATTTTTCATTATTTATGTAATTAGCTAAGTCCCTATTCCATAGTCCTGGGTCGCCGCTGTCCCATGCTGATTTGACTATCTTGTCCCAAAGCTCCTTGGCATTAACTCTCCTCCAAATCCTTATCTTACCGGCTTTTATTGCCTCGACACAGCCCTCGTAGCACTTTACGAACTCCTCACCCCAGGTCTTGTATAGGCATGGGCATTCCCTCGGGTTTATTAGGTATATGTCCTCGCCCCTTAGTGCCTTCTGCATGAAGTAATCGTCAATGGTGACACTTATGTTGAAGTTCTGTAGTTGTATGTCCTTAAGCTCGCCGCTCTTCGAAGTTATGAACTTCTCAATGTCGGGGTGCCACCAGAACAGCATACCCATCTGGGCGCCACGCCTCTTACCACCCTGCTTAATCGTGTCTACCAACGTATCGAAGAGCTTCATGAAGCTAAGCGGACCAGAGGCAATACCGGTCGTGCTCCTGACGATGTCGCCCTCGGGCCTCAACTTACCGAAGTTATAACCCACGCCACCACCTGACTGGAATATCAGCGCGGCAAGCCTTAGGGCATCCATTATACCGAAGTTGCACTCAGTATCCTCCCTGTTGGTGTCGCTCTCCCTTGATAGGCAGTCATCAACGGGAATCACGAAGCACGCGGATAATTGCCCAAGCCTTGTCATTGCGTTGTAAAGCGTTGGTGAGTTGGGCATGAACTTTAGTTGGCTCATCAAGTCGTAAAACCTCCTGGTCCAGGTTATTGGGTCGCCACCGTACTTAAGCTCCGCGTATGCCACACCCATTGCCGTCCTCATCCATAGGTACTGGGGCGCCTCGAAGAACGAGCCATCAAGCCTTTTGAGCAGGTACCTACTCATCAATGTTCTAACGCCGTTATAAGTCAGTAAGAAGTCCCTACTTGGGTCGAGGTACTTAGCCAACTCATCAATGTGCTGCCCAAACCAACTTGCCATCTCTGAATCCCAGATTCTAAGTTCAAGCCCTGTCCTAAACCATGCCTTGAATCCCTCCCTATACGCATCCTCAAACTTAAGTCTACCCTCATTAATCGCCTTAACAATATCCTTACCCCAAACCTGCTTATACACACTCCAAATGAGGTAATTCCTAGCAGCATCATGCCACTTTAGGTCTTCAGTGACCAAATTCAACATTATTAATTGAACCTTATCAGCCAACTCACTACTTGATACCGCACCCCTTATATCTAAGGCGTTAACAATAATACTCGGATCAGGCGCACCTGCACGCCTTAAAGACTCCACTAGCTTGTCTACATTAAATTCCTCAACCACTCCATTTCTTTTCAGTACGCTTATTCTAACCACCTTGTTTATTGCTTCAGAACTTAATTGCACACAGGAAATTTAAATTACTTTTATTAGGGAGCAGCGGACAAAATAAATTAGCATGAACACAGGTGAAGGAAATATATATTGCTTTCACAGAACCCCCTGGTAGTGGAATAAACTCAAAAGGTAATTAAACCGTGCCTTACTAAATCAGCGGTAATGTACCTAGTAGTGGCATGTCCAAGGTGCGGAAATTATTCCATAACCCGTGATACAGCTAAGACTCATCAATGTCCGTACTGTGGATATACAATGCGGATGGAGGAGGCGACCATAATAGCCCGTGCAAAGAATGGTAAGGAGGCTAGAGACATAATTTTGAAATTGAAAACACCCAAGGAACTACGAAGGGGACCTTGGCACTAACTCTGGTGTTATGAACCATGCAATTGCCCAAGTATCGCCCGACTTAACTAATCTTAATACGCCAGAGTATCTAAATTCAACGATCTTAGCATTAGAATTGCCAACAATCATTAAAGACACTAAACGGCTAAGATGCGGTAGGTGACCAACAATCATTAAATCATTATTTAATTCATTAATTCTTTTAGCCCAGATTGTAGGATCATCATTAGGATTCAAACCATCAACCTCCCTAACAACCCTAGCACCTAAATACTTAGCAAGTATCTCGGCGGTTTGCCTAGCCCTAGCCTTACCGCTATGCACAATCTCGTGAACAGAAACACCCAAATTTCCAAGGTATTTAGCGATCCTTTCAGTCTCCTCGACACCCTCCGGAGTTAATTTCCTCTCTGGATCAACCTTCTCATCAAACGCCTTACCATGCTGAACAAGGTATACGCTGGTCATAATTTAAGGACAATACGACCAAGCCCTTTTTAACCTTAAGCCATTACCTAATCTATGAGACTGACAAAAATAATGTCAATACCGAAAATACTACTAATAAATTTTGGTGCGGCCGCCGGGATTCGAACCCGGGTTCTGCGGCTTTCCACTGAGGCATTTTATATGAGGCCCACCGGAAGGCCGCCATCCTAGACCAG
>JAGDXB010000029.1 GCA_023256215.1 Vulcanisaeta sp. | reverse complement strand
TTATATCATTTCCTGCGGGCCTTGCTGGTATGAGGATTGTGAGTTTTATTGTCGTTACGTTCTTGGGGCATTTAGTTTGGGATTCAATTCTTGCATATATTGGTTTCTCATTCGCAGCTGAATGGTCGCTAATCATAGGTTTGATCGATAGGTATTTGTACGTTATCACGGGTATAGCTGTGGTCATAATATTGGTATACATAGTATTGAGACTTTATGTAAAACCAAGGTGCGACGATTCCATTAAGTTGTGCGATTAGGTATTAATGTTCATCATTTGTCTGAAGCTCCGATGTTTTCCTCCCTACCATGCCTCACAATCCTTATCCTTGTCCTTAATGGCACATGAAGTCCAACCCTCTCGAGTATTTGGTAAAGTTCGGAATCCTGGAGCTCACCTAACCTACCGCTTAGATACAGCTCCACTAATTGTCTGAATACCTGGACGGCAGTATCTCCATAGAGCTGTAATGCATTATCTATTATCTCTCCAGCCCTCTCGCCCTTGGTGATTTGTCTAATTAATTGAATGACCTCCTCATTAGTAAGCTCACGCTTGGCGCTTGCGCTTTGCTGGGCTTTGCTCATAATCTCCATCATTATCTTCATCATTATCCTCCTTCTCTCAGTATCGTCAATGCTCATTGTAGATCAATAATTACTTACCAGCTTAAAAAGCTTGGTCTCTTGCTCACCATCGATAGTTTTTTAACTTATTCTAAACTATCGCCTATTGTGGAATTATTAATTAGCGTTAAGCCGATTAAGGACTTACCCAAGCTGAATGTCCAAGCTGAACTCGACATTAGGGGTTTCCCAAGCGTTAATAAGTTCCTGCCGACCCTGGCCGTGGAGCTTGAGGACCTTGGACTTAGGATTGGTCAAGTTAAGGTTGGTTACCTGAGAAGAAGAGGTGATGCAGAGAGGCTTGTTGCGCTTCTTGATTACTTAAATGTGAACTCCATGGTGGCTAGACCTGGTATTAATGACGTTAATACCTTAGCCGAGTTACTTGATGAGGCATCCATGTATGGCGTTAATATCGTTTGGGAATTTGGTGTTGGGGACTTCCTGAGGAGCCCAGGTGAGGTTACTGAGTTTGCCAATAAGGTTTCTCCGCATAGGCTTAGTCTCGCACTTCATGTTGCCAGGGAGAGGGGTTTGAGGGATTTCACCAGGAGATTCGTTGAGTTGAGTGGCTATGTTAAGGCGATTTACTTTAGCAATAAAAAGAGTGGTTCCTTTGGTCTGCCCATATTTGATGGTTCAATAGACTTCCTGAAGCTAATGAAGGTTCTGCAGGTGCTTAGGTATGATGAGAACGTGGTGCTTCATTACTTGCCAAGTTACTACGGTAGGTACGGCGTGGACCTAGAGGTCCTAAACTCCTTCATAAACTCCCTAGGCAGTGGTGGTGCAGACAAGAGGTTGATTAGGTCAATAGAGAGGATAGTCAGTGAGGTACTTAACCAAGGATGAGCTGCCATACTTACACAAGCCATTAGCACCCATTACGGTTTTTACAAAATATGATTATCGGTATGGCTAATTATTTTTCAATCCCATATTGATGAATTAGGCATAAATACTCAAGGTCGCTCTCTATCAATGGATAATGGGCTTTATGCGGTAAGATTGAAATACATTTTCTAGTAAATATAGTTTACTAGATCTACTATGATTGAGGAAACAAAAATTACGAGGAATTACCAAGATAACAATACCGGCACTTATTAGGAAGAGGCTTGGTTTAAAAGTTGGGGACACGCTTATAGTTAGGCTCGAGGGTGATATGATCATTCTTGAACCAAAGAAGCGGAGCATTACGGAGATAAGGATCAGGTTAGGAAGGCCAATAGATTGGAGGTATATTGAGGAGACCATAAGGGAGGAGATTGGTAAGGAGTAATATGAGCTTCGTAATTGATACAAATGCTATTATAGCCGTAATCTCAGAGGATGACGTAAATCATGATAAGGCGGTGAACATTTGGAATTTTGACTTAAGAATCATAAATGAGATTTTACAAGACCCTAAAATTAAGGTTATTGAAAATAATATTCAGGACATTTATTTTGCCATTGATCATAAAGACTATATTAGGCATTATGACGACTTTAACGACTTAATAATACTTAGTACGGCACGGAGATTAGGCTTACCACTAGTTACATTTGATGATGAATTACTAGAACTATACCATAAGTTTAAATGGATATAGTTACTTGGGTAGGGTAGGTGGTATATCTAATTTATCATTATTGAAGTAATTATGGATACTTTAGTGATTAATGAGATAGGTCTTAGGACTGAGGGGTTGTAGTCATGTTATTTGACGAGAGACCGAAGTCAAGGAGGGAGGATTTTGTGATAGGGTTAGAGAACTGAATGATATGCTGAATAATATTGATAAGTCTATGATTGTAATGACTGGTATTAGGGGATTGTAAAACATCGGTAATCAACGTGGCGCTAAATGAGGCTGGAATACCTGTGTATTGATTGTAGGTCGCTAAGGGATAATTACAGTAGGCCTGACCTTTATCGATTAATATCTAATGCCTTATCATCAAGCCTTGATAAGTTAGTCGATATTTTGAGGAGGATCAAGACATCTCGTTCATAGGCAATACCATTGAAATAAGGTGGAGGGGTAGGGAGCCGGTTAGTCTGGCTGAGTTATTTGGTAGGCTTAATGAGATGAGGGTTGTGGTGGCGTTTGATGAGGCACAGAGGTTGAGGGATCCGTTATCGAGTGAGGTACTTAATGCCCTAGCCCATGCCTATGATTTTAATGGAAATATAACATTCATATTCATGGATTCCGAGGTCGACTTGCTTTACGACTTCATTGGTATTGAGGACCCAAGCTCACCATTGTTTGGGAGGTACTTCTATGAGGTTAAGATGAAAATGCTTACTTCCATAGTTACTTCAGGGCTTTGATAGTCAGCATCGACGTAAAGCAGTAGGCTACTGATTGTTTAATTCTTTATGTCTGAATGTCTAATATCGTTAAATAGCCATACTATATAAATATTATTTAGGCACGAAAGAGGTCTCATTGAGCCTTAAACTTAGAAAGTATGTTCATCAACTCACTTAATTCCCTCTCTAACCTATCATTCCAATCCTCCTTGAAGAACTCCTTAATCGTTAAGACCCAATTAACGATCTCAATAACATCATCCTTAACTTCATTCACATCCATATAATCGACTAGGTTTGGGTCAAAGCCGTTGTAGGAGAATCTATGTAGGGATAATGCCGCCCTAACAACAGCTTCAACATCAATGCCAACCCTTTTTAGATCCTTTGAAATACCTATTAAGCCTGTGGTTGGTGCTGAATAACCTACATCTTCATACCAAGCCCTCCTCCTCTCATCTAAACCCTCAATTATCTTACCAAGGTTCTTAACGATTAAGGCGCTGACTATTGACTTAACACTCATGAATGCCTTAGCCGAGGCATTTTGAATCAAGCCCCTAATAAGCATCTCCAGTGCCAACTTAGCCTCAACAAGGCCATCAAGTACCTTTGCATAGACATACGTCCTGGGATCCTTTCTATAATCCAGGTACCCAACCTCCACATCAAAAGTACAACAAATCACTTAATAATGTTTTTTAGAAATTCTATACCTAAACATTCTGTAATACACATAATCCAAATCAGTCTCACCAAGTACCCTCACGTACATATGAGCAATTAACTTGCGCGCGAGGTCCCAATCAACTACGTAAATGAGTATACCATCCCTCAAAACCACATACACTAACTCATTAGGCGTCCTGCCTAGATCAACGAGGTCTACCTTATCCACGGGTACACCAAGTACGTCAGCTAAATCCTTAATCAAGCCAACAATCTCCTCATAATTAAGCGGGTTCTTCGCGAGACGTTATGTTTAGTGAAAACTCTACTAAGTGACTCATTAGGAGTTGCTGGGTCAATACCACTTTAATCAATTAAGGTCATTAATTGATTAATCAAGGTGGGTATATTTCTAAGAACCCAAGCCCTCAAACTCAGCAACTCATCCCTACTGAAGGATCTATACGCATGGGCAAGCATGTTCCTATTGATAGCAATACTCCTAATCAGCTCCCTGGCCTCATTATTTATTAACCCATGTTTATAAAGAACATCAGCCAAGTCAGCATAGCTAGGGGCTTCCTCAGACTAAGCTCAGTCACGATCATGGCATGCGCTTCAAGTACGTCTTGTTGTGTGACGTGAGCAACCACCTAGTGGCATACTCCTGAAACGCATCATTAATTTCAGCTAACCTATCTAGATCGTTCAATTTCTCAGAGATACTGGATATTAATAACCTGGTCCCCATTTTAATGACTAATTATAATCCAGTAATAAATACCTTAGGGTAATAATTAAGGAGAAACAACATAATGCTAAGTTCGCTTCAAGATCGTTAATAAGGCTACGGATAAGGTCATTCTCATAATACTATTCATAAGCAGTAGGAACTCAAGTTATGTAAAGGTATGACAGATAAAATTGACAAAGGTAATAGTCCGGGGAAGCTCTCGAACGTTAATATTTTAGAACTAAATTATTCCTAGTAATTAATGTGAAAAAGACCCAATTACTTATCTTAATAACTTATATCGATGTACTTAGCAAGAACTCAAAGGGCCTAGGTCTATCACTTGGTGATTAGCTATTTAGTCTGCTAACTAATTGAGTCAATCAAGGGTTAATTAGTCATTTAATATATAAGCATATTATGATCAACAGCTAGTTAATCAAATCATTAATACCGTAGGGTTGGGTATAGACATACCTTTAGATATTGTTGTCTTTGACTATGTGTACAGTTATAATTTTAAATATTGATAAGATTTGTTTATTAAGATGGGTGATTGTTTACCGATTACTGTTAAGGTGTATATTAATAATCAAGTGCTTATTCCTGCCAATGTTGTTAGGTGTCTTGGTGTTGAGAGTGTTGACTTTATTGATGTTATGATTAGGTTTGGCAGTAGGTTGGTTAGGATAAACAATGTGAGACTTCTCAAGCCAAGCCCGTGGTAGGGGCTCAAGTAGGCAATTCGCAATACCGAGGGAAGTAAGGGAGAAGTACGGGATAAAGCCACTAGACGAGGTTGAGGTTGTCGAGATTAAACCCTCTGTAAGTGCCTTGGCTAGGGATTATGGTGAGTAAGGGTTATATTCCTAAAGTTTCAACTCCCCAATACGATAGAAAGGCACACGCTCTGCAACCCTCACGAGTTGGTTGAGTTGGGTTTGAGGCTTATTGAGGATGCCAGGCGTGGTAGGATAAGCATTGATGACGCAATCAATGGGCTGTGGGAAGTACTAACAAATCTAGAATATGAAACAGAAACAAAAACAATGCCAAATTAATACAATAAAATCAAAGCAACCACTCATCACCGAGCTAAGCATTTCTAACTCCTTTTTCAAAACCTATCTCAGCAGTGGGATTAGTAAGGTATATAAGTACCATTGATGGAGATAAAAAATCAGTTAAGCGCGACATTATGATTGATGAGGTAGTACTATCTATAATTGGATTAGCGATAACGGTAGTGGGCATGTTGGGCGGTGCCTTGTATTGGCTCGGTAAGAAGTTTGGGAAGATTGATAAGAGGTTTGATGAAATAGATAGAGGGTTTGAGGAGATTAATAAATGATTCGAGGAGATGGAGAGGAGGTTCACTGTTTTTGCTGATTCCGTGAGGTCGGCTGTGATTGTCATGAATTCCGCAATCATAGAGTTCCTGGGGATTAAGGGGTTGATAAGTCCCGGCGAGGTTTTCTTCCTCATTGATGAGATTATTAGAATGTCTCAGTCCATTAGGACTAACCCGATTAGTAAGGAGGAGGTTGAGTTCATTAGATCTGTCTTTGCCAAAGGCGATATTGATAAGATCAGCGTTGAGGAGCTCGAGAGGGTTGCCGAAATAGCCAAGCGCTGGTGGTATGAGGACGGGTCCGAGGTAGCGTATAAACTATTCATCTATGTTTGGATGCTTCATGCTTACAAACTTTATAGTAGTAAAAAGGGACAGGAGAAACAATGATGTCAAGCATTATTGCTGCTTAGGAAACTCGATGAGGAAGTCCTCGTTGGCGAGTTTATTGAGCCTATCCACGATGTACCTTAGTACGCTCCTCAGGTTCTCATCATTGTTGAAGCCCCTAACCATATTAACCAACTCATCCCTGGACCAATTCCTTAACTCCTCGGCGAATTTAATCATGTTTGGGATTGCCCTAACCACGTTATCGACAATCGTTATGCTCGCGGCCCTTGAGGTCCTTGAGAGAGGATTTAGGTCTATGGCGATTACGGTCTTACCCATCCTCCTCAGTGCCTCAGTCCTGTCACCATCCTCAAGAGGAACGAGCACCACGTCGGCCACGTAAATACCCCTACAGGAAGCCCTCCTCCTCTCGCTAAACAATTCTGGTATCACGCAGGAAGCGTCATCACCAACGCCAAGGACCTCCTCAGCCCCATTATCCCTAAGGACCTTGGCAATCAACTCCTCCCTCTCCCTAGTCCTATAGAATAGGTTAACCTCAATCCTCGCATTCACGAGTCCAGCCAACTTAACGATTTGCCTGGGTACAAGAGCCGCAGTATTGCCGTTGACCGAAATCACAGGGTGCTTAGCAGTCAATAACACAGCGACAGCAATTCTCTCGGCAGTCAATGCTGGCGGTATTGAGACCTCACCAATGAGGTAATCAAAGCACTCACCACGCCCGTGGGCGATTAACCCCTGGGTAGCCACATAACCAGCTTTAAACCCATCTACCAGCATTTCTCTGATAATCAATGACTCCCTTCTTGGATGATTAAATGGTATCCAGGACTCGTTATGTTCCTTAACCATTCATAGCCAACGCAATTAGTATCCTTAAAACTTTAATTCATAAGGACCCATTGCATTGGGTGCTATGAAAATGCGAAACTGTGTCATTGTTGAGGTCCCACTTCACATCACTAGTATTTGGCTTCCGAGGTATACGGATGATGCGTTGACGACTGGCTCCATGGGCGCTGGCGTTGTGATTAGGCCGGGCGTTAGGTTAAGGGTTACGCCTAACAGTGGGTCTAGGCCTGATGTGGAGCACGTAAATGCCGTGCTGGGGAGGTTCGGGGTTGGCTTCTCTGTCACTTATGAATCGCCGGTAAGCCTAGGCGTTGGTTACGGAATGAGCGCGGCTCTAACGTTAGGTACGGCCCTCGGCGCCGCGGCATTGCTTGGTAAGTCAATGCTTGAGGCCGCCAAGCTGGCGCATGTGATTGAGGTTGAGTTTAGGACAGGGTTAGGCGACGTGATTGCCGAGTACTTCGGTGGTGGTATTGAACTAAGGCTTAGGCCAGGTCCACCAGGGATAGGTATAATCGATAGGATCCCCTATCCCCACGATGTTAAGATCGTAACCGTAGACATGGCCAGAGGCTCAACGCCGGCAATGCTTAGGGACTTAGCCGATAGGCTTAATGAGGTTGGCCCTAGGTACATTGACGCATTAATAAAGGAGCCGACGTACGAGAAATTCCTCGAATTAAGCACGGGCTTCTCCAGAGACATCGGCTTCCTGACTAATGAATTAGAAAGCAGAATAAGGGCTTGTGCACGCTATGCCGATTCATACTATGTGAAGAAGGGAGTCCTCGTGTTTTTGACACGCAATGATGAGACTGAACAACTCCTCGAATGCCTAAGCAAGCTCGGACTGAGAGGCAGGGTTTTCCAACTCTCTAACGTAGGTGTTGAAGTGATTCTCTATAATGATCGGTAAAAACTAATAACCTGACCCGATAACGGGATTTCAGTGGAGGTTGTCGAAGTCTTTAGGTCTTGGCAGGGTGAGGGTCCCCATGCAGGTGAGGAGGCGGTGTTTCTTAGGTTGGCACGTTGTAACCTGCGCTGTGTTTGGTGTGATACTAAGTATTCATGGTTAGGGGGTGTTAGCATGGGGATTGATGCTGTATTTAGGAGGTTGATTGAGGTTGGTGGTGATGAGATTAAGCACCTGGTCATTACGGGTGGTGAACCCCTGCTTTGGTGGCGTGAGTTGAGGCAGTTACTAATTATTGTTAAGGGGAGGGGTTGGTTTGTCGAAGTTGAGACTAACGGTACATTAAGGCCTCACGAGTTGCTGGATTACGTTGATGAATTCAACGTGTCGCCTAAACTGTCGAATTCTGGAATACTCCTTAGGCATAGGGTTAATGAGTCTGCGTTAAGGGACTTCGTTAGCAGTGGCAAGGCGGTCTTTAAGTTCGTTGTTGATAAGCCCGAGGATGTCAATGAAGTTCTCTGGTTCATTGAGAGGTTTAGGATGCCACGTGACAGGATTTACCTAATGAGCCAATGCATTACCCGTGAGGAGTGCATCGCTAAGGATGAGGAGATTACTAAACCCATGGCCATGAAGTTAGGCGTTAATTTTACGCCGAGACTCCACATATTGATGGGGTTTAGGTAAAGGTTTAAATACACGTGCTTCATCCAGGACAGGATGTGCACAATAGGTGGCGTGCTTATCTTCGGCGATAGGCTAGATGAAGATAGGGCTAAGAGGATTGAGGAGGTTTTGAGGATGGTAATTATCAAGGGCGAGGAGAGGGGTCGTGACAGCTTTGGCATTGTTTCCCTGAGTAGGGATGGTGAGTTGAATGTGTTTAAGAGTAAGGAGAGACCAAGCGTTGCTGTAAGCAAAATGCCCAGGATGATAACTGAGGACACTGTGGCTGCGATATTCAACAATAGGGCTGAGCCTACTACGGAGTATGTCAAGGTGAAAAACGAAGATGATATTCAGCCGATGATTGGCGAGCGCATAGTCGTTGCTCACAATGGGACGATAGCCAATGATAAGGACCTTGAGAGTAAGCTTGGCCTTACCCGTAGGTCTAGGATTGACACGGCAATACTACCACCGCTTCTTGAAAAACTCTGGGATGGGTCACTAAATGGGCTTAGGGATGTATTAGTTAATTATGTCGTTGGCAGCTACGCATTGGCCATAATGGATACCCGTAGGCCTGGCAGGGTTTGGCTAGCCACAAACTTCAAGCCTTTATACATGGCGTGGTATGGCGATTTGAAGGCTTTGTTCTTCGCCAGCCTAGATGATTACTTAATCGATGATTGGAATAAGCCCATATGGGGAATACCGGTGATTAGGCGTGTTGAGCCCTACACGGTCATGGAAATCGGAATTGACGGGGCTTGGTCTACGGTGTCATTAAGGAAGGAGGGACAGGTCAAGAAGAGGGTCTTAGTAATAGCTAGCGGTGGTCTTGACTCAACCACGGCTGCGACATACCTACTTAAGCAGGGGTATGATGTTGCATTGCTGCATTTTAATTATGGGCATAGGGCCGAGACCCAGGAGGATAGGGCCATAAAGAGGATTGCTGAATTCCTTAACGTCCCATTGCTTGAGGTGAACATGGACTTCTTCAAGATAGTTAGGCACTCGCCACTCCTCGGTGATGGCGAGATCAATAGGGTTGATGAGGGTAGGGAGGGTGCCGAGTTCGCACACGAGTGGGTTCCAGCGAGGAACTTCGTCTTTATAGCCCTGGCTACGGCAATTGCCGAGGCCTATGGGTATGACTACATAGCCACTGGGGTTAACCTGGAGGAGAGTGGCGCTTACCCTGACAATGAGATGGAGTTCATAAGGCTGTTGAATAAGGTCATGCCGTACGCGGTTGGGCTTAATAAGCACGTAGAGTTGATAATGCCCGTTGGATATCTGGTAAAGCATGAAATCGTAAGGCTAGGCCTAGAGGTTGGTGCCCCACTACACCTAACCTGGAGCTGTTATGACAATGGCGAGAGGCACTGCGGTAGGTGCGGGCCGTGCTACATGAGGAGGTGGGCATTTAAAATCAACGGTGTCAAAGATCCGGTGGAGTATGAATTGCCGAAAGAGGTCGAGGAGGAATTCTGGAGGGGCACAAGGCCTTATGAAGTTCCGAAAAGGCCAGGTCAATGATGCGTTGCGTTTGGTTTTAAACTAGTTATGAGAAACTTAGAATCGATGGATACCAAGGTTGGTAAGATTAAATATAGGAGCTTCGCCTATATTGGTAGGATAAGGGTGATGCTCAACGGCGGTGAAGCTGAGGTTAAGGATAAGAGTGGGAACAGGACGGTGGAGGAGGTGGCACTACTCAATAGTGGTTTCGAGGCACCAACACCTTAATTGCTCATCTCCGTGAACAACCACCGTAAATGTTAATGGTTTTGAGACCGAAGTTCACTCCATTGCCGAGCGTTGGGTTTCTGCACTGAATGCCAGCGGTATAAACGCAACATTGGTGGTGCAATTGATAAGTAAGGCTGAGACTCAGGCTTCTGAGGGTAATTACCTGGGTGCCATAGTCACGTTAAACGCCGCCATAAATCTCGCGGCTCAATTATTGGCTAGGGCTGACATGAACTCGACATACGTGGCCGTGAGTAATTACGAGACGGCAGTATCCAACTTAAATGCGCTTGTCGCCAGTAACTTACTTAATAACGAGACGATGGCAAACTTCACACTTAAGGTTCCGTCCACATCGACCAGAAGTAATAATACCTTAAATATAATATATAAAATATAATTAACCAGAGTTCTCCCTGATCACTTTTGGTCTGGTCACGTGGCTTTATAAACGACAACCACGGGCGTATCACTGGTACACCGGCTTCACTGAACTCCTTAACAACTTTATCTATTAAATGCACGGCCGCGTATATGACTAACACTACGCCCTTCATGATAAAGGACGCATAATCCTTGATAGAGCCCTCCATGGGGACCCTAGCCGACTCCCTCGTTATTATCACAGTCTGGACGAGCTTAGGCAGCGTTAATTCTATATTAAGTACGGCAATGGCGCCATGCACTTGTCGCGTAAGTGCCTTATACGAAGCACCAGAGTCACTCTACGTGTGTTGCCTAGGTTTGTCGTAATTGTCACAGTGGTGCTATTTTTAGAATTCACTGGAGTATTTACGTTACTTACGGGTTATGTAGTCAAAGTGATGGGACCGTTATCGACATTACTAAACCCAGCGGCCATTACTGTCCTGACTACGGCCATTATCTCTCCATCCTCAGCTTACTTCGTGGGCCCATAACTGCTCTTAAAGGGCTTATTGAGCACTAAGATCCTAATGATCTCGTTGCTCCTGGGGAGTACCATAGGTGGCCTAACCATAGGCCTAGCCAGGCGCTCGCTACCCTTTTATCTATCGATATACCCACCGAGACTGGCTATTAAGATAGCACTTGCACAGGCCATTGCAGATGCAATATCACTATTGCTGATAATAATGGTAGTAATGATTATGTGAGTAGAGTCACTAACGTTCCTCTCTTAATGCTCTCCTTAATTTCATGGGCTATCCTCTCGCCCATGTCCATGGGCTTATCGAAATAGAGTACGGAGTATTGGCTGCCAATGCCCATGTAAACGTTCGTACCTGCCACAATCCTCCCTGAGAATTCGAAGACTATTATCGACATGTCGTCGGTTATTATGGACTCGAGACTGAAGGGACCGGCAATGCCTGGAGGCACTAATTCACTTACTGCCTTTACAAACTGCTCGCCGTACCTCTGCACCGTGGGTAATAGGGATTCCCTGAGTACCATGGGTATGTTGCCAACTACGGTAAACGTGGGTTCCGCGAGGCCTGGTATCCTCGTGTTCACATTACTCTCATACCTAATGTCCATGCCGAAGACCTCGAGCCTGTTGTAGACGTAGGAATTGAAGTAGTGGTAGTAGGCTGGTACGCCGATTACGTATTCCTGTACTATATAGTCGTCCTTTAAATCACTAAGTCTCCTCGTTAACTCCTCCCTATCCTTCGCTATGAAGTAGCCCCTACCGCCCTTAGCGCCGTAAAGCTTAACGATTACGGGGTACTTAGCGTAATTAACGTCATCGAATATCCTGGGTGTCGGTATGTTTGCGTACTCAAGAAGCTTCATCTTCAACCTCTGGTCAGCCTCCCACTCGAGCAGGTACCTATTCCCGAAGGTTGGGATCTCCATCCTAATGGCTCTCCTCCAACCAACATACTCAACGTAACTACCGTGCGGTATCAATATGGAGTTCCTCTCAAGTAGCTTAGGTATTATGGATTCAAAGTCCGTGAAATCCACCTCCCAGATCTCATCTATAAACCTGAACCGCCTATAGAACCAACCATGTCCCGGCCTCGCTATCCCTATGGTCCTAAACCCATACTCATGGGCGCCCCTAAGTATCTGCAGTGCTGAATGACTGGCTATTGTGGCTATGCTGATACTATCCAGGTCGTAATTCCTCAGCAACCTCTCCACGTCAATACCCTCCCTAATCATGTGACCACCTCCTCGAGCCTTCCCTGTTCAATCGCCTCCCTAATCTCCATGGCTATCCTCCTACCAATCGATATTGGCTTCCCGAAGTAAAGCTTGCTGTATTGACTACCAACACCCATGTACGCATTAGTTCCACCACCAATCCTAGGGGCCACATCATAAACAACTAGATCAAGCTCTGGAGTGACTATGAATTGGAGCGTGAAGGGCCCTATAACACCAGGCAGAACCAACTTACTACTGGCCTCCACAAACCTGTACCCAATCTCAAACACCTTCTCTAGGAGACTTTCCCTAATGGTTGCTGGTTCATGACCAACCTCGATATACCTAACGTCAATGTCGAGGTCCAGTTGGTCCCTGGCAGGCACCCTGTAGACACCATCGAGGTTACTCTGTATTCTCCTGTCAAAGCCGTGCAACTCAAGCCTACCCCTAACCCTTGAGTAGAAGTAATTGGCGTTAAAGTGGGCGCCAAGCACTAACTCCTCTATGGAGGCGTTGTTAATGTCCTCAAGCCTGATTAAACCCTTCTCTGCTAATCGCTTAGCCTTCCTTAACAAATCATCTCTATCCCTGGCAATAAAGAAGCCCCTCTCAACTCTCCTAACAGACTCGGGAAGCTTCACCATGACCGGCCTATCCACATCATCAACGCTATTAAAGGTCCTCGGTCTCCTAATGCCAGCCTCATCCAATAACCTATAGTAATTGTGTGGACCAACTCTCTCCTCCCAACGCAGTAGGTACCTATTGCCGAATATTGGTATTGGGAATCTACCCTCAATGTTATCATAACCCACGTAGACCGCGAATGATCTATTAGGCACGAAGATCACGTTCTCCTGCCTAAGTAATGCAATAACATCACTATTTATAATCTCCACAAAATCATTAAGGACGATGAGTCTATCAATAATGGAAAACTCGCGGTAAGGTAACTCCCTACCTCTCTTGGCAACGGCTATTGACCTAAAACCCTCATCTCTAGCGCCATCAAGCACGTCAAGGGCCGAATGGCTAGCCAGTACGGCTATGGAGTAACCCTGCATTGTCTTTATTGTTATAAAAATTCTTATAAATATTATTCACCAATACACACGGAGTAATATCGTTATTGTTTAATCATTTTATTAAATAATTTATTTAATGATTTATTTAAATAAATAACGATATTACATACCGAGAGATAAGAAAAATATTTAAATAATTCTTGAAATAACCAACCTAATGTTAGCGACGTATAAACGAGTTATTAAGTATGATGGTAGGATGGCCCATCCCATAGAGATTATGGGCCTCAAAAGGGAATTGCCTGTGGTCTATATCGGGCATGTTACAATTAATAATGAGAGGTTTGGGGCATACATAGCCTCAGACGCAGACTTAGTACTTGGTGACACCGAGTTTATTGGTGTTATTTCAGAGGAATTGGCAAGACTTATAGGGCCATTTAACCCAGATATTATTGTTGCGCCCGAGGCAAAGTCCGTGGCCTTAGCATATGGAGTCTCAAAGAAACTAGGGATTAATCACTTCATAATCGTACGTAAGGACACTAAGACCTACATGAGTGATTATATAAGCGTTGATGTAAGTTCAATAACGACAAGAAAGCCTCAACGATTAGTACTTGATTCCGTATCAACAATGCGTTTAAGGGGACGTAGGGTTTGCCTTCTTGATGACGTTATTTCAACAGGAAGTACCATGAGGACTTTGGAAAGACTTATTAAGATCGTCAATGCCAATATTATCTGTAAGGCGGTTATATGGGTCGAGGGACCGTGGATCGACGAACATGAGTTTCAATATATAGGTGAGTTACCTATATTCATTGAGTGATAGGTAGTAGTTGTTTCATGGGTGGTAGCGCATTCATGTTAGTGGTAAGAGAACAATATTATTGTGGCACATTAACATGGAGCGCATTCAATTAGGCGCGTCAGGCATATGGATCTCTTAGGATGGTTTGTAATGTGTTCTTACTGAGAAGAGATCTATTGGTCTCTTCTGGCGAGTATTATGATGATGGCGTAGGGGAGTTGGATATCACATGAGGCGTTATTTACTGGGTACTGCATTGAATCATTATTTTTATTTTCTTTAAATGATAATTTTATTTATTGCAATAATTATTTTTATTGATAGTAAAAAGGTTTATTAGTATATTTATTACATGTTGCTGGTGATTTAGATGGAGCATATAATTGGTCTTTCTCTTTCCGTTTTTATGTTAGTGGGTATTTCCTTGCTATTGGTGCCACAACAGGTTTTTGGTGGTGTCATTATTATGGCTAATATAACCACGGGTGGCGACCCCATGTACATGATTTATAATCCATTAAATAATTATGTATATGCCATTAACCCTGAACTTGGAACTGTAAATGTGATCAATGGTATAAGGCTAATTATTAACATAACCATTGGGCGAGGTAGTCCTGAGGGCTTTGGAAGCAACGCAATCTTTGATCCGAAAAATGGGTATATATACGTGATCCCATATTCAATTACTGCGAATAATACGAGTATATCCGTGATAAATGGTACTAAGGTAATTGCCAGTATCTCCCTGCCTGGCACGGCAAGTGGTGCATTACTTTATGACCCGGCTAATGGGCTTATATACGTGACCAGCAATAAGTATGGGTATGTAAGTATGCCTAATGGTTATAGGTCGCCATCACAGATACCGGTGGTTGGTTATGTAACCGTGATTAATGGAACGGTGATTATTGCCAATATAACTGCAGCCCCGAGGATTGGTTATATACTACTTAATGACTTGAACAATTATATTTACATTACCGATGCCGGCTCTAACACAGTCCTAGTGCTCAATGGTACTAAGGTTGTGGCAAATTTGACGACAGGTATTTACCCAACGTACATGATCCTTGATTACAAGAATGATTATGTCTATGTTAGCAATTCGAATCCCTACTCCCAGGAAGGGCGCATGCTACCTGGCACTATATCCGTGATAAACGATACCAGAGTAATCGCAAACATAACCGTTGGTTTATACCCAAGCTATATGGTTTATGATCAAGAGGATGGTTATGTTTACGTTAGTAATTTATATTCAAACTACGTATCAGTAATAAACGGCACTCACCTAGTTACTAATGTAATTACAGGCCATAACCCAGACATAATGCTTTATGACCCATCAAATGGCTATGTTTATGTGGGTAATGTTATTTCCTTCTCTCCACCGTATGAGAATGGCTCTGTGACAGTAATAAACAGTACTAGGATTATTGCCAATATAACCACTGGAACCTTCCCAGTACCCGATGTTTATGATCAGACTAACGGCTTTGTGTACGTGATTAATTACCTGTCGGGATCCATAACAATAATGAATGGAACGACCATAGTCAATACAATAGTCACTGGCGGTACGCCAAATAGCGCCTTGTATAATCCATACAATGACTATGTATATGTTACAAATCCAAGGATTGGCATAATAACTGTATTATCCCCAGGAATAACATTACCTTTGAGCTATACGGTTACGTTTATAGAGACGGGGCTTCCAGCAGGGACGAAGTGGTCAGTCACTATGAATTCGGTAATAAAGTCATCAACGACAAATGAAATAGCATTCATAACAAAACCTGGTATGTACACATACACGATCACGTCAAATAACTACATAGCAACACCATCCTCAGGAAAAATAGACATAACGGGTAATACAACCGTAGAATTAGCATTCTCGAAAAACCCTAGTACTAACACTCCACAGGTATTGAGTTTCACACCAACATTATTAATCATAATAATTCTAATAATCATACTAATTATCTCATGGCTATTAATTTACATAAGAAGAAAAATAAGGAAGTGAAAAAGTTTTTGCAATTATTATGATTTTTATTTAATTTTAAATATAATGAACAATCTTACTTAAAATTCAGAAAAATTAAGAGGTAATAGTATCGATAAATAGACTAGGTACTAGCATTAATTCGAATCCAAGGCTACATTGAAAGCAGTAATGCGGTAAGTAGGTCGTACAATCTAGCAATTGCAATAATAAGTATTAAGGATTATGGTAATAATTAGCATAACAATGCCCCAAAGGTCCTCTTCAATAATCCTCGGCTTAAATCATCGTGTTTAAGTAGTACTCAAGATCTCTGCTTAACCTATAAATGACTAGGCACAGTTTCATGGTATTCTGCATGCTTTTCCATTTTCTGCAGGAAATACAAAGCCCGTGAATTTTATTTTCTTAGGTACAGGCCTATTTGATTTATTACTACCAATAAGGGAGGAATACTTTTGGCTTATAAAGAGAGGAGTTTGGGTTTAGGGCTAGGTTCTACGCAGGGCCATACGCACTATTCATTAAGATTGTTATATCCGCATTAATACTTTTAGTAAACTGCTCATAATTATGTTCTTAGTGATAACCCCACTGCATGCATTATCACTGCTTAACAATTACTACGTCTGCACTCTTTATAATGAGTACTTGTTATAAGTACTCACTGTAGTTTCTATTTATGTGGGGGTTAAATTTGTTGTCGATGGTTTTATCCGCGAGTTCATCCTACATGTGGCTAGGGCTATGGCACTGCCACCATACAACGATAAATCTCTAATCAATGACTATGCGGAGTTCATAACGAGGATTATTATGAATTGGCGGCTCAGCGGCTCAAGGAATGGGGGTTTGCCCTCGCCATTAACATACTTGTGACGGATTCGAAGGAATCTAATGCTGTTTGGGCTAAGTTAAACAGTTACTACGCATACCTCGTGCACATTGGTTATGCAAGCCCATACAGGCTCATTAGGGGTCACTGCGTGGCCGGTGCGGAATCAATATACACATGGGTAAGGATATACAGAGTGCTTGATAGGTATCAACCCATTAAGCCATAGGTATTAATCCACCAGGTTGTGCTGGGTAGATTGCTGTGTTACGTGCGTGCCAGCGCCCTACCACGACGCCTATTAACGCCTAGATTCCTGAGCCGACTTTGATTGCTCACGTCTTTACTGCCACGGCTTAAGGCATCTATTGCGTACTTAGTTAATTCCTCAATGCCCACACTCCTCACCAATCCATCAACAATCCTAAGCCAAGCATTAAACGACTCCTTACTCGGCGCTGCACACCTTATGGAGCCTAGGCCCACCACCTCCTGCCTATAGAACTCCATTAGCCTCAGTGGCTCCCTAGGCACTAAAATAACTGCGCCCTGGGTGTTGCACCCTGGCGTTATTATTGTGGTGTCGAAGTGCTCCTCAAGCCCCGAATCCTCTATTATCCAGGTGATGACATCAATACCAAGGCTTGGCCTCAGCACTATCCAGGCAATGTCGGTTATTGGATCCTCAAAGACTAGGTCGAACCCCCTAAAGCCGCTTAGTACCGTGCACCAGTAATTAATGAAGTCAGCATTGTCAGGGCCAGAGCACGCCGTGTTTAGGCCATTGATTAATACCCTAACCATGATTAACCACCCTAAACTCCTCCTCAAACTCATCACTGCTCAACGAGCTTATTGACAAAACCTCAACCTCATCGAGAGGCCTAATGTTGAATAAGAGCCTAACGCTCCTCGGTATTGTGAACTGGCGGCTGGCGGTATTCCTAGTCTTGAGCAGTAGGACCCTCCTCAACTCAATAACCCTGCCACTATGCCTAATAATAACCCTAGCATACCTAGCCCACTCAATACCTAATAGCCTAACAACACTGGCCGGTATCAATACCTGGCCATTGATATAGACCCTTATTCTATAGGGGAGCCCATTTATGGGCTTAGGCCCGTTCATTATCTTTCTAGAATTCAATTGCCAATAAAAATTTTTCCTATGGCCTTGGCAAAGAGTGTGCGTGTTATTTAGTTAAATTGAAAAGAATGAAATGAGAGGATTGACTCAATAACAAAAGAGTGCGTACGGTGAGTAACACTTAATTACGTATGACACATATTTCTCATACTGCCATGGATTTATTTTAGAAAGAGTTGATTGTTATTTAGGTACCCAAGCGGGTACCTTAGTGGTGGGGTATAATAGCCCTAAATGCTAATTCCAATAATCACACTCCTCGCAATCCTAGTCTGAGATCTCCATAAAAACCGCGAATGCATCAATTCATATTGTACAGTGTCGAGCCTAAGATGTTACGATGACGATTATTGCTGATTCATAGGGCCATAAACATCGCCCTTATAGTATAGGTAGAGTGTTATGTAATACGCGGAATCACCAATGTAGACTAGGGCCCTCGCTGTGCTCACCGGTGCGTATTTTATGGATTTACCGAAGACTATTGGTCCATTATCCATTAGATAGTTTGGCCATGATCCGTAGGGTATGATCACTGTCTGGGTTATTGGGACTCCCGGTGATTGACCCTGTGAATTCCTAACAACATTGGCTATGAGTATCATTGGAGTGTTGGGTAGGTTCCAGTAGCAGGTTGAGTAGTCATTGGCGTTGGATAGGGCCAATACACTGCATGGTATTGGGTATGAGTGAGAACCACCACCGGGATTCAACGTGAAGTTTAGGCTCTCGAATGAGTACCCGTACAAGCTCCTGTAGACAGCTATTATCCTAAGGCCGAGGGCTGAGGAGCCCGGGTTCTGGAGGACACCAATGTTGCTAAGGCAGTTCCTGAGTATGTGTGGGTCTACGAAGATCACCGAGTTATAATTGCTACCGCTTGGTAGGATACCCACAGTGAGTAGTGGCACCGATTGGGCTGGGTATTGGTAGTACGTGTAGTCAGAGAGCCCACCTATTGACGCCGTTATTATGAGGAAGTACGTGTTATCCCCATCATAAGCCATTGGCAGTGTGAATGCCGCAACGCCACTCGCATTTGTCATTGATGTTTCAGAACCCTCAATAACGAGTGGATTACTTATTATTATTGTGAAGGTTGATGAATTCGGTAATGACACTGTGCTTGGTGCTGGTGTACATGGTGTCAATATGCCGTATTGACATGCCAAGTCATTACCAGCCTGGTCAGTTATGAAGTACTGAATACTAACGCTTGCACCACTAACCGGCGAATCACTGCCGTAACCCAAAACCCTAATGTATAGGTTGAATCCCCCTGGGCCACTTGGTGGAAATCCAGTGACTGTTATGTTTAGGACCGGAGTTATCACTAGCATGAAGTCGTAATCCCCACCGAGACCCAGCAACTCCTTAACCTCGTCATAATTTATTAGCCAGCCCGTGGGAGTTGATGGTATGAAGAGCCAGGAATTGCTTATGGATATGGCGCCAATGCCGTACTGGCTCAGGTACTTCCTAAAACCAACACCACTAATCTGGCTCAGTAGGCAGGAGTTATTGGCGAGTACTGGGCTTGGCACAAGACCATTAACATAGTCCCAATAGACCAAAGCCATTACCTTGAATGGGTCTAGGTGGTATGGTTGATTTGGTTCGGCTAATCCAAAGGACGTTATTTGACTTGCATTCAGCCCCCAATAAATTGGGTTCCCAGGGCTCGTAACAATGTACTGAAGCAGTGATTGAGCCATTGCATTGAGCTGGAACATATTAACCTCAGAACCAGCCGAATAGGAGTAATTGGGTATTAGCAGTAGGAATATTACTATGCTGGCCAGTATCACAGATAGTATTAATACCAACTCGATTGCGCTAGACTGCCCGCCCATCATTAATTAGAAGTTGATTGAGTTTAAAAACCAATAAACTCTTTCTAAAATAGGTTAAGACTCAACCAAATAAAGATTGGTCATTTCATAATTGGCATAGGAATATGGGTAACGATTAATTACGATACCAACAAATTGGGATGAAATCTCTTTGTCACATTTAACAGAGGTATGAGGACTTAGCAGTATTATTAACCATATTGCCGTCAATTCTTTGTTATTTTCATGCTTAGAGTTTTTATATTAGGGATTGAATGTATAGATACAGCATGAGGGCGAAGCCAGTTGATGAACTTCCCTATAGGACTAAGATCTACGTTAATAGTCAAGTCCTACTTCCGGCTAGTTTGGTTAGGGCTCTTGGTTTTGAGTGGGCTAGGTATGCTGACGTAACGATTAGGCATGGTGATGATACCATAGTCATAAACAACACTAAACTCCTAAGGACTAGGCATACCGCCAGCCGCCAGTTCACAATACCAAGGGAAATAAGGGAGAAGTACGGAATAAAGCCACTAGATGAAATAGAAATACTGGCAATAAAACCAAAACAGGCGAAGGAAACAAAGACCGAGATTGAAGCTAAGACTAATCCCATTGGATGATTGTTGATAACATGCAATAGCCTTGATTTAAAATCGATCAGTAGACAGTCCAACATTCTTGGGTTGGCTTTATTAAATTCAGTTATTCTATTGAGGATATTGTAGAATCAATTAGTAGGTACATCACATAACCCATCACTGGTGAGTATATTAATGTAGTTATTAAGAGAACAAGTGTTGGACTTAAAGTAATAGGTCCTAGGTATATAGGTCCTAATGGCGATATTGTAACTATAATAAGCACGAGTAATATCGGTAAGAGTAATGCCGTAACTAAATATACCTCCATAAATAAACTAAGTACCTGGGTAGCACTTCTTAATTTATTATACTTATTTCTAACTAAATACTCGAGCTTAAGCATTAGTATGTCGGCTAGGTTAGCACTGATTAGATAGGTCTCAGTAATGAGACTGAAGACTTCGTTGTAGGTTCTTGATGGGACACGATTAAGGCTTGCTCTTAGTGCCGTAAGTATATCCATACCCCCCTCCCTAGCATCCTTAAGTATTATTTTAAATTCCCTGGCTATGTATGGGTCTCTTTCAATTATGGCTAAGGTGCCAATTAACTCCTCAAGCGTCACACCACTGGCTACTAGAGGTGTCATGATCATCAGCGTATTAGCTAGGTACCTCTCAAAGTGACTTGTCCTCACGTAAACCTTGGCATTCATATACACAAGCACGGATAGGTAATCAATGAGTAATACAGTTGTTACAATGAGCAGAATATCCCTTAATGTAATTATTGGTATTAGTACATAAGCCATTATTAATGCAATGATGATGAATGGAGTGTACGTGGTTATTACGATTACGAAATCTCTATTGAAATCATAACCACTAAGCATATGAAGCCTATTAACGTAACCACCAACCCAATGCCTATAAGCCCTTATTGGGTTAATCAAGGTAGTTCACCACTAATCACGGTCTTATGCGTTCTCTCTGGATCAACATAATAATTCCTAGTAACCCTAAAAACAGCCTCCGGTGATCTAAACCCATACTTCGCCATAGCTACCATTACCTCAGTTCTTCTCTTAAGTTCTCCATCCACTTCCTCTTGCAATACCTTACCCATCCTAATTAAATCGGCTATTAAGGCACTATCGCTCAATTTAATGATATCATCTTTATCCTTACTCCACCTAAACAACGTATTAACCCTTAAACCGTCTCTCGATACATCAAGTAACTCACTAATATCGATCACACGCCTAGCGATTCTGCCGCTCACCTTTACCCTATTAATTAATATGAACACATTGGCCAGTGGTATTAAGGCTGGCGGAACGTTCATTGGCCTAGACAACAGTCTCCTCACGGCAGCGTTCAGGGAACTAGCATGTATTGTGGTTAAGCCAGTATGGCCGCTGGCTAATCCCTGGAAGAAGACATAGGCCTCTTCGCCTCTTAATTCGCCAACGACTAAATAATCAGGTCTTATTCTCATTGAGACTTTGACGAGTTCGTACGCTGTCACATTTCGAACGCCAGGCGTTTCGGATTCCCTAATTACTAATGGAACCCACTGCTCATGGGGTATATTTATCTCCCTAGTATCCTCAATAGTCACAATCCTAGCCTCGGGCCTTATAAGGAATAGCAATGCATTAAGTAGTGTCGTTTTACCTGCACCAGTCGGGCCGATGATGACCATGTTTATACCATTCTCAAGCATAAACCATAGAGTTGCTGCCGCATCAGCCTTAATGACGCCATCAATTATTAAGTCAATAACAGTTATGGGATTAGCCCTGAACTTCCTAATGGTGATTATGGAGCCATAAGGCGAGATATCCTTAAGCCCAAGTTCAACCCTGAGTCCCTCTGGCAATAACCCCTCCAGTATTGGGTATGCCGAACTAACGTTCTTACCAACCCTCTGGCTAATCTTCACGACAAGGCTGTTTAACTCATCGTTACTTAGGGTAATATTAGTCCTTAAGTGCTCATATCTACTATGCCATACATAAACGGGCTTATTGGGTCCATTAATATTAACGTCCTCAGTATAATCATCCCTAATTAATGGGTCAATTTTACCATAACCTGCGGTATCCCGCACCAAGTAATACATAACGTTTCTTATTTCATCATCACCTAACTTAATCCTCAACTTACTCATTGTCTCATTAATCAATGCCCTTAAGTAGACCTCGACGTTATTACCCTCCGGCAATTTATCGCTCATTCTGAGTAATTCCCTGGATTTCATAAGTACTTTACTTGCATTATCACTAAGTGTTGGTTCAATCACGTTATACAAATAAAGCCCAGTGGTTCTATCTCTAACGATAACTACATTAACCAATCCCTTAATAATCTCATACTCATCAATTAACTCAATGTCTTTCTCGGTCACGGGAATAATTTCAATTCTGGGTTATAAATCTTTAATTTTAAAATTTAGACTTATAATTTTGAAACTGAACTTATTAACTTAAGGCGTTAACATGCAAAGAGGAACAACTCTCTATCTAATGACGATGATAGCTGTAGTAATTACAATTATAGTACCATATGTACTATTGCCAAGAGGTTTTGTTCAAGTAAGTATTGGTAGATTAGTACTGGACGTACCAATACCCTACAGTATATTGGGATCTACATTGACTGCTATAGCCATAGCCATCGAACTACTACCACTATCTATCACCGAATATAGACTGTGGAGAGAGAATAATGAAATACTCATGGAGATACCCACAGTGATCAGGATACTCAGAGATGGCTTAGGTTCAGGTCAGTCCTTAAGTAACATTGCAGAAATGCTCACTAAGGTTGGCAGAGGCAGATTAAGCGGGATACTTGCTGAGTCAATTATGAAGGAAAGCATGGGCATAATAACAATTAAGGAGGACCTGACCAGGATATCTAGGGAGCTTGGCAATAATTACTTAGCAATACTCGCAGTAATGCTTGATACGGCAATAAAGTCAGGGGCTAGACTCCAGGAAACCCTAGACATGGCTTACAAGTCCTTTGAGGACACAGTAAGTTATTACCTAGATAAGGCTAGCCAGGTTAAGCCGTACCTAGCCTTGATATACGTGGTAATGGCAATATACATAGTACTCGCGGGTATAGTAATTTACCTAATGGTACCAAGCATAAGTAAGATAACGGTTAGTGTATCGGCTGGTGGCATCGCAACACCAACAATCTCCATGATTAATGTACAATTATTCTCATCAATCATAGTAATAAGTGGCGTGGTGCAATCAATAATTGCTGGCTTGATAATTGGGAGAATAGTTTATGGAAGACCAATAGTGGGCTTATTACACGCATCAATTTTAATAATTACCATAACCTTAGTAAATTACGTAATGTACGTAATGATATACCTACACACCGTGTGAAAAAGATTCGATAAATTGAAAGATAGCTTTATAAGGATGTACGTGAATTAGGAATTGATGATGCAGAATAGAAATAACAGAAAAAGCCTGGGTATAGAACCGATAGTGGCGGCTATACTACTAATAGTCATAACAGTGGTAGCCGCAGTACTACTCTACATGTGGTTCAGTGGATACTTAACAGCGACAACAACCAAGGTAAGCTCAATGGCAACACCAGAGCAATTTCAGGTAACCGCGGCAAGTCTATCGGCTAGTAATGGATTAACGGCTTACGTACAGAACACCGGCACAGTACCAGTAACAATAGCAGACATCTACATATTAAGTTCACCAAATGGCAACCTGCTGTGTAATATAACAATTCCTGAAACCACAATAAATCCTGGGTCAACAGTAGAGATTACAGCAAGCTTGCCATCAACATGCAGTATAAGTCAGGGGACAGCTTACGATTTATTATTCGTCACATCAAGCGGTACTAAATACACTACATCCGTGGTGGCATCATCGTAGTCAGGTGAAAACGTTGAGCATTTTAAGTCAAAATCGCATCATAAGTGATTTCTTATGGTTTCCTCCGGTATTAGTGAGGTTGTAGGTGCAACAATACTGCTAGTCATAGCTGTAGCCCTAAGTCTCCTAATCTTTGGCTACTTCTACGGATACATAGAATCACTCGGGTACTCGCTGGCAAATGCCCTTACCCACTCCTGTGAATTCACAATAATGAGTATAGCCTTTAATGCCTCAGGTTCGTCTATAGGTTCCATAAGCATAGCCATTTATAATTATGGCAATACGCCATGCGAGATATCAAGCATATACATACTCAATGAATCCACTATATACCAAATAACCACAACAAGTAACTGTATAACAAACCCAATAATTAGGCTGAATCCAGAACAAGTGGCAATACTAAATTACACAAACCTAAACATACCGTACGAGACAAACTACGAAGTAAAGGTGGTCTCCTGTGATGGATTCACAGCCGAGGGTGAGCTTGGGCAGTAGGGGTTTGGGGGAGCTGTACGTAATGGTGATAATAATCATAATAGTCATAACGGCTCTCGCCATAATTTACTCAGTGCTTAATGGCTTTAGTAAGTACGTAATGGAAAAACAACAATCATTAGAATCCCTTATGAGTACTGAAGCAAGTGCATCACTTAGCAACTTTAACACTGTGGGTAACAACTATGTAATTGCCATAAAGATAAGCGGTGTCACGCCACTTAGTAATGCCATGGCTGTGTGTAAGTACGATACAGGAAATACGCAGTACATGCAATATTGCAGTTATGTAATTAATAATGGCGCAATATACGTAACGGTACCAAATGCATTAATTAATGAAGGAACAGGAAACCTGGTAATATCAATACCAACAAGTAACGGCTTAACACTAAACATAAACCTTTACAGAGGACCAATAGAAGCAAGCGTAATTACACCATCAGTAGTCTACCTAGGCTCAGTAAGTACGGTGCAAGCAGCCATATTACTCACAAACAACTCCACTGGTTGGGTTAATGCCACAGTAATAACTAATATAAATGGAAACACCATAAAAAACAGCACAATAATACCGCCAAGAGGATCAACGGCAGTAACAATACCGATCAGCATAACGAGTACCGGAGCAATGACAATATCAGTAACAGTACTTGTGAATAATTACACAGAGGTAATATTCCCTGTACAAATAAGCGTGCAACAACCACCAAGCGCCTCAGTATCTCTCCCAACACCATGCCAAAGCCAAAACATGGCATTCGGATATGTAGGAAACGCAACACTAAATAACCTTCAGGTCACTACTTATCCTTCAGGTAGTTCAAACCCATATTGGGGCGTTACGGCGGTTCAAGGAGACATTGCAGGCGCCTCCAACCCAATATATACATACGCCATTGAGGAATTCGGTTCACAAAGCTACTACGTAGTTACATACTACTATGATGTCTCCTCCTTAAAAATAAAAGTTAGTAATTACCCATACGTATCCGCTTACTTATACCCAACGCAATTTAACGTTAATGGCACAGTGTTTTTCTTCTTCGTTATAACGAACAGTGGCAAAGCAATAATCATCTATTGGTCATCAAACACAGCAACCCCCAGCCCATCAGGAAGTGGGGTCATGAACAATTTAGATGTTGCAATACAGAATTTATTTAATGTAAATAGAAATAACGTAATTAATATTAAGGGAGGCACAATACTTGCAAATACATGGATAAACTACATACTAACCGTAAGCAATTACATACAGGGCAATCCAACGTATCAATACGTAGGCATCGGTATCTACCTACCAAATCCATATCAAGGCTACTATAAGTTTCAAGGCGTAGCTTACTGGGACTACATATGCATCGGTAATTAATAAGGTCGTTAATGTGAGCTTTCTTTTCTACTTTTAATAACTTCTAGCCCGTGTATAATCAATAATTTGATATTAAAAATAGATTCATGTATGTGTTTTTAATAATATCATGCTAAGATTTAAATCTGGAAGAATAACAAATAGAAATAATGCACTGGCTACTAATAAAGGTGGTCAGGGATAGACCAGGAATACTAAACGAAATAACAGCATCATTACTTAAGCAAGGCATCAACATAAGAAACATAATCGGAAACTCATACGCATTAATGCTTAACATAGAAGATAATATAAATGAAACAACCCATGATCTAAGCACCATTATAGACATCGAAGCATTAGGGATCATAAACACATCAGCACCGCCGCTCGCTCTCTCCCAAAGACAACTCCTCACGGCATTCAAGGCAGTACTACAGCAGATAGGAGCTAAAGAAGTAGAAAGAATACTCTACAGGCTCGGCTATGAATATGCAAAATCCGTAGTCACAGAAATACCCATAGGAGATCCAATAACGACAATAAAGACCTATCTATACACAGCCACAGCATACAACAGATTAATATTCAAAAACCTAGAAGCAACGAGAAACGAAATAAAAATAGAATTCACAAATCCATTCGACGAAGAACTAAGCACGACCTTCACAGAAGGCTACATACACGGACTAATAAACACAGCATACTCAAAACTCTACACAATAACAATAAACAAACACAACAACACATACATAGCCACAGCTAAATCATTACAGTATATTTAAATGAATTATTAAGGAACATAATAGAATACTCGAAATGCTCAAGAAGGTTTATCCTGAGACAAAGCTTAAAATGCTCAGGTTATTTTTGGTCATGTGGTTATTAAGATTAAGGAGCCTAGGGGTACGCTTGCTGAGGATATCGTTTACCACGCTAAGGCGTTAATCACGGGGTTCAAGGAAGCCATAG
>JAGDXB010000074.1 GCA_023256215.1 Vulcanisaeta sp. | reverse complement strand
ATGCAGGCTCGGTACTGAGCATTATCGCAAACAATGTGACGCTCAGTAACGAAACAATGTTCGTACCCGCATTCTACAACGAGGCACTGACTGTTAATAATCCAATAACACTAACCATAGACTGGACTCCTTACTACTACGTTGAGGTCAACAGCAATTATCCAGTTAGTGTCAATGGTGTTACCACGGCAAAATATGCAGGTTGGGTGAAGGTAGGCAGTACACTGGAAATAGTTGCAAAGCCCATCAGCGAGTTAATGGGGTTAGTAACCTTGGAACCAAACGCAACATCGCTAGCCCTGACAATAAACAAGCCAACAACCATAACAATAACCTACACACCAAACTACACTAACTTGATAATCACAATAACTGTAGTACTAATGTTGATGTTCGTATTCATGATAATAAGAACTAAAAGGCATTGATCTTTACGGGATGCATACTGGTACTAAGTGGGTATCAATATTGCGTTATTATTTAATAGTAATGTATCGAGATATTGGATTTAAAAATCATTAACTAGTCTAATCTTAAAATGTGTTCTAATCTAATTATTGGTAAGGAAGTAAAGAAAATTTTCGATGAGGTTTTAGACTCAAGACAAGCTTTAATAATATCGCCATGGATTGATGGGGAGTACGCCAAATTCGTTTTTAAAATGATAAAGGAGAATAGGGCGAGGGTTATAACGAGTATGGACGATAATAATGATCTCTATAAACTAGTTATGGAGTATGTTCAAAGCAATGGCATTTACGTAACAAGGTACGCCACTAATGAAAAATACAGAGCTGTAGGGATAATGCTTATCTTGCTCGGTATAATCTTCATGGCGTTAACTAAAATTAATGGTTTATTTGTGCTCATTGGTTTATTCGTATTGATCTTCGGTACTGCATTCATTGGGTTTGGTCGGGCTCAGATTAAGGAGGTTGTGCCTTGGTTACTTAATATTAGGTTTAGTCCTTCCCAGGGTAGTGATGGTTTCATACACATCAAATTATACATAACTGATAGAAATGCCTACTTAGGTAGTGCAAACATGACCTACTCAGCATGGGCTAAGAATTTTGAGGCTATGGTGAAAATACCTAAGGAGGATGCCATAATGCTCTTTGATAAAGCCTGGTCAATGGCCAGGAGTATTGAGGACCTGCAAAGGCAGGTAAAGGGGCAGGTTGAGGAGTTAATGAAGGTTAAGAATGGTGATTGACCATGGTTTTAATGCCACGAATACGCTTAAACAATCTAACCCTAAAACCCCTAGGAATTCCTAAACGTTTCTTGATAATATAAACTATACAAATCTTCTGTAAAGATTCCCGTATCTGCCGATGAAGCCCCTAATCTTAATTTCATACCCACACCTAGGACATCTATAGCCGACTAGCTTAACATCAACAACCCTATCCTCAAATCTCTTGATCAATAAAGTACCACATCTTGGGCAGTACGTGTGTTGACCAGGATGACCAGGCACATTACCAACATACACATAGTCAAGCTCTTTCCTAGCCCTTCTCCATATATCTTCAAGGAGTTCTGTTGGTGTTGATGGATTACGTAGCTTATGCGCTGGGTAGTAAGCCGTTATGTGCATTGGCACATCCCTACCCAACTTAGCCACAGCATTTATTACCTCATCAGCCTCGTCATCATTAACACCGGGAATCACCAAATACGTAACCTCCAGATGAATACCCAACCTAACAGCGTACTCAAGAGTGCTCATCAACTTACTAAAATCAGCAGCCAACCACCACCTATACGTTTCACGACCACCCTTAATGTCCGAGTTCATACCATCCATGCCAGCATCAAACAAGGCCTTCAGGGCCTCGGGAGTTAGGTAACCATTCGTGTTAATCGAGGCGTGTAAACCCCTTGACCTTGCAAGCCTAAAAACGTCAATCGCGTACTCAGTCAGCATCGTTGGTTCATTGAAGCTTACGTTAATGCCCGAATCCCCATTTTCAATTGCCCATTCAATGAGCCTCTCGGGCGGTACGTAAACACCGTCCAAACTTGCGAACTTGCTCAAGTGCCAATTTTGACACCATGCGCATGGGAAGTTGCAGCCCCACGTACTTATTGTCAGTGCTGATGTGCGTGGGTAGTAATGGAATAGGGGCTTTATCTCCATTGGTCTTGACTCGGCGGCTGTGAGTAAGCCGTATGTGGTTGTGTAGAGTTTGCCGTTTACGTTGAATCTCATGCCGCAGAGGCCGACCTGCCCATTTGATAAGGTGCATTGCCTATGGCATAAGGTGCACTTGACCCTGTTGTTATCGAGTTTTACACTAAATGGGCTTTCCCTAACGTTGGGTAATCCGAGTAATTCGCTTGATGGCTCATACATCCTCAATGGCCATGAGTAAATGGGCATTTCAGTAATACTCATGGTTCGGACCTTTATACACTTTTAACTTTAGTCTTGGTCAAGTCTTTTGGGACAATGAGTACCAGTGTTGATGTTGAGGAGTTCAGTAGGTGGATTTTAATGGCTAAGAGAAAGCTTGAGTCAGCGAGAGGTGATGAGGAGAGGGGAGATTATAATTGGTCGTGCTTCAAGGCACACCAGGCATCGGAATTTGCCGTGAAGGCCATCCTCTATGGAATTGGTAGGCCCACGAGAGGCCACTCTATTACTCATCTGCTCAGTGAATTAAGTAGAATGGTTCAGGTCCCCATTGATATTATGGACTTGGGTAAATTTCTTGATAAGTTCTATGTACCGACTAGGTACATTGATGCTTGGAGTGAGGGTGTGCCCTATGAGTACTTTACACGTAATGATGCAGAAATGGCTATTAAGGCTGCCGAGAGAATTATAATGTTTATTGAGGATTTATGGAGAGGATTATTAAGTGGCGTGAGGAGCTGAGGAATAGGGCGTTGGAGTTGGCTAGGCAGGTTGCCGATAAGGTTCGTGGTACGGTATTCCTAGTCGGTTCTTACGCCAGGGGTGATTTTGCCGAGGATAGCGATGTCGATGTCGTTATCATAGGCAGCTTTAATGAACCACCTCACAGGAGGCTGCTTGACCTTGATATTCCACCTAATGTTGAGGTTCTTGCGTTTAACGTCAATGAGATAATGAGGATCATTGACCGGTGCTACCCCCTTGCATTAGACCTGGCTATTGGTGTCGTACTTAGGGATGATCTGGGCATTTCAGGTGAGTTAGTGAATAGAGCCAGGAGATGCCTGGGGTGATGTATTACTCATGATTTATTTATTGATCACTGAGGCAAAACTCTTTAGCTAGTTTTCAGGTCTTTGTCTCAATGGCTAGGGTATTCCTAGGGCCTGCTGGGATTCCAATAGGTGCCAAGGAGAAGAAGAGGAGTGCAGGTACAATAGATGGTATTAGGTACGTTAAGGAGGTTGGTCTGAACGCCATGGAAGTTGAGTTTGTACAGGGCGTTAAGATGAGTAGGGAAGCCGCGCAGGAGGCGGGTGAGGTTGCCAGGGAGCTCGGTGTTAGGTTGTCGGTACATGCACCCTACTTCATAAACCTGTGCAGCGAGGAGAAGGAGAAGGTTGAGGCAAGTATTACTAGGCTTGAGGAGTCGCTTGATAGGGGTGAGGCCATGGGTGCCACAGTCGTTGTCTTTCACCCTGCCTATTACGGTAAGCTTGGCCCAGAGGGTTGCTACAATGCTGTTAAGGATGGCGTTCTCAGGGTTATTGATTGGATGAGAGAGAATGGTATCAAGAACGTGAAACTCGGCCTTGAAGTCATGGCTAGAAAGAGCCAGTTTGGTAATTTGGAGGAGACCTTTAAGCTCGTTAAGGAGATTAATCACCCGCAGGTTGTTGCCGTCATTGATTGGGGACACGTCTTTGCCAGGAATGGCGGCTCCATTGATTATAGGGCGGTGCTCAACATGTGGCATGAGTACTTCGGCGACCAACCAATGCATACCCACTTCACGTGCGTTAAGTTTAAGAAGGGTGAGTGGGTTGACGAGCATGAACCAATAGATACGAATAACCCACCCTTTGAGCCGTTGGCGAAGGAGTTGGCTGATGAGGATATCGAGATAACAATAATAAATGAGTCACCACTGCTTGAGAAGGACGCCCTTAAGATGAAGGAATTACTGCTTAAGTACAATAATACACTCGTAGGGCTCTAATGAGGAGACCAAAATAGTAATGCTGTTACCATTACCGTAAGTAAGATTTATATCACTACATAATTACATGGTGACGTGATTAGAAGTACCGTCTGATGAGGAGATCGTAAAAATCATTAGATCGAGTCGTGATGAAAGATGAGCTACCTTTTTGATGCGTCATCGATCATAAGCATTATTCAATATATGAAACGAAATGCCCTGAGGGTTTTAAGTGGAAATTACGTACTTGATTTAACGATCTATGAAATAGGTAATGCGATCTGGAAAGGAGTGGCGTTACTCAAAATATTCAGCTGAGATGAGACGTTAGTCGTATATAGAGATATCTTGAGTATCCTTTTCAATCATACGAGTATCATTAAGACAATAAATAACGAGACCGTCCTAAAATCGGCAATAAGGATTGGTTTAACGTAATATGATGCGTCATACGTAGTTGCTGCGTCTGAGAATAATTTAACGTTGGTGACTGACGATGAAGGTTGGTTAAAAAGATAAGTAATAGAAAGAGAGGTTATTGATTTACTCGGTAATGACATAACGATTAAAACTAGTAAGGACCTTTATGGATTATAATAATCATAAAATTCCGTACCTACTAACTAAATTTGTAATTCATTATTCATGATTTTTAGTAAGTTCATTATTTAATCTTTCAATTATCTCCAAAGCCTTCTTTAACTGACCAACGTGGTTTGGCCTAAATGTGAAGTTTTCATCGCCAATTGCGTACTCAACATCGCACTCGTTATCGCAGATCACGGAAACGTATATACTAAAGTCCTCACTTAGCTCAAGGATTATTATTGTCTCACCGTGGTAGTTTTCAGTACGTGCATTGATACCGAATTCCTTGGCTAGATTAAGGACTTTAGTCGTTACATCATTTATGTTTGGCATGCTGTATCATAAATTAGTGAAGTCTAAATTAATAAGTTGTCTTGTTGTCTTATTGATTTAGCTTTGCAATTTGATCCAGGAGTTTATTCACGAGAATCTCGGCAATCCTTCTTTGTGCCTCCTTCGTCTCGGCACCTATATGTGGTGTTATAATCACCCTTGGGTGCTTAACAAGTTCTACTTCCCAAGGTTCCTTGGGTGGTTCATTCTCGAGCACATCAAGGGCTGCTGCGGCTACCTTACCATCATTGAGTGCCTTCAACAGTGCCCTTGTATCTATTACTTCACCTCTTGATGTATTTATTATTATAACACCATTCTTCATCATTTGAAACTCCCTATCACCAATCATATGTCTCGCACTTGGTGTTAGCGATACATGTATTGAAATCACATCACTATTTCTGATCAAGGTTTCAAAATCCACAACATCAACGCCAAGCTTTGAAGCCCTATTCCTGATATCTACAACGTCGTAGGCGATAATCCTCATGCCCAGCGCCTTGGCTAACTCGGCCACCCTCTGCCCAATTCTACCGAAGCCTATTATGCCGAGGGTCTTACCAAACAACTCAATACCAGGGTATTTACCCTTTGGCCAATCACCACCCTTAACTAACCTATCCTGTAATGCGATGAGTCTCGCCGCCATTATCATAAACCCTATGGTTAATTCAGCAACAGACTGCGTAGAACCCTCAGGCGCATTTATGACCTCAATACCCCTGGCCTTCGCATACTCAACATCAATATTATCAAGGCCAACACCAGCCCTGGCTATTACCCTTAATTTAGTGCCTCTGTCTATGACGTCCTTCGTAACCTTCGTTCTGCCCCTAACTATGATTACGTCATACTCAGGTATTACCTTCAACAAATCCTCCTTACTTATTCCCGGCATATAATCGATATGAATGCCCTTATTCCGTAATGTATTTATTATGTAATCATCAACATGATCCGTAACTAATACCTTGACCATTCGCCGACTAAATAGCCTATTGTTTTTAAGCCTTATCCTTCTATACAATCAATATACATTAGTAGGTATTACCGACACATTTACCTTAAAAATGAATTAATTAACGGCATTTGCCAGTGATACCGGCAGTAGCCTACGTCAGGGTATCCACCGAGATGCAGGACCCAATGAACCAAATTGAGTATCTAAGGCGTTGGGGAGATTCCAGGGGTTTTAGTATCCTCAAGTTCTATGTTGACGAGGCAGTTAGTGGTGCGTCACCAATAATGAGTAGGCCCGCCTTTAAGGAGTTGGTTAAGGATATTGAGAGTAATTCTCTCAGTCCTAGACCTATGGTGCTTCTTGTGTATGAGACCTCTAGGCTTGTTAGGAATTTTCAGGAGTTGTTTAGGCTTCTTGATATTGTAGAGAACAAGCTTGGTCTGCTTATAGTCAGTACCAGCGAGAAGGAGTCCGTACTTCAGAACCTGGATGGCACATATAGGCAGTTTCTTAGGACTGTCCTGGCCTTTGTCGCATCTATGGAACGTGAGTTCATTAGGCAGAGGACTAAGGCGGCCATGGAGAGACTTAGGAGGGAGGGCAAGATAGGTTCTAGGGTTGATTCTATGCCTATCGAGTTAATTAATGAGGTTGTGAAGTTATATAGTGATGGTTTAAGCCAAAGGGCTATAGCTAGTAAACTTGGAATTAGTTTGTACGCTGTTAGGAGGATACTCAGTAAGTATGGCTATAGGGGCAATTATACATGCCCGAGGTGTCTCCATAGGATGGTTATTGTTGATAAGGCCTTGGTTCAGGTTGATGGTAGGTATGCCATTAAACAGCTTCTTCATTGCCCAAATTGTGGATATGACGAGGTTAGGATTGAGTAATTTTAAGTTAGGTTGCGGCTTCATAACTCACCCTTAATATACTCCCTAAACTTACCCAGCGCATTGAGTACCCTGGCCACGGTCAACTCATCACCCCACTCAATATGATAGACCTTCCACTTATCAAGCTCAAGCTTATCACTATTTCCTAAATAACCATGCCACCACTGCAGGGATTCTTCAATAATCCTCGTTAGTTGAACCTTGTCATCATCCTCTGGCTTAATGCCGTCCAGATCCAGGATTATTATGGCGAACCTCCTCATGCTAACCAAGTATAGTTATAATAGCCCATTTATTAATATGTCCTTGTTAACAATGCAAAAGCAATTTAACCCATAGCACATTAAGACGATCTAATGAGCTATACTGCCTGGATAATATCCATAGGCAATGAACTACTGATTGGAAAGACAGTAAATACAAATGCAGCATGGCTCGCGAAAAAATTGACACTACTTGGTTATGAAGTAAGGAGGGTAATTACAATACCTGACAATGAGGAGGACGAGGTGGAGGTCTTCAGAGATGCCGTGAGGAGAGGCATTAGGGTTGTGATATCCACAGGTGGTTTGGGTCCAACATTCGACGACAGAACCAGTGAGTACCTTGCCAAGGCATTGAATAGGAAATATGTGATTAATGATGATGCATTAAGGATGGTAGTGGAAACATTCAAGGCAAAGGGCCTGGAACTTACAGAACCAAGGTTAAAGCAGGCAAAAATGCCAGAAGGCGCAAGGCCACTGCCTAACCCTGTAGGCACCGCGCCAGGTATTTGGGTTGAGGAGGGTAACACGATAATCATTGCCCTACCTGGTGTTCCTTCAGAAATGATGGGCATATTTGAGAACTATGTAGAACCAAAGCTACGTGAAATAGGGCCTAAGCTGCACTTCGTGGAGAAGTCAATAACTGTTAAAGGTGTTCCTGAGGCCGATTTAGCACCCATAATTGAAAGAGGCATGAAAATGAGCAGCAGGGTCTATATCAAGAGTCATCCTAAGGGCCATGAAATTAGAGCACCGCTTGTTGAGATTCACATTTACGTCAGCTCCGAGGATGTGAGGAATGCCGAGAACGAGATAAACAAAATAGTTGATTATTTGGTAACCTCAATCAAGGAAAAGGGTGGCGAAATTTTAAGTTAAAGGTTCTAAACCTGGTCAAATTCTACATGTACTTTATTATTGAGTACTTTAGGCAATCGCCAGAACTTGCCTTATATGGATGACCAAGAACCAGTATTCTCTCAGCATCATCGTAGGAGAAGACTAGGTCAGGTTGAGCACCGCATAATAGGCCTAGACCCATTAGTTCAGGTACTTGATTAGGCACTACGCTGGAAAAGACCTTCTGTATGTAATCCCTCATGGTACTTGACATGTTTAAGTCAAACAACGTGCTAAGCATGACCTCATTACCTGTCAGCGTTATATCGCCAGGCTCAAAACCATAAATGTTAACGAAATCGTCACGCATATTGCCAAACCTACCCCTAACATTATTAATCACCTCAAGCGCCAACCTGAACAAATCACTGGGACTCGCATTAACCTCACCAGGGACCTCATCAGAAAACCTAATACTGGCCTTCTTAGCGCACACAACCTGACCCATGTCCTTATCCTCGACGGTTTCAACACCGTTATACACCGAAACCATAGAACCACTAACTCTAATGCCACTGGTTTCGTTTGGTGATGATTGCATATAACACTCAATACCACCCATTAGGTATGTTGGGTAGAAACTCTCGTTAATATTGAAGAAGCCCTTAAACGCATTCACGAGGTAATTACCTGGATCATAGTTGGGCTCTGTGATTGAAGATTGAATAAGAAAGACCCTCTTATTTTCAACAGTACCAAGACTAACCTGCTGAGTCTCAAAACCGGAAACACCCCTATAAATATCGACGTACTTTGAGAACGTGCTCCTAATCTCATCAGCCATATAACGCGCGGAGCCCGTCAAGGCATTCATTATCTCCCTAATTATCTGCTCCTCACTCCCAACCTGAGACACTTAATCGCCAGGCAAGAACCAACAACCTAATTAATAAATGTTTCTAAGAACATAAACCTAAACGAGGACCCTAGGATCAATTCTTGTTAGCCCAGCAATCCTATCATACACACTGTCCGTAGATACTATTTTCCTATCCCTATCATATAGTAAGCACGTTGCAGCATTATACGCATCAAATATTGATGTGACGCCATACTGATCCATTAATGCAATAGCCAATAAATCAACATCAACGGTAGTCGGTACCCACTTAAGGTTTGGTATACTCGTTAATGCTCCAACCCTATTTAAGATTTCACGTTTACTAAATCCAATTTGGCTCAATACATAATATATCTCATGAATAACCTCCCTACTTATTAAAACCTCACCAAAATCCCCATTCACAATACGTAATAATAATTTGTCAGCTACATCTTTAAGCAAATCCTTATCCTTTAAATGGGCAATTAATATGTCAGTGTCAATCAACATGGCGCATTCTCCTAGCCCTTTCTAGTGCATCCCTAAGTGCATCCTCTTCTGCCTCTTTCTTTAGCTCCTCAATGCTCTTCTCACTTCTTATAATTCCCGATGTCGCTGCCAATGGGTCCTTAGGTATTGGAATGCCTATGAAGTATTCACCAACATCAATAATAATCACGGAACCAAATTTAGCAAGCCTTCCCGGCAACCTTATCCTACCCCTATCATCAATTTTAACTACGCTCCCCCACAATCAGTAAATGGCCCCATATATTTAAATCTTCCCAAAATACCTAGCTTAACCCACGATAAATAACGCCTCAAAAGTACTACGCAAATATCACATGCCTAGTTTGTCCTAATAGATATAGCGCTGTCTTCGTCTTCTAATTACTTATCGCCTTTTTCCTTAATAGTTTTCCACTCGTCCTCCGCCGTAATGCAGTTAACCCCGTAATCCCTGCATATCTTCATTATTAAACCCATGACTTTTACCCACCAATCCCCTGATGCTGGGCGCGTCATGCTTAATCTACTGCTCATAAACTTAATCACGACTTGCCTCGGTCTGAACCTATCAATTATTACCTGTGAATCAGTTTCCTTTGCTAGGCGTATTATTGGTTCGTAATCCTCCCTTTTATCGTTAATACCAGGTATTATTGGGCCTAGGAATATCCATGTCTCAATGCCTAGATCGGCAATTCTCCTTAGGGCTGACGCCCTAGCCATCGGGTGAGCTGCCATCGGTTCTATGACTTTATACGTGTTCCTCATTGTGGTTATTGTGAAGCCGACATCAACGCGGTCTGCGCACTCCTTGAGTATGTCGAGGTCCCTAATTATTAATGCGGATTTCGTCTGTATGCTCACGTGAAAACCAGCCCTGCATAGTATTTCAATGGATTTCCTGCTTAGTTTGTATATGCTCTCGACTGGCTGGTACGGGTCTGTTATTGTCGATAAACCAACAATACCTGGCTTAAATCTCCTAACCTCTCTGCTGAGTAGCTCAATGAGATTTGCCTTAACGTAGACTACCTCGCCCCATTTCATGCCTGGCTCGCCCTTCGTGAAGTCCATAGCATAACAATAGATGCAACCATGTTGGCAACCTAGGTAGGGGTTCAGGGCGTAGTCGTACTCCGGCAATCCCGACCTGGATAAGGCACTCTTAGCTCTTATTTCCTTAATTACCGTATTACCAATGATTAATTGCCTATTCATCATTATCGACCAAGCCAATTGGTTATTCCCTGCTGTTTCATTAACCTCCTAATCACGTATGACCTGGATATCCAAGTGCTTATGGGTATCTTTAGAAACCTAGAGACGTAATTCAACGCATCCTGTATATTGTTGAATTTCTCATAAGGCCCTTTAAACATGGCCCTCACGTTCTCACGAACCCACCAAACACCAATAGGTAGGTTAAACCCTGGGTAAATCTCACGCCAAAGAATTACAGCAGCCTGCCTACGTATTGAGCTTAGCGCCTCAAGGGCAGCGATTCTAGCGGCGTAATAACAACCACCTATTGATGGATAATCATCACGTCCCCAATAACCCTCATAATCAAGCTCGATAACCACATCACCACCCCATAAATTCCACGTGGACCCAGGCCACCAGGCCTCAGCCCATTCATAAAGCCATGTGTGTGGTGCTAAAATTCCTATGAATGTATTGTCCCTGATCTTCCTAACATAAACCCTATATTCATTGATTAATGGATAGTCACGTACATGATCAAGCAACTTATCAGATACTTGCTTATCAACGGCAGTTATGGACCAACGAGTCGGCACCAACCTTCTTCTCCTAATTACACCTAACACTCCAACGCTTAATAACTTAGATATTTGATGCACATCTATTCCGGAGGAATAGAGCGTCCACATGGCATCACTAGCATTCAAGTCGGAATCACTGTATACTTTATCGATAATCCTAGGCGGTGGTGGTAATGTTGCTAGCCGTAATTCTTTAAGAGGTGATGATGGGCCAAATGGTGGTGAGTGTTCATCAATCACGTACCTACCACTAACTGGCTTTTCAAACCTTAATTCGGAATCAACAGGGCCCTCCGACAATGCCATTATCTGTATTTCGTGAAGAAGTCTTGGTGGGTCCTTGGCATCGTAAACCTTGGCCTTGACCGAACCCCTTACTAGCGATAATCTACTGGATAGGAAATCCTCCAGTTCCATGCTTAACCAAGTCCTTGGATCCTCAAGTCTTCTGGTATCACCGTGCATTGGTGGTGTGGCTGGGTAGACATTAACCCTTGGATAGCCAATGCGACCAACAAATATGCTGGGTGGTGATGAACCATCTACCTCGCTTTTACCTTTGACTTGCCTTAGTGTGTATTTGGTACGTAATTCTGCCAGGATTGGGCAGTAGGATAGCCCGCATAGGTTGTATTCTCCTCTGCATCTGATGCATAGTGCTGGGTTTATCCTCACTACTGTTTTCATTCTTAGTTTGGAGTTATATAGGCATTTCGATTAATCCTACGTAGTGTGAGGGAACGCTTTATAAGGGGTGTTTTGTGTTTTTGTCGTGATTTAATACGACAAATTACAGGGTGCCTAAATGGATAGGTGTAGGAAGGAGTTTCTTGCCATGAGTGGGTTTGGTTATTTCGTTAGATTGATCAAGAGGAGTTGCCTTATTGGTGATAATTTACTCATTACTTGGTTTGATCCTGAGGTCATTGGAGTCTGGAGTGATGGTGAATTGACTGTTCTTGATTATGATTGGGAGGTTTCGTATGTTGATTACGAGCGGAACCTTTTAACGTTGATAATTAGGGTTGGTGTGAGGGATGTTGTTATTAGGATAAGGGAGAATAGGATTATTGATGTTTTCTCTATGGATACTCGTTAACTCATTCAGGTGGTATCTCCTTAAACACTATGCTTATGTCTATATTTTCCTTCCTTAGCCTGTATAGGCGTGTTATGTGGTAAATTGCTATGCCTGCTATGAATATTGATACGAAGAAGCCTATTATGTACGTGTTTATTTCTGGGATGAATAGGTATGCCAGTGGGTTTGTTATTTCCTCATAGGCTATCCATAGGAATAACGATGTTGTGTATGCTCCGAGCATTGCCGTTATAAGTGACCTTGTTCTTAAACCAACTATTGTGGCCGTTATTGTTATCACTGCGAAGTACATTAATAACGTGATTAGCGTGCTTAAGTCCATTGTTGCGGAAAGCGTGGGCACTATACTGAAGTTGTATAGGTACATTATTACTAGGGTTATTGCTAAGTCGGTTATGTGGGCGATGATGGGCGTGTGTGTTTTTGGACTTACGTATGCGAATATAGATGGTAGTAATCTATCGAAGGATAGGGCCAGGAAGTACCTAGCAATCTGCATTATGAGGACCATAACTATGTTTACGTACCAAGCGAATGAACCGATGGCAATCAACCATTGAAGAACCGGGTCCCTAACAGCCATTATTAACAAGGCCTGTGGATATGGTGGTGGTAATGTGCTTGGATAAGCTACTCCATTAATGGCACCATAGTAAATCGCAAATAGCCCATTAATTACGTCAAGCCTCAGTGATGTTATAGTTACCCAAATGCCGATTAAAAGCAGTATTGCGCTAAGAGCATACGTGCCAAATATAGCGATAGGCATCGCAGACCCCCTCTTGACTTCTCCACCCACTGATAATACGAAGTTTACGAATGGAAATACGTAGGCCAAGTACGGTATTAGGTATACCGTATCCATTAATGTGCCATAGCTCGGTAATTGGTGTGATGCGGCGATTGCCTTATTTACTATATTCGGAGATGCCGTGTTTATCGCCGCCATGATCTGTGGCGCGTATATGGGTATTAGGGATATCATTAGGGCAAATGTTGCTATTCCAAATATCGATATGACCGATGTCACGTACTTACTAGCCCTGACTGAGAATATGTTTATCGCTATGAATATGGCTAGTATTATCGAGCCTATTATGAATATTATTGTTGGATTATTCATTAATTCATTGCCCATATTTATTAACGCCGCATTATTACTTGATAGCCCTATGGCAATTATTGCTGGTGCGAGCCCCGTCGCTAAGCCTAGACTTATTAGTATGGCGTTAAAGAACATTTGGTCTATTATAAACATGAGCATGGTTGCGAAGCCTATTGATGGGTTTAGGTTTCTTGTTACGAATATATAGTCGCTGGCTGTTCTATAGTAGGTCACGCCTATCCTGTTGAGTAATATCGTGAGGGGTAGGAACAATACTGCACTTATCGCTATTGCCATTATTGGGTTTCCTCTTGGGAAATTGAATGTACTCGACAAAAGAAGCAAAAAGCCTGTCTGAAAGGCTATGAACGCGGTATTCATTAGTAATGCCGTCCAGGGCCCAATCTCCCTAACAAGCCCTGTGGAATTCCTCAGAAATAGTCTTGGTCTCTCCACGTTAAATGGCAGGACTCAAAGCATATTTAACCCTAACCCCTCGTTCTACCCAGAACCTCGTTTACTGATTCAAGTAATTCCTTATGCTCCCTCTCATCATCGGCTATACCCTTTAGTAACTTTACGATTAGTTTAGATACAGCCCTATATTTAGCATCTGCCCTCGTACTAGTTATTGGTAAGTAGCTTCTTAATAAGAAGCTGTAGATCTTCACCGCGTTTTCTTCATATGCCTCAAGCTCATCTAATTTCTCAAGAATCGCATCGGCTAGATCACTATCACCAAGTTTTTGCTTGGTACGGACATAGTCAATTAGGGAATCCACCTGGTTGATTGCCTCTTTAATACTCTTCTCAATAGTCATTAATGTCTCGTTGTCCATAACCTTCTTAGGTGGACATTCCCTAATGAGAGGCTCTATCAGGGTTACTATGTAATTATGGGTTGCTGATTCAACGCCTATCTTCCGCATCACGGAGCTCACTGCAGCATCATGGATGCTGTTAGCGGCCATAATATATAATACAGCCAAATCCCTCTCAAGTTTCTTCATGAGATCCAACACATCAAATAATAGTTCACTATCCATTAATTTGCCCCAGCAAATCTAACTTAGAGTTACTTTTAACTGCTTTGTTGTAATTTTTGGCGAATAATATGAAGGTCGTAATAGTCGGCGGTGGGGCGGCAGGAATGAGCGCCGCATCGAGGATTAAGAGATTGATGAAGGAGTCTGAGGTCATAGTTCTTGAGAGGAGTAATATGGTGAGTCACGCACCGTGTGGGATACCGTACTTTCTCGAGGGTCTGTTTGATAATGTGGAGCTATTCATGCATTATACGCCTGAGTACTTTAGGTCTGTTAGGGGCATTGATGTTAGGCTTAATGAGGAGGTCGTTGAGGTTGGTGATGGTTATGTTACGACGAATAGGGGCAATAAGTTGAGTTGGGATTATTTAGTACTTGCTGTTGGTGCGTTACCATCTATACCTAATGTTAGGATTGATGGTGATTATGTCGTTACAATTCATCATCCGGCCGATGCTGTTCGTATAAGGGATTTGATGAACTCTGTAAAAAGAATAGGTATTGTCGGGACAGGTTACATAGCCCTTGAGGTAGCTGAGGCTGCCAGGTTCAGGGGTAAGGATGTGATCATGATAGGTAGGTCTAGTTATCCTCTTCGTAAATCGCTCGATGAGGATGTAGGTAAGTACGTGATAAATGAATTAACTAAACACGCAATTGACCTGAGGCTTAATGAAAGACTTCTGGAGGTTAGTAGGGATGGTAAGGGCCAGGTTATAGTTACGGATGGCGGTAAGTACAGAGTTGACCTGGTCGTACTAGCCACAGGTATTAAGCCAAACATAGAATTGGCAAGACAATTGGGGCTTAGGATCGGGGAAACGGGGGCTGTATGGGTTGATGAGCATATGAGGACTAGCAGGGATAATGTATACGCAGCCGGCGACATTGCCGAAACAAGGAATTTAATAACGGGCAAACCTTACTGGCACCCATTCGGCACCACTGCCAATAAGATGGGTTACGTAGCCGGCAGTAACATTGCTAGACGTGAAATGAGGTTCCCTGGTGTTGTTGGTACGTCAATGACGAGGTTCATGAATCTATACATAGCAAGTACGGGGCTTACAGTAAATGAAGCCTCTAAATACGGTTTTAAGCCAACGAGCACCTTGATAAGGGCTAGGATTAGGGCTAGGTACTATCCAGGTGGGGGTGACGTCTTGGTAAAGCTTGTGGTTGATGAGAAGACACGTAGGGTAATAGGCGGCCAGGTATTAGGTGATGATGGATCTTACGTACTCGGTAAGATCGATACGTTGGCGAGCCTAATAGCGAGGGGAGCAACAGTTGAGGATTTATTTTTTGTAGACCTGGCTTACCTACCTGCTGTGTCTCAGGTTTGGGATCCGCTTATTGTGGCTGCAAGACAATTTTTAAGAGGTTGATCGTTTGTAATTATTCATTTTTATTCACTTTTATGCAATATTATTTATTTGATTATTTTTGATTATTAAACCATGCAAGTATTTTTAATGAACAGACACAAGGTATTGTCAATCAAATGGTAAATCAACTAATGATATATAAATCATTATAGTTATATATTGATGATGACGGACCAACCCATACTCGGGGCACCAACTGATGTTAGGGTTGTGACTGCGGTTGGTGTTTTAGCCCATTTAGCAATGGCATCGAGTTTCCTAGGCACAATCCTAATAGCCGTTGTTGCTGAATACCTCTATATCAAAAGTAGAAATCCATTCTGGTACAATACTGCAAGGACGTTCTCAGTAATATCAACAATATTCTTCGGGGTAGGTGCGGCCTTTGGAACTCTCGTTGAGTTTGGCCTAGTTACTTTATGGAGTAATTTCATATCACTAATAGGCGAAGCCATCGTACTACCCTTCTACTTAGAACTATTTGCCTTCTTAATGGAGGTAATAATTTTGCCTCTCTATGTGTTTACCTGGGACAAGATAAAGAACCAGGGAGTGCACTGGATAATAGGGATATTGGCCGCCTTCGGAGGCTACTGGAGCGCATATAACATACTTGCGGTAATGTCTTCGTTAAGCATGAGACCACCAGGCCTTGAGGTTATAAATCTATACCAAGCCACCGGCCAGAATGTTGTTGGATTAACAGATTATGTTGTTAAATGGGCATCACCGACGGATGCTTGGAACATGTTTTGGTGGGGCGCTAACGTATTCATTTTCCACGGGATACTGGCAGCAGTAATACTGACCTGGTCCATAGTGGCTGCAATATATCTATACCTATACATACGTGATAGGAAATCCGAAAGATTAATGATGCTTAAGCTCCTTATACCAACCGTAGCCGTATTAACGGCAATACAGGGCTTCGTACTTGGGCATCTCCAGGGCGAGTTGGTATTGCAGGATGACCCACTTAAGTTAGCGGCTCTTGAGGGTATGTTCTGGAGTGGATTAAGGGTTGATCCATTAACGAGCTTCCTGGCCTATGGAACATTCAACCACGCCTTCTGGGGCTACTATAGCTGGCCTGCTTATGAAAGGCCGCCGGCCTTTGTATTCGTCTTCTACTGGGTCTTCATGGTCGTGTTCGGCATACTGCTTGGTATATGGAGCGGTGCACTATCTCTATGGTACCTATTTCCCAACTTCTTTGGACGCTTTGGCTGGGCCAAGTCCTTAGCCAACTTCTTTGAAAGAAGTGGTGTTTACTTAATGCCATTCTTCGCGGCATTCGCATCTATAGGTGGTGCAGTTGCCGCTGAGAGTGGTAGGTATCCATTCATATTTGCGCAGGCTGACCCTAATCCAAATGGTGGTCCACCAATAATTACTGGCGTACCTGTTGGACCTGGCGGATTACTTAACCCAACGCTTTACTTCCCCGTGTGGCTTGCCGCGCTTGTGCTTATTGTTGAGGTGGCGATGCCGGCCTTAGCCGTTTTCATGGTATATCTCTACCTAAGGAGGACAACCACAAAGGCAAGGGCTGAGGTTAAGGCTGTGGAGTACTGAGGTGGTGGGTATGGTCTCCCCGACATATGTTGCTGTCGGTTTAATTGCCTGGGCGTTTTCAGTGCATTTGCCGCTTGTTTACACAGTGCTTGGTCTTGGCTGGTTATTGCCAACGCTTGAGCTCATTGGTTATAAGCGTAATAACCAAATCTATATAGACCTTGCGCACAACCTTGCTAATTACTTAATTACTGTATATGCTATAGGTGGTTTGTTCGGTACGATAATAACGGTATTCCTTGCAGGATTATTACCGGTATTTACAAACATTGCCGGCGCATTGCTATGGCCAGTTTGGGGTGTGGCTATTGTATTCGGTGTGGCTATTGCGCTACCCTTCATCGGCTTTTATTATAGGGGTTTTGGTAGGATTAGCCCTATGAAGCATGTGGCCGTTGGTTATGGCATGGCCATATCGCTCACGGTCATACCTGCCATGTTTAGGCTAGTATTTGCCTTCATAAATTACCCAGCTGGTGTTGAGGTGTTTAAGGATACATCGTCAATAGTGGGCTTTACACTTGGCATAAATTGGTCTCAGGTATTTCTCAACCCAACCTATGTGCCCTTATTCCTAGCCACATTATTTGGTGCGATAGCCATGACGGGGATTCTCATAAATTCGATATTTGGTTGGAGATACGCAGTCGATAAGAGTGAGTATAGGTTGGTGGGTTATAGGATTAGTAATTGGGTTGGTTTGGTATTTGGTATTCTCTATGCAATATTTGCTGGGCTTTATCTATATGAGGTTTATCTGTACTCGCCGACAGTTGCCTGGTCAATATTCGGAAAACCACCTGCCTACTTACCACAAGGTCTCTATGCCGTTTACCAACCAACAATGATATTAAGCAACGTATTATACCTAGACATAGCGCTCGGCATAGTACTACTCGTATTAATAGCCCTGTCATTTAAGTACATAAGTAGACCAATATCCGCATTAAAGCTTGTATTGGTACTCGCTTTAATGATTAGTGCTGAGGTGATGAATGGCTTAGCTCACTTACCATATGCCATTGTTCCACCGCTAGCCGCTGTACCGGTCCTCGTTAAGGCGTATGGACTTCAATTCACATTGCAGGTGGCTGATACACTGAAGGTCTCAACATTACTTACACCACAACTAAACGCATTGCTGCAACTTGTGGCTGAAGAACCCGGCCTACTTTATGGGAGTCTTGTGCTGTTCGCCGCATTCAACGCATTATTACTCTATGTGATTTATGCGGCATTAAGTTGGAAGTGGACGCCTCAAGCAATTAGGGTTGAGAAGTAATAATAGCCTTAATGAATCTCCTTACTAAAACCATGATTATTACCCTAATATTTCTCGAAATCGACATGGACACCCCTAAATAAATCACAAGCACCAATAAAGATATTACAAATACCTGGGCCAGTGATGATAATATACTTGGGTAAAGGGTTATTGGCATTAATCGTCTTATCACAATGAGGACCAGTATTGAGATTAGGGACGGCAATGCATAATCCCGAATTAACCCTTTACCATTAAGAACACCCTTAACGCTACCAATCTTTATGAACCTAAATCCCAAAGCCGAAATATTTGCAAGCAATGACGAAACTAATGCACCAACCACCGCATAATAGGTAATGCTGAATGATCTAAATAGGAGTATTAACGGAATCATGGTTGATAGGTAAACAGCAGTAAATACCAACTCCGCCAAGTGTGTATATAGGATAAGACTTCTTAAGTAAACCCTAGGCCTTATTTCACTTCCACTAGTTATATCCCTCTTATCAATGCCCTGCATTACATTGCTAATGAACTGATTAACATTACCCAATACTGCATTTACAACCATTAATACTACTGGAAGAATCAATAGGTTGATTTCATTACGCATACTTGGTCTTACGAGGTTTATATAAACCCCTGGAAACACTGATAATGCAATGGCTACGTAGGTTGAAGTAAATAATATAATAAGGAAGTCTCTATATATTATGCTTAATTTATTACGCTCAAGTAGTTCACCGTATGTAACATTCACTAACGTATTACCATAACCAAGTGGCTTACTTAGGATGAATATTACGTACCAAATACCCAACTGAGCATACCCAAGTAAGCCTATGAACATTGCGTCAAGAGATCTAAAGGAGTTAATAGCGTAACCCATTAAGGGAACCCACGACGCACTAACCACCTCTCTCAAATACCTACTGGCACTATGTAGATTAACATGAAACCTAAACGTATAGATAAAAGCCAATAGGGTTGGTATGAAGACTATAATGAATGATGACCAAAGGACGGCGCTTATGGACCAGCCCAATAGCATGATCGCTGGAATAACAAGCATCTTAACAATAGATTGAACTATAGATGTGATGAGAAACCTACTTCTATCCTTAACCATCAATACGGAATTCGTAACCGATTGCACATAATACGTAATCTCAGACATTAATGCTATCACTAAAACCAGCAATGCGTATTGCCCCATCTTACTCCAAACGCTAATTAAATAGCCTATGGTTAGTACGGTTGTTATTGCATAAAAGATTGATGAAACGATTAAGGCAGCCCTTAGGTTAAGACCACTATCTCTAGCGGTTAGTCTTGGATATGCAAAATTCAGCAATGCCGTGGGCAATAATGAAAATACTATTGATGCGTTCAATAGTGATAGCAAACCAAGACCTGCCGTTGGTATCTTCCTCGTTATAGCAATATTATATGCAAAGCTACTAAGTAGTGCAAGCAGTGATGCCAATACAGCCATAATTCTCGTACTCCTAATCATCAATCCCAACCAACATTGAATTGCTAAATTTAAAAATTCCTCGCACACCCTGTTTTAATCATTAATCTTATTTACGTAATGACAAAAATAATGACCAATGCTAGTACTAATCCACGGATCATTGGGATTAGATTACTTAGTGCATAATGTATTGCCAAATAATGATTGGTTAATCTCAATGATATGCCGAAGCAACGAGGAGGCCAGCGGTATCAATATTGATCTACGCCCTGGAATTACAGCCAGGATAGCCATCTTATGGGGAAGAGTACTTGATCTACAGGGTGATGAAGGAAGACTATTACTTGATGCATTGCTTAATTCAGTGAATTTACATGACGCGATCGATTACGTACTTGAAACGTACGCTGATTATAATGCACATAGACTCTACTACTTCATGAAAATAATGAATATGCTAAATATTTGGAAACCCATGACCAAGGGCTGTATCCCAGTACCGCTTATAGAGCCCATAAAGACCTTGGTAGCATCCGTCGTATTGGCTTATATCATAGATCATAATGTTAAGGGCTCATTAATACTTACGACAGATTTTATAGATGAAATAAAAGATGCATTGCAAGAGGCTAGGGGTCTTGGGAACGTCTACGTTGTGACGAACCATATTCCACGTGATATTGGAATCTTTGATGATTTAATAGTGTCTACAAGCTCAATACCGCAAGAAACCTTCGGTAAGTTAATGAGGATAAGTGGTGGAAATAGTGCCGAGGTTATAATAAAGCCCATTGGATTAAGCATAATAAGTAATAACTTTGAAGGTACTAAAGAGACTTTGGACAGTATTGGACTTGAGATTGTTAGGACTGTTAATGAGCTTGGTTTTACTACCATGAATTCATTAGTAGATATGGTTTCGCAAACAATGGGCGTTACGAAAGAGGAGGTTCTTAAGGCTTTAATTAAAGTCTCTAATATGAACTTAGTCAGGATAAGGTATTTATCTGATGGAAGGGCTATCCTTACGCCAACAATCTCGGGGCTTAGGATAACGTTTTCTAAATAGTTTTTATTAGAATAAATATAATTTATTTACTTAATTATTAATGACGGTTAGCTATAAAGAAGAATTTATTAATTAGGTAAAATGCGTAGAGAATGATGGCGCCAAGATGGTACTGGCCTATCGATATAAAAGACGTACCGAAAATAGTAACTGACCCACCAGGCCCTAGAGCGCGGGAGATAATAAAGGCTGATGAATCATTAATAATGCAATCCTTTGGCCGGTGGTATCCGCTTGTTATTCGGCGAGGTTACGGTCCAGTTATTGAGGATGTTGATGGCAATCTCTATATCGATTTTAATGCTGGTATTGCCGTGATGAATGTTGGGCATAGTCATCCACGGATTATTGAGGCCATTAAGCGGCAGGCTGAATTATTCACGCATTACAGCATGACTGACTTCTACTACGAGTTATTGATTAAGCATGCATCAATGCTTAAGGACATAGTACCAATAAGTGGGGATAAGAGGGTGTTTTACACGAATTCTGGCACTGAGTCTATAGAGGGTGCGATAAAGATTGTGCGTGGGCATTTTAGGAATCAGAGGCCGTATGTCATAGCCTTCCTTGGTGCATTCCATGGCAGAACGTACGGTTCTATGGCGCTAACTGCAAGTAAGCCGGTGCAAAGGCTTGGTTTTAATCCTATGATGCCTAACGTAATTCACATACCATATCCATACCCCTACAGGTGTCCCTTTGGTAAGAACTTAACTGAGGAGGAGTGTGGTGATGCTGTACTTGGCTATCTTGAGGATTGGATATTCGGTAAGATGGTTGATCCTAGTGAGGTTTCGGCAATATTCTTTGAGCCAATACAGGGCGAGGGTGGTTATGTTGTTCCACCAAGAAACTTCTTCCCTGGATTAAGGAAATTGGCTGATAAGTACGGTATTCTTCTTGTGGATGATGAGGTGCAGGCTGGCTTCGGTAGGACTGGTAAGTGGTTTGCCATTGAGCATTGGGGTATTGAGCCGGATGTAATAACGATGGCTAAGGCAATAGCTGCCGGTTTGCCGCTCGGTGCTATTGTTGGTAGAGCCAGTATTATGGATCTTCCCAAGGGTTCTCATGCAAATACCTTTGGTGGTAACCCTGTGGCTTTATCGGCTGGTATTGAGGTTATTAATATTATTCTCGAGGAAGATCTGATGACTAATGCTCAGAGGGTTGGTGATTACATAAAGAAGAGGTTCATGGAGGAGATGGATAGGACTGAGTTGATTGGCGATGTTAGGGGTCTTGGATTAATGATCGGGGTTGAGTTAGTTAGGAATAGAAAGACCAAGGAGTACGCGTCTAAAGAACTTGAGCAGGTGTTATACGAGTCGTTTAGAAGAGGCGTGGCTGTCATTAGTGCTGGTAAGTCCACGATTAGGATCGCACCGCCGCTTAATATACCTATGGAACTTGCTGAGAAGGCTGTGGATATAATAATCGACGTTATTAGAAAGATTGATAGAGAACGCACCAAATAATACTAGTTAATTAATGCATCCTTCAAAACCTCCTTTTCCTCCTCAAGATACCACTCAAGTATATAATCATGCTTATCGGCATAATCCCTCGCATATGCAAAGGCGTTTTTCCAGTCTTGATGCTCATAGATCACCTTCCATCCCTCATTAATCAAGACCTCATCCTCAGGCTTACCACTGACTAGGATTCTACCCAACCTCCTGTTTATGAAGACTTTGTATCTGCCAGTCATCATATCACGTATACGTGTACAGGTTAAAAAATCCTATCAGGTTTTTATTTAAACAGTACACTGAAACTTTCACTGAACTTACGTAGAATTCACGAAACGATCTATGATATCCACGTATTTATAAATATCATCAGGAAAAACCAGTAGGTAAGTAACATCACCAAACCTTTCCCTAACCCTAAGAAAGGCATGAAAGACAGCACCACTACTCAGACCAATCAACAAACCGGTGCCTCTAGCTACCTTAATAACACCATCAACAGCCTCTTCAAGCCCAACCTCGACGATCTCATCAACAACCTCACGAACCCACCTAGTACCAGACTCAAGCCTCTTAATACCGGGTATTGCGCTACCCGCCTTAGGCTCAACACCAACCACATAAACATCACCAAACGCATCCCTAAGTCTCCTGGCAATACCGGTTATGTGCCCGCCAGTGCCAACACTAGCAATGAAAACCCTAGGCTTCTTACCAACACTCATGAATTGCCTAACAATCTCTTCACCAGTGACGTAGTAATGACCCTCAGGATTATCAACATTCTCAAACTGATTCAAATTAACAAAACCATTACTAACAGCGTGATCCCTCACCCAACGCCAAAACTCCTCATCAATCATATCCCTATCAACCCTAACAACCTCAGCACCAAGAACCCTAAGCAAAACCTCAGTAGTTCTCGGCAAATGCCTAGTGGTATAAGCCCTGTACCTAAAGCCATAGATATTCGCCAGGGAAGCAAGGGCTATGGCCACATTACCAGAAGAAGCCTCCTCGACCAAATTACCCTTCAACCCATCGTTCATGAACCTACGCAACAAAAACAAGACAGTCCTATCCTTAATACTCCTACTAAGCGGATTAAAGAACTCAAGCTTAGCCCAAACATCACCAAAACGATCAAGCCTCACAAGAGGTGTTGGCCACAAACCATAAACAAGATCTTGTACGCTAGAAAAAACATTGTTTCGCTCACTCCCTGCAAATACCAACACCCATCATACTAAATTGATCCAAAACACTGGACATTAATAAGGATTACTCCAACTTTTAAGAATGAGGGAATATCTGAGAAGTGTGATTAAATATTTGGAGGTTAAACCTAATGATTTCTTGCGTTAAAGGTAGAATTGGACTTCATGATTCGTTAATCATAAATTCCGCAAGGAGGTTAGGTGCGTATTTAGTTACATTTGATAAGCAAAATGAATTCATATTATATGCTAGGTCTGTTAATGTGCCCATAATAAATCCATGCATATTTAACAACGTTAATGATAGGGTAAGTATCGAATTAAGGCGCGCAGAATTACGAAATAAGATAACAAATAGGAGCGTAGATGTTAAGGACGCAGTTGAGGATCTATATTCATGGTTTATAAGTAGTAAAGAGCGTATAATAAATGCTTGAAAATGTAGATCGATGATGAATCCTCATCGAGCATTATTGGGAAGTTCCAGTCAATTAATAAGGAGGATGTACGGAATCCCCGCGGTTCGTCCGTCCACGGTCATTGGGGACCGCCACGGTCCTCTCTGGGACTGTCGCAGTATTAATGCTACAAACCCATGTATTTAAGTCTTTGCCTTATTAAAAGAAATTGTTTTAAAGGGGGTTGTTACTTGGTGGTTCGATGGTTGAGGTAATTGTAAAGGAGATGCCTGAGAGGCCTAGGCCTGGTGAGGAGATTCAATTGCCAAATGGCGAGTATGTTAGGGTTAGGCATGTGGGTATTCCATGGTTGTTACCGCCTAAGAAGGTTTGTAATGATCCTGAGTGTCCATGGCATGGTCATCTGAGTGTTAGGGGTCAGGTATTTACAGTAACTGTGGAGAGTGTTCATGGTAGGTCTGCGGTTGTTATTCATGAGTGGTTGCATTACAACCCTAAGTATAAGAGGTATGAGAGGAGGAGGAAGAAAATGCATGTCAGGGTTCCGCCATGCATTGATGTTAAACCTGGCGATACCGTGTATGTTGGTGAGACGAGACCTTTGGCTAAGACCATTAAGCATGTCGTTATTGGTACCCCCAATGATGTCACTGAGGTTAAACCGCAAATAGTTAGGCTTGAGCAGTCACAATAATATTTTTATAATTTCAACAGACTTAGTGATTATGATGATTTACGACGCGCATGCCCATCTTCACGAGTTTTTAGATAGTAGGATTAAGGAGTTCATTAAGGAAATAATCATTGTGGGGGTTTCCGATGATTATCCATCGTCAAGGAGGACGCTGGAGCTTTCTAATGAGTATGGGAATATCGTGCCTTGTGTTGGTATTCATCCCTGGAATGTGGATAAGGTCGGGTTGGATGAGTTGAGGCAGATCGAGAGGGTTGTTTCTGAGGCTGGGTGTATTGGTGAGGTTGGTCTTGATAGGAGGTTTGTTCCCCAGACCTTTAATAGGCAGTTGGAGTTCTTTAGAGTCTTTGTTAGCTTGGCTAAGGATTATGATTTGCCGTTGAATATCCATGCCCCTGATGCCTGGAGAGATACTCTTGACTTCGTTAGGAGAGAGGATGTGAATAAGGTTCTCTTTCATTGGTATACTGGTCCGCTCAATTTAATTCAGGAGATTAAGGATTATGGATATTACATATCCATTAATGCGGCAATAAGGATTCAGGAGAAGTCTAGGGTTGTGGCTAGGGAAGCGCCGCTCGATATGATACTGCTCGAGAGCGATGGTCCCTATGAGTATAGAGGCATAACCCTAGAACCACCAATGGTAAGGGAGGCAGCGAGTATTGTGGCAGAGATAAAGGGGATTAGCGTGGAGGACCTGTGGGATAAGGTGGCGTATAATTTCTCGAAGCTCTTTAGGATTAAGGTCTAGGGATTAATAATCTATTTACTGGTTGATACTCTATGGACGTAATAACGAGTGTGCAGTACCAATAGTAATAGTTATTAAGGCCTAATTAAGGGCTTAGTTCTGTATGGCAGAGAAGACAGGACCATTCCAGAAGGTTGTTGTGGATCAAGACATATGTATTGGTTGTGGTGCGTGCGTCTCCGTCTGCCCATACCAAGCGTTAGAGCTTGATGAAAATGGTAAGGCAAGGCTAATATGGGATATGTGTAAGGACGACTTTAGCTGCGTACCAGTATGTCCAGTGAACTGCATATGGAAGACAAGCGAGGCTCCTGACTCAGCAAAGGGCAAGGCCAATTGGTATAGGTTCAGTAAGGCGTTGAGTGATGCTGAGAAGAAGGAGTTTGAGGATTGGAGGACTAAGTATAAGATTGCCTGGGCACCTGCGTAATGCAATAACTTCATTTAATTAAATGTTTAAAATCCATGTTTTCTTCATGATAGAAAGATTAAAACAAGTCAGATTAATGCCCTTACAACAATGATAGTAGATAAACTGGATAAGGAAATACTCAAGGAAATCCAGAAAGACGGTAGATTACCACTAAGTAAGTTAGCCGAGGTTTTAAACAGGCCTAGGACAACGGTAGCCACGAGGCTTGCCCGGCTTGAGGGCGAGAAGGTGGTGACGTCATATAGGGCAGTTATTGATCCATTGAAGGTTGGTTTTTCCCTACTAGCCTTCGTATTGATTAGCGTTAGGAGGAGTGCGCCAAGTGGTGCTAAGTCTGCCCAGGTTATTTTGGTCGAGAAAATACTTAAGGATAGCGATGAGGACCCAAGGCTACCCTGGATTGAGGAGGCTTATGTAATAACGGGTCATTATGACCTATTGCTTAAGGTTTGGGCTAAGGATCTAAGGCAACTTAGCTATTTCTTAATTAATTACTTACCAACACATCCAGACATTGCGCAGACAGAGACCATGCTCGTACTCGAACTAGTGTCTGATTGGAGGGATAGGCTGTTACCCATTGATAAGGTAATGCCAGACTAACAGGATGGGTTGTTAATGGCCTTCACAAAATTAATGGCTTCATCCCTTGGTCTATAACTATTAATTATTGATCTACCCACAATCTCAAAATCAGCACCACTGGCTGTGGCACAACCAGGCTTGCCACCCTGCACTCCAACGCCTGGCGACAGTAATTGATAGTTATTACCAATCATAGACCTAACGCGCCTAATAATGTAAGGCTTAGTGGCGGGGACAATAAAGCCTGCTACACCAAGCTCGGTACCAAGCCTGACATTATAGTCCAGGTTTAAGTCGTACAACTCACCACCAGAGCTCATGGAAATGAGGAGGAAAATGTCAATACCTAGATCATGCGACAATTTAACTACACTACTTAGATTCTCCTTACCTGCCGCTGCGTGCATAATCACGCCATTAATACCTAAATCCTTAAGTCTCTTAATGACATACTCATTTATGTGAGCAACATCGCCAAGTTTAATATCGGCTAGAAAATACTTCTCTATACTTGAAGTCAATTCCTTAATGCCACTGGGCCCTATATTCAACAATTGAAACCAACCAATCTTAACAGCATCGATAAGATCCGCAATACCTCTTAGAAAGGCAATAGATTTCTCGACATCCCAATCAACATCAAATGCAAGTATTAGGCCATTATGTCTAGTAATCATTAGATCATAGGTTATAGAAGGAAAATAAAAAGGTATTTTTAAGTAATTATTTTTACAGGAATAATGACTATTACTTCCTTTCTTCCTTAATCACACCCATCTCCCTTAATACAACTTCTAAGTCCCTCGTTGGTATGCCGCTGTATACCGACCATATGAACAGTGCTAGGGCTACTATTGCAGCTGTAACTGTATCCCATGGGAATGGTA
>JAGDXB010000120.1 GCA_023256215.1 Vulcanisaeta sp. | reverse complement strand
AAATAAGCATTACACTGGGTATTATGCTAGCCTCACCAATTACCTTTAGGAAGTCCGAGTATATTAGGTATGTGGAGTAATAAATTGTTAACAATCCACCTGTGAATAATATACTGAATCCAAGCCAGGTACTACCATGTCTAAACAGTAATGTTAATGGGTTTGCCTTTGGCCTTGACCATAACGGTGACTCTATGAATCTACTCCTAATTATGAATGTTAGCATAGCCGCTATAGCTCCTGTACCCATGTAGATCCTCCATCCATAGGCATTGAATGATGATGAACCCATGTATGTGAGGAACAAAACATTTACAATGGTTGCTATGACAACCCCTATTGGGTATCCGCTCTGTATGAATGCCGAGGTTATTTCCTTCCTCCACCTGCTCCACTCCATGATCATCGCAGTTCCCGGTCCCCACTCGCCGCCGAGAAAGATACCCTGGAGGAACCTTAGTATTAATAGTGATAATGGTGCCGATATACCGATAAACGCATAGGTTGGTAGTAACGCTATAATGAGAGCCGATAAACTATAGCCAAGTACCGTTGTTAATAAGCCGACTCTCCTACCAAACCTATCACCAACATAACCCATCACTATCGAACCCAGAGGTCTACCAACTAAAGTCGCCACTAATGTTGATAGGCCACCAAGCAATGAGTATGGTCCCGGAAAGAATAATTGGCCGAGTAGTGGCATTATTGGTGTGACAAGGAGTGCATCGTAACCATCCATAATCCAGCCCAGGTACGCGCTAAATATCGCCCTAGCCCTCATCCTTTCTAGGATCCTTGCGGAATCCACGAAGAACTCACCCTATTAGCATTATTAGGTGTATCTTAAAGTAATTTGTTATACGGATAATGGTGAAAATACTCGTGCCACTATCATTGTTATTATGAATATTATGAGCATCAATAACCTTATGCTGAAGGGTCCGGCCCACAAATTCCTAAGCTCTCTCCACCTCCTCTTAACTTCCGATTCATCACCGAACATCAGTGGTCTTGCAAGTTTTATGGTTCTTGGTATTAGAAGTAGTGTTATTAATGATGTGTATGGTAAGTAATGGAGTATTGATGATATTATTATTGCCAAATACATAGTAATTATTGAGGCATAGACCACATACTTAATATTCCTTAGTCCAATGAGTAGGACTAGGGTTATCTTACCAACCCTCCTGCACGCATCTATTTCCAGAGCACCTGAACCAAGCAAAATCAATAATGTAAATATACCATTAGGTATACCAACAATTAACGGTGCCAGGTTTGTGTAAATACCTGTCTGGACTATGTACGAACCCCAGGTGACCAACGGGCCCATGGCTACTGCAGCCAGTAATTCACCATAACCCCTATAATGAAACTTGAGTGGCGGTACGCTATAACCAAGGCCAATTAATAATCCAATGAGTGCCAGAGCCAGTACCGGCCAGCCAATAATAATGAAGAGATAGATACCGGCGAGAAATGCTATTGTTAAGAATAAATAACCAACAGTGATTACACTACTTGGTCTCAAACCAAGGTCTATAATCGGGTTGGGCCTATGGGCGAACCCACCTGCCCTATATAATATATCAACACCGCTTAAATAATCATAGTAGTCATGGACGAGGTTCACACCGGCCTGGGCGAGCAATAAAGCCGCCAGTGTTATTATGTATATTATGGGGTTGAACCTATTATTTAAGTACCAAGCCAACGCGGTGCCTAGGGTCACTGAGGAAAAGGCGCTGGTCAATGTCGTTGGGCTAAATGAAATTAACCATGTCCTAATGCTCATCACTTTATACGTTATCTGCAGATTTTAAGAATTACTAATGGACGAGGTAATAATTAATTAGTCAATAGCCTACAGCGTACTGTGGTTATTAGGGATTTAAGGGAATTCCTGGATCTACTGAGGAGTAAGGGCGAATTGGTGGAGGTTAATGATGTTCTTAGTGTCGATTTAGAGGTTGCGGCATTACTTAGGGAGTTAATGTATAGGGGTGGCCCTTCAGTTATCATTAGGAGGACCAGAGAAAATACACTGCCTATAGTCGGCAATCTCTTTGGCAGGTGGGATAGGGTTATGATTGCTATGGAGGGTAGGGATCCAGAAGTCGCAGTTGGTGAGTTAATAAACATGGTTAATCTCAGAATGCCTGAGGGATTTTTAGACGCCGTCAAGGCGCTGGGTGAGTTAAGAAGGTATTCACGGTATTTCCCCAGGACTGTCAGTAATGGTCCAGTGAGGGAGTATCATTGGGATGAGATAGATCTGACAAGGATCCCTGCCATTAGACAATGGCCTCATGAACCGGCCAGATTCATAACCTTTGGCGCCACGTTTGTTAAGTATGGTGATTATAGGAATTTCGGTTATTACAGGCTCCAAGTTATTGGGAGGGACAGGTTCATAATGCATTGGCAACCCTGGCGTAGGAGCGCGTTGTACGGCGAATTGAGCGGTAAAGGAGAAGTTGCGGTTGTCTTTGGGCCTGACCCAATAACCATGCTCATGGCCGGTGTCTCAATACCGCACCCACTGGACAAGCTACTAGTTACTGGTGTGCTTAGGGGTGAGGGTGTTGAGTTAGTCAGGGGTTCTACCGTTGACGTGGAGTACCCAGCGAATGCTGAACTTGTGATTGAGGGTGAATTGACAGGTGAGTATGCCAGGGAGGGACCCTTTGGCGATCATGTTGGCGTCTACTCCATAGCTAAGGAGTACCCGGTGGTCAAGGTTAACGCCATATACTCAAGGAGAGACCCATTGATACCTGTTACCGTTACTGGGAAACCTGTACTTGAAGATGGAAATATAATTAGGTTCGGTAATAGGGTCGTTAAACCAATACTAAGGCTCATACTGCCTGAAATAGTTGATATTGAAATACCTCCTGAGGGGCTTGGCTATGTCATCCTTGTATCGATAAGGAAGAAATACCCAGGCCACGCAAGGAGGGTCATGCTAGCCCTATGGGGTTTAGTTCCTGTGCTTGGTAAGATAATAATAGTGACTGACTATGATGTGAACATAAAGGATTGGGGCCAGGTGATGTATGCCGTGTCCGCCCACGTTGATCCGTCTAGGGACGTGCTCATAATCAACAACTACCCGGTGGAGGAGCTTGACCCATCAACACCAATACCAAACCTGGGCAGTAAGGTTGGTATTGACGCAACTA
>JAGDXB010000129.1 GCA_023256215.1 Vulcanisaeta sp. | reverse complement strand
AATTTTAACTGTTCGTGAGGACCTGATTAATCAATACTTTGGGTATTAAGACTTATTAGGGGCATGTGGAGAGTAGGTTGTTGGGTCTAATTCCAGTGATGCTGGTAGGCTTGGGCTTATTTATAATGGCGTTTCCAATATTTATAATGGACTTATTGCTGCCTTAATTGCTGGAGTAATATTCATATCAATTTACCTATCCCTCGAGTATTCTCTCTTCCTAGCAACAACTAGCAGGGACATCATATTAACGATGCACGTCATTGGCTATACCGTTGCCATATTCAATATTGTGTATTTGGTGATAGTTCTTTATAGGTTCCTCTATAGAGGTTTCAGTTACCTATTTATCATTGATCGTGCTAAGTACGGCATTGGTAGATTAGGTACTAAGTTGATGTTCGTATTTAATGCCGCCTCAATAGCCCTAGGCCTATTTCTAGCGTTATCTAGTAATAAGTTGGTCATGGTGTTGTCCGCAGCGATAATCAATCTCACTAGGTTACTTATGGCAATACCGTTCATACTCATGTGCGTTGCTCTTTATAGGCTTGGTAATGATTTCAATTCCAGCCATCTTACCGGTGGCGCTGTTGTGTTTGCGGTAGGCTTGGTCTTGCTCATCATTCCGATAATTAGTGCGGTTGGTGGTTTTGTGGCTTTCATAGGGTTAATATTAGTTCTCATTGGATTGAGTAATATTAGGAAGAGATTTGAGGGTAGTGTAACGAGTCAGTAATAATTTGTTTTACTGCCCATGGAGGATTTGGTTTTTAAGGGTTTGTTTTTGATATCGATTGTGCAGGGTTGGGATAGGGATGTTTGGTTGCTGTTTGTGTCTAGGGGCCTGAGGAGTGTTGCCGGTGGTGCGCTTGGTGTTGTTACTGGGCTTTACCTGTACTACTACCTGCACCTGTCACTAACCGAGGTGGGTATTTTCTTCGGTGTTGGTGCTTTCACAGTGCCCTTTCTATCCCTACTCTTTGGCAGGTTAGGTGATAAGTACAGTAGGAAGGCCGTTCTTCTCCTCACGCTATCCTTCCTACCAATAGCGACGGCGATACTACTCGTGACCAGGTATTACCCATTATTACTACTTGCGGCTGCCCTCGGTGGCTTTGGCACCGCTGGCGCGTTGGCCAGTGGGAGTGTTGGTGCTGTGGCTGCACCTGTACAGACCGCAATTTTGGCCGACAAGACTGAGGGTATGGATAGATCCATGGTCTATGCATTGTTCAATCTAATGTCCGGTTTGGCCTCCGCGGTAGGTGCATTGCTCGCTAACCTAAGTTATCTTGAGACGTTCTACATAGCCCTAATCCTATCGGCCATAAGTCTCTTTGTTGTTTTGCCAATAAGGGATTACTCAGGCGGCCGTAGAGGTGTACGGGTAGGTGATGACCCCAATGGTAATAGTAGGTCCCTAGCCCAGGTGGTAAATAGGGACTTAGTGTTCATAAGGAGGTTTGCAATTGTGGGCGCCCTGAATGGTACTGCCCAGGGTTTAATTACGCCATTTCTACCGATCATATTTAGGATGATTCTTCACGTAAGTAATGGCGTTGTCGGCGATATATTCTTCATAGGTGGCATTGCCGCAGCCTTAACATCCTTGACGGCGCCCGTATTCTCCAGGCTATTTGGCTTAAGGGATGCCATTATTATTCCTAGGGTTATTTCCACAGCTGCCCTAATACTAATACCATTCTCAACAACGCTGCCCATTGCCGTTATTACGTATGTTGTTTACGTGATGTTTAGGGTATCGTCATTAGCCCCACAGCAGGCATTAATGATGGAGTTAGTTGGTAGGGGAAGTAGATCTACGGTTTCCGGCGTTAATCAGGCGGCACGATTGCTACCATCAGCAACAGCAACCACGGCGGCAGGACCAATACTCGATTACCTACCAATACCAGTACCGTTTACCATAGCCTTTATAGTGAATGTCATTAACATAGCCTTATACAGGAAGTTCTTCCCAAATCCGAGGCCCGCACGTGGAGGAGTAACGGTAATTGAGTAATGACTAAATAACCTCAGAAGCCCTAACCTCAACACCCAACTCCCTAGCCAACTCCAGCGCCCTCCTCCTAATCGCGGGACCAACAATGAGCAACCTCGGCTTCACCTTATTAACCCTCTCATAGAGAAGGCCTTCCCTATATAATTCAGCCACGTCCCCACGGTCAACACTGGCCCTATATTCAACGAATACATGCTCATTATCCCTAACGAGAACATCAACGTCAATGACCGAGGGATAACTAAACACGAAATCGTCACCATTATAGTAAGTCCAACGCCTAACCTGGTAAACCTTAAGTAAATCACTAACCAGGTACTTAATGGATTCCCTAAAAGCCTCCTCAGTGAACAATCCATAACGATAACCTAACGCCGTTACTGACGAAGTTAACTTCTCAATACTACTCTGCATAATGAGTATAACCTCGCCATGTCTCTTAACATCCTCACTTAATATCTCCACAATCTTCCTAAGCTCATCATAGGACTTAACGAGTGTCTCCACAGTTCTCCTAAGCTCCTCTACGGTTTTCCTCGTTTCCTCAACAGAACTCCTTAATTCCTCAACTGACTTACTTATCGTTTGTACAGTACCACTTAATGTCTCTATAGTCTTTCTCAGCTCATAGATCTCTTCACTATGCTTAGCCACGACATCCCTCAGCTCACTCACCGCCTTAATTAGGTTGTCCACGGAGGTCCTAAGGTCCGTAATGCCCAGGAACCCCATTATCGCATATCTAAAACTCCTCATCCTCCTTTAACAGCCTTAAGAACTCCTTCCTCAAATCAAAACCCATGTCTATAGGAATATAACAATCAAGGAACTATTTAAGCCTACCCATGCATTTCTAACTTCATGACAATGCTTTTATTAGGGATTTCATACCCTAATCCCTGATGGTCTCTTGGGAGATTATATTTAGGGCCTCGGTATTCATCGCCGAGGAGATGGGAGTCGCCCTACGTAGGTCGGCCTTCTCGCCTAATATCCGTGAGAGGATGGACCATAGCTGCGCAATAGCAGATTCTGAGGGCAATATAGTGGCCCAGGCAGAGCACATACCTGTTCACTTAGGCTCGTTTAGGGTTGGCGTTAGGAACCTTCTTAATTGGCTTAGTAAGGAGGGTGTTGAGCTGGGTCCTGGCGATGTCGTGCTTCTCAATGACCCATACATATCGGGTACGCACTTAAATGA
>JAGDXB010000033.1 GCA_023256215.1 Vulcanisaeta sp. | reverse complement strand
GATGTACCTCAGGGACAAGGAATTAAATAAACTACTAAACAATGCACCACAGTAACCCAGAGCCTTAATATGAAAAAGTGGTTCTGAAATATCCTTATAAACTTCCGGGATGGAGTGCTCTTTGATTTATGATTAAAGGATATTAAGCCCGACCTCCTTGATGGGGAAGCGAACTTCAGAGCTTGAAAAATATTTAAGGAGATAATGAATAAGATATTGGATTAACTAATGGGCATATTCAGCGTTAAGGCGCGCATTTGGAACGTTAAGGAACCGGTGAGGTCAGCCACGGTTGACCTACTCGTGGATACAGACTCAACATACACCATGATACCTGGTAGGGTACTCGAGGATTTAGGCATCAAGCCCACTAGGTCAGTTAGGCTTAGGCTGGCTGACGGTAGGGTTATTGAGAGGCCGTTGGGTGAAGCGGGCATCGAGGTTGAGGGTTCACAACATCGGCAACGCCGGTTATCTTTGATGATGAGAGCAACTACCTACTTGGTTCAGTAACCATGGAACAACTCGGCCTGGCGCCAGACCCCATTGAGAAGAGGTTAAAGCCCACCGAGGCATTACTAACGAAGGCAACAATCAAGGACTAGCCCAGTCCAGCAGCCTTATTAACTTCCCTAGCAACATAATGACTGATGGGAGGATTACTGCGGCTAAAGTCAGGCTCTGCAACCCAAGGGACTCGGGTAAGTGCCTAGAGCTTGATTTACTCGTTGACATGGGCAGCACCTACACGTGGATTAAGGCCTCGAGACTCAGGGAGTTGGAAATAGAACCAATGAAAAGGTGGAGATTCAGGACGGTAGAGGACAGGATAATCGAGAGACATCGGCGAAGCAATAATCGAGCGCATGGGCGAGAGGACAACAGCAATCGTAGTCTCTACCCAGGAATACAAGCAGAAGCACTAGGCATGTACCCACTAGAAGACCCAAGACTAGAGGTAAACCCAACAACAAAACAACCAAAGAAAACCAAGGCATTACCAGCCATATAACTAAAAAACAAACATGGTGGGGCCGCCGGGATTTGAACCCGGGATCACTCGGGCATACCCCGCCACCACCCGATAATGATAATGACCTAAGTGATTTTTAAGTTTTTATTAATGACCTGGTTAACGATTATGCGTAGGTTTTGAGTATCGATAAAAGTAATCGTATCGGTCTGAAATTAATTGACAACTTTCAGCACAATCTATGAAAGTAATTTATTAATCAGGTTGAGAATAGGTTTATAGATGCTTAATGGCTCTTCAGGTCTCTGATAAGATTAGGGTCTGCTGGGACGTAAAAGTTAGGGGTAATAATTGCCTGAAATGCGGTAATGAGACCAATGAAACTACAAGAAAGGAAGCTTTGAAACTTATTAATACATTTCTGAATCGAGTTGAGAAGCATAAAGACATTCTATTAAGTGATGAAAGATCACCATTCGATGTTTATATTAATGACTTGTCAAAATTCATTGAATATTTAAGGATTAAGATATCCGAAGGAGGTAATGAAAAGATTTCTGAAGCTAGGAGTGCTATGCTTAGAATAACAGAAATAATGCTTAAGCTCTCAAGGAAAGCAAGAAAAAGATGGTTAAAATCATATAAGATAGAACTTGAAGAACTAATTGTTAAGCTAACTAGAGGTGAAATAACAGTACCGGTAACTGGAGATCTAAATAATAAAGGCAGGAGTTTTATAGTGCATATGTATACTAATCATAATAACAATAAATGTATGCAGGATTGCTAGGGATGGCAACATAACTGTGAAGTTTACATTCACAGGTCTTTAAAGGTGAGCATATTGAAGTGCCAAAATTATTTAATGATAGTATATTGAAGGTCATGCAATATGGATTACTTTTGACGGATGTATCAATTTACCGAGGCTATCCAGGAATGGGCACACATCAAATGTGGCAGAGCATTGTGTGGTATTTAGCGTTTCCAGGTAAAAATTACATAGCTATAGATGGTATCAGTATCAACGATAATATAAGCATTGCATGGCAATTGGAATCTCTTAATTATAAGTTTAAAGGTAGGAGTGTGGTTGATGTTAAGCGTGGATTTGTTGGGGAGGTTGTTGGGTTTGATGATTGGTTGTTTTTGTGGTTTGCCGTGTTTGGTGATGGTAATGTTGATATTCAGGACAAGTATGATGTGAGGGAGATTAGGTTGTTCATGGGTGGTGGTAAGTATGGGTTGTGGGTGCCGATTATTGAGAGGTTGAGGGGGTTGGGTTTTAGGGATGGTGGGTATGGGTGGGAGTGGGTTGTTAGGGTTAGGTCTTCGAGGGCTGTTAAGTTGGCTGGGAAGTAGTTGGGTGATCCCGTGTTTGGGGTTATTATTGGGGATTTGGCTCGATTGGGTGATGCGGTTAAGCTTAGGCTGTTGATTGATTTGACTGGCATGGGTTATAGGTCGAAGGGTAGATCTTCTGTGATTATTGGTGGTGTGAAAATGACGGTGAGGGTTTGCGATGGTTATGTGGAGTTGGTCGCTGTTTACAAGGATGAGGCTGAAATCGCGAGGGTTTTGGAGAGTCTTAATGCCCTGGGGATTAATGCGAGTGTTACTCCGTGGGGTGGTGGCATGAGAGCCGTACGTGCACGGCAGGGTGAGGTGATGAGACATGATTGGGTTAGGGCCATAGTATGTGGAAAACTAACCGAAATGCTGAGGGAGGCTTTGAGTAATGGTGATGATGGGAGATCGCAAAGTATTGATGATGCCATGACTAGGCTCGGCTGTACCAATCCACTACCCAGGACCTAGTAGGAACTCGATAGGTGAATAGGTTTTACAGTCAATTATCACCGCCTCTATTCTCGGTCCTGCCCTCCCTTTTCCTTCGCTCCAGTATTTCCACCCCATATCAGGAAGCAATCGGTTACCGTATTTCCAGTCCATTTCTGCTTCTCCTCGTCACCCATGTCCATCATCCCAGGTACTTCCTGAAGAAGTTTACAGTCCTATCCCAGGCATCCTTTGCGGCTGCCTCATTGTATACCGGCCCGCCTTCCGTGGCGAAGGCATGGTACGTGCTTGGGTAGAAAGCCATTTCAAACCTGGGTTTGTATGTGAGTACTGCCTTTATTAGGTCTGGTATTCCCTGGTTGATCGCCGGGTCCTCACTTGCGTATATTGTGAGTATTGCGCCCTTTATCTTGGCTATGTCGTTGATATTCCTCGGATTCCTACCGTAGTAGACCACCGTTGCGTCGAAGGGGACCCTTGTTGATG
>JAGDXB010000101.1 GCA_023256215.1 Vulcanisaeta sp. | reverse complement strand
TTAGTGATAAGGCTATGAAGATCTATGATGGGATGTACCACGAAATACTAAATGAATTGGATAGGGAAGTGGTTTATAGGGACGTGCTAAACTGGTTGAAAACCCACACCTAATTCACCGCAATTCCTATAGGCGTCCAATACGGCCCTTAAATCACGTAATGCTATCTCAGGAGGCATTGGCAAGTCAGTATTGTTGATAACGGCTTGTATGAACGATTCGATTTCCCGCTCAATAACATTGACCTTCTCAACAATTATCTTCTCCTGCATGCCATCAATATTAATTAATAAGTCACCATATGGCTTGCCAGGAACTCGGCTGCCTGGGTCCTCCATTATAAACCCCCTTTCGCCATAAACCTCAAAGATCGGTGCGTTGTCACCACCCGGTGCAGACCAGGAATAAAGCAAAATACCTAAGGCCCCACTCTTAAACCTAAACATTGATGCGCTTATGTCCTCACCCTCAAGTCCAGCAAAGCCTCGCATGCACATAGATTTAACCTCGGTATAGTCACCGCCAAGGTTGAGTAAGGTATCAATATAGTGAATACCACCGTCAATAAGCGCACCACCACCCATCAACCTCCTAATTCTCCTCCAACCACCCGGTGAATTAAACTGAAGCTTCCTAACAATAATCATCGAGATCTTACCTAACTTACCCATAAGTTCCTTGGCCTTCCATACTGACGGATCGAAATAATGATTCTCAAGGACCATGAATTTCCTACCACCAGACCTAGCAACATTAATTATGCTCACTGCCTCCTCGATGGTCCTTGCTATTGGTTTCTCGAGCATCACGTGCTTACCGACCTCAAGCGCCGCTATGCTCATGGGCATGTGGGCATCATGACTAACCACTAGGTCCACAATATCAACGTCAGACCTTAGGACATCGCCGTACTTCGTGAAATAACCGCTCGCATCATACTCTCTATAGCAGTCCCTGGCGTAATCCTCGGTTCTACTGAACACGTAAATCTCAAGTCCATACCTATCGCGCAACTTTAATAGGGCATTTAAATGAGCCTTACCAAATCCCCGGCATCCAACAACTGCGATTTTAAGAACCATTAGTTACGTAAATGCATTACCATCTATTTAAGCGATTTCCTTGCAAAGATCTTCCTTGGATCCACTCTATGAAACACCCTACCGGCTCCATGCAATGGTATATTCGTCTTACTAAAGTCTATACTCCACTCATCTGCGATTCCAGGCTTTACCTTCACCTTCAATACATCAAACACGAACAATGTACTCTCGCCAACATCTAGCCTATTCATGACCTTCGTCTCATACACGGCTATCGCGTCTCTCCAGGTAGGTACCTTAACAACATCACTCGGTATTAACTGTATGTTAAATTCCTTAATTTTGTCCACCTCCTTCCCAGAGACAGAGCCGAGCTGGTATATTAAGTCTACATGATCAATGCTCGGTACATTAATAGTAGCCTCTGGATGGTGATTAAGGCATTGATACGTGAATGTCTCCCTGTAAACGGCTACGCCAATTGTCGGTGGTTCTTCAGATATTGGTAAATTCCAACTGGCTGGCATTATGTTTGCTCTATTACCTGGACATAATGTAATCACTAATACCGTTGGTCTTGGATGCAACAGCCTATAGAATACGCCCTTGTATTCTACGAATGACACGCATAGGGAATTCACGTTTCTTAAAAAGCTAGTTCTCCGTATCCGATAAGTATTACTTACGTATTTTTCACGCATTATTAATTATTGTAAGTATGTGGTAATTTTATTTCGTAAGAGATGTAATGGTTGATGGATGATTACGTAGTTAATTGTAGAGATATTGATGAATCAGCGTTAGTAGGTTCGTCTATTAGGAAGGTTATTGAATGGGCTGTGGATGGTGTTATGGCGCATGAGAGATCATTGGTTATAATGGGCGAGCCTGGTAGTGGTAAGACCACAGCATTGCTATTAATTATGAGTAGGTTAAGGAGGTTGGGAATACCCGTTGCGTATATTAATACATATAACGAGCTTGGGCTTAGGCCGATGAAAATTGTTAATTGTAATAATGATAGCAATGCAAATGTTCTTCTGATTGATGATTTAGACGTGGTATTTACCGTGCCCAAACTAGCAACAGCATTTATAGATAGAGTTATTAGATTTAACGGTACCGTGATTGCCTCATTAACGGTACCACTGCTTATAAGTAATGAGTTAGAGCCTTTAGAACCGTTAGTAAAATTCTTGCACTCATCCTTAAGGGCAAGTATTGAGTACCACTATGATGACCTCAGGGTATTTGCACAACGGTTAGGGGTTAGCTATGTTAAGCAGGATATGAGGACCCCTGGCATGATCCTAAGAAATTTCAGGAAGTGGGGTAATAACAAGCGGGGCGCCTTAAATAATGTGCTTAGTGATAGTAACGTTACATTGTGATTGCGAAATCACAATAATATTCCATGAAATTCCTCCCTCATTTTTCCAATGAGTAGGTCTGCACAATCTAAAATGTTGGTACTGCCTAGGTCTATCAGGTTTATGCCAATGCCATTGATCTTAAGTGATTCGAGGTCGACCCAATTAACCTTGAGGAAATCTGGTGTTATACTACCCTGTACTATCGACGCCGTAAGTACGTGGCTCTCATTAACTATGTATTCAATTATGTGGTCCTTCTCATCAATTCTAACATCAAAATAATCCTTAAGTAACTCGAGGTCTTTCCTAAGTACGTATACCTTTATGTAATTATCATTGAGCTTATTCCTACTTATCAAGTATTCAGCAGCATCGGTGTTCGTGGGCACCCTATTTAATCCCTTAGTTAATAAATGAATGTAACTATCTGCCAATAAGTCAAGACCTAGGTGTGTTGGGTTAATTACGAAATAAAGCGGTAGGGTTATTAGGCTCTCTACGACTATATTCGTTGGGTTTTCGAATATTTTCTCCAAAGGCATTAATGGTTCATTACCTATTACCTTCGTCTTTACATCAATCCCATACTTTCTCATTAACACCTTATCAATGTACGCAATCCTCTCACCATCACGTATACTCTTGTCCTTACATGTAACTGAGAGCACACCCTCGCTAACATTTATTGACAGACAATCATTAAGATCTGCGTACTTGATATTATCGATGGACCAATTATTTATCCTAGCTAAATCCGTCAGTAAGGCTACGGAATCCTCCGTGATTATGTAGTCCAGGTTCTTTCCATCAACTCTATAATCATAGGCGTTGTATGGGTATAGATTGACCACGTCCTCTGTACTTAATGACAGGATTGAATCCTCCTTGAGTGCCTTGACTATGAATGCCTCCTTGACCATATCCTCGGTTATCCTCTTAATCCTAACAAGCACATCTAGCGCATTCATTATATTAATGATTGAAATTATTAACTTAAAAACTTATCAAGTGAATTTTACCATACTTACGAAATGAACAAAACGCCTGGAATTAGGTATAACTTATTTAAATTAATGAATTATTAATAGTGCACCGTGGATATTCTAGAAATTAAGGACTTCCTTAGGGAGAATGTTGAGACGATTTACGAGATATTCAGCGCATACGAGCCATTAATTAAGGTAACAACAAGTAAAGCCGTAATAATAGGGGATCTTCATGGAGATTCTGAAACCCTACTACGTATTATTGGTAAGTACTCACCGAGTGAGTGGACGTACATAATGCTTGGGGATTACGTAGATAGAGGTGAGCATCAGATAGAGACATTATACCTAGCCTTTAGATTACTCCTTGAACATAAAGCAGTATTGTTGAGGGGTAATCACGAGTCACCACTCACTAATTATGAATATGGTTTTTACATGGAATTATTAAGGAAGTTTGGTCCTTATGATGGCGATACCATATATGATAAACTAAAGGACATATTCTCACAAATGCCAGTGGCCGCAGTTCTTAATGATGATTACTTCCTTGTTCATGGTGGCTTACCCATAAATGGTAATATAAGTATAGATAATATTGCTAAATTACCCAAGCCTGATGAATTGCCTAATAATGAAGTAACATTTCAATTACTGTGGAATGACCCATCAGATAGCATCAAGAATTATGAACCAAACATATTAAGAGGTCCTGGAACCTATGTCTTTGGTCCTGCGATAACCGAGGGTTTCCTTAGCAAGAGTGGTTTAAAAATGGTAATTCGCGGCCATGAATACGTGCCACAGGGCTATAAATGGAATCATGGGAATAAAGTCCTAACTATCTTCTCGTCTAGGGCAGGTCCATATAATGGAACAAAAACCCACATAGCCGTTATCGATAATGGCTCCTTAAATCTCGTAGAGATCACCGAGTAGAGATCCAATTAAAATGTTCTCAGTCTGGGACGGCTCGGTCATTAACCTCCCTATCAGAAGTGGTCATCACTCATCATAAGATTTAACCCGGCTTAATAATTATTTAGGCTAAACCAAATGATTTATAAGGGGGTTATTTCTCAATTATGATTGTAAGGCGGTTACTACGTCCGAGTCCGAAAGACCTAGAAGGAGAGGTTTCCAAAGAGGTAGAGGTAGGGGTCCGCGGGGTCCTAAACCCGTAAATGTCGGCGATGTAATAGAGGTAAGCATAGTGGAGACGTCTAAGAGAGGTGACGGCATAGCTAGGGTTAAGGGCTTCGTAATCTTCGTACCGAATACAAAGCCAGGAGATAAGGTTAAGGTTAAGATAACTAGAATAGGTAGAACATATGCCGTGGCTGAGGTAACACAGGAGGGAGCTGCTACAACACAGCAGGGTACTGAGAGTGAGGTCGAAGAACCTGAGGAAACTGAAGGATACGAAGAGGAGTCCGAAGAATGAAGTAATTACGGTTAGGTCTTCCTATTAAAATCAACGTAGTGCTTTCTTAAGAATTGTTTGTGGGCCCTTAATCAGGGAATACTTAATTATTGATTTAATAGCCTGTTGATACCAAGTTCTTCCGCTCATAACATTCTTAATTAAACTACCTGTACTGGAGAAGGCACTTAAGCCAGCTCTTCCCATTACTAAATTATCGATTCCATAAACACTAAGCGATAGATAATAGGCTAACGACAAATTCCTAATTAAAGGCCTAGTCAATCTTAAGTACTTAGACACGAACTCAACAGAATTGATTGACCGCCTCAATGCTAGAGCCGCTAGGACGCCCGTATACATGGCATAGAAAATACCTTCACCGGTCGTTGGGTCAGCAAATCCACCAGCATCCCCAACAAGCACTACCCGCTTACTGGTTAGGATATTACGGGGCCTAATTGGTATGGGATGACCAAGTATTACGCCCTCCCTCATTCCCAGCTCATTGATATACCTAGTTAATTGAGTCCTATAGTTACCCCAATGTATTGATCCTATACCAACATCATACTCGTTATTACTCCTCGGAAACACCCATGAATACCCCCACCTAATTCTTGTCATATCAATTATGCATAAATCATTAAGGAAATCTCCACGGGCTATGGACATGAATGCTATGGCCGTGTCCTTCCTTATGTCATTGCCAATCTGTCTTGCAATTATTGAATTGGCACCGTCAGCCGCGATCACGTAATTACCAACATATACGTCATTAAGACCTGTGACGACTGCTCTATCATTACTAACGTTAACCTTGATAACCCTATCGACTAAATAATCGACACCTTCATTTAAGGCATTTGTTAGTAGGTAATTATCGAACTCATCCCTAGAAACCACACTTATTATTGGCTCCTTATCCGTAAGTAGAAAGGAACCGGCATAATTCGTAATAATCACCTTATTACAGGAGTCCCTAATGGCAGGTTCAGGATTAATACCCATGGCACGTAATAAGGTCACGGATTTCTGGGTCAATCCACCACCGCAGGGTTTAACCCTTGGAAAGCGGAATCTATCAATAACGAGGACCTTAAGGCCTAATTTCGCGGCTACGTAGGCAGCCATAGAACCAGCAGGTCCTGCGCCAACTACTATGGCGTCGTAAACATTATTCATAATCAATCTACTGATGACCTAGCCCCATTTAAATCAGTAATCCAGGGTGCTTCAGCGCGTACGTGGTATTACTAACCTAAGTCCGTATGCGAAGATCATAGTAATACCAATTATATAGAATGCCAATAGCACTTGGTTGTTGAGTAATAATGTTATCATTACTGCTATGAGTGCTATGATCAATGATAATTCATGAATTAGATCCATCAATGATAAATTCTTATTAATGAAAGGTCCCTTAGGTGTTGGCGTCCAATCCCATTCATCAGTTAGTAAGGACTCTAATGAATAAATAAGCATTGGAAACGACATAACAATCATTAATAGGGCGCTCCTAACCATATTTGTAATAGAACTCCAGACATCATAACCAACACGCTTACTAATCATTAACAGTAATACGAATAACGGTAAAACAACCATAGTATTTATGATTTCAAGAAACAGTATTGGTATTGGCGGTATTACAACACCCATTAATGACAATACTATCGTTATTAGTATCGATAGAGCCGCAAATGAGATACCTGGAAATTGAAGCATCCAAAGCACACCATCAATCTTCTCCCAAAGGGTAATCTCCCTAGAAGTAAGTAATAAACGTAGATTATACTTCATATTCCATATACCATTAAATAACCACCTACTAAACTGCCTCTTCAATGATGGGTATGTATACGGTACTTCGCAAAAGACTTCCGAATCAATCAGCCCCACCCTATATCCCATAGCCCTTAACCTTATACTGAGGTCGAGATCCTCGCCTGTACATCTACAAAAGCCGTTAATGGATTCAAGAACGTGTTTCCAGATCACAATATTATTGCCACTAATCGCAGGAAAGCCCTTACTGAGGAATCTACCTCTAATGAAAACCTCGTTATAAACATCGTACATGAACTTCACTAACCTTGAAATAACATTATCGACGGTATAATAACCCTTCCAAACAGCTGTAACAGCATCATAACCATTCATCAAAGCGCTAACAGCCTTTAGTAAATATGTATCTGGTATTATTGTATCAACATCAAATATTGCTATTAGATCACCCTTGGCATACTTAAGCCCGTAGTTCAAAGCCCCACCCTTATAGCCTGTGTTATCGTTTCTATGCAAGACCTTGACCGTTATACCGAGTTTTCGCGAAATGTCATCTATGGCCCTTGTAATATTACTTACGTAATATTCTGGATCGTCACTTATATAGATCACCTCAAGTAATTCCTTAGGATACATCAGCTTGGCAATGTTTCGTATATTTCTTTCTATCGTTAATAAACTTTCGCCCTTTATTGGTATTAAAATAGACACTAAGGGTAGCTTGTCTAACATACTTGTGCCAGTATTGTATTCGTAATAATTAACGGATGCTTTGACTCTAAATGACCTAGTATACCTCAAGCTCTTTAAGCCATACATAACGAGTACGAGTATTTGTATGAAGCTTAGGGTGAGCATAGTAATGGCTATGACGTAAATTATGGCAAGTATTGCCAACGCTATGGGTGTTAATGGCCTGGTTATTATTCCCCAGGGATACTGGTTCATTATATACTGCTGAATTATTTGCTTGGTCAATTCCTTAATTACAATATACTCATTATTATTCATTTAATGCTCCTGATAATAAATTAATTCTTTATTTGTGTTTCTCTCTTTTTTCTATCAATTCCTGAAGCCTCAGTAATGCATGGTCATAATCCATTGACAGAACGAGTAATTCTGTATCCCCATATTTCGCCAATATCCTATGCTCAAGCAGATCTTCAATGCCATCCCTAATGCCCTTTTTCGTTAATAGTGAGTAGATGGCGATGATCCTCTTAGCCTGTGCTGAGATGCTCATATCAGCCATCTCACTGTACAATTTAGACACCTCTTCAGCCATATTCACCAAATCCTCGAGTTTAACGCCATTCTTCACCCTAATCTTAGAACCGTTCAATTCAACGTCAATACCCATAAGCTGCAATGCGTCTATTACTATGTCTATTGGAATGGCAGCCTCAAGTTTGGCTTTATTGAGTATTAAGGATATATCGTAAACGCGAACGCCGTGCTTATCTCTCATCATCTTAATATCGCTGTATATCCTTCTCAATTCCATGGAGTAAAGCTCTATTTCATGCGGCTCATCCTGCAACGCCACATAAACCCTAACTCCATTACCCACATCGTACCGAATAAGCAACTCCTTACTCTTGATTCTACGTGTAACTAGTCCTACAAATGTTAATGCTTCATCCATATTATTGAACGTAAACACGAATTCCCTACGCACCCCCTAATCATTAATGATTATCTACTAAGCTATAAAAGGATTTAATTGTCGTTAAAGGAACTACAGGGACTAAAGCCTGGAGGGTCTCATTTGGATGCAGGTAATACAGATACAATAATATGATGAGGCATACTATATACCTTGGCTATCTCGTTCTCGATCTCCGTGGCTATATTATGTGCAGTAATCACGTCAATATTGGGTGGTAGGTATACCAAGACTCTCATAATACTTATATTATTAGTCGTCACCAGGTACACATCGCCTATGTAACCACCATACTTAGAGACGATTTCACGGGTTACCCTCTTAACCGCATCAACATCTATGTGCCTCTTATCAGGCTCTATATGAATCCAGACCTTAGCGTTAGGTACGGCGTTCTTTATGCTTCTCTCTATTTTATTTACAACATCCCTAATACTATCTAACTGAACATCACTTCTAACAACAGCATGGAGACTAACAATAATACCACTCTCGGGAGTATTTATTATATCAAGTTCATGAATATTGATAAGTATTGGGTCATTCACCATAGCAAGGGCCTTTTCCACCTTCTCACGAAGCTCGGGCTCCACATGCACCATAATCAATGACGGCCCAATCTCACGTTTGATGGCAGACTCTACCTTATCGGCAATACCGTGAGCCTCGGATATACTTAAATGATCAGAGACGCCTATAGTCACCTCAATATGAGCCAAATAGCCGGCTCTCCTGGCCCTAATATTCCTAACTGAGGTAACTCCAGGTACGGACATGACAGCACTAGAGACCCTCCTAATTAAATCCTCGGATGCCCTGTCCATCAATTCATCGATTGCTGTTCTAAGAAGTCTGATTCCAATTATTGAGAAGTAGATAACTATGCCAAAGGATACTAAGGCATCAAGAATGGTACCCCACGTATCAAACAAAGCAATACTTAGTCTCTCCATAATAATACCAACGATCATCAGCACTATGACTGAGGCAGAGATTGCCATATCACTCATGAAGTGATAGGCATCAGCCTCAAGGGCCCTACTATTCCATTTAACCGCCGCATTCCTAAGCGCCCTAGACCTATTGAAATCTATCGCTATGGCTATGGCCATGATTATGGCAGCAATAATGTCAGGGCTGAAGGGCGTCCTCGTTATAACACGCTCGGCGCTCTCATAACCAACCAGTATACCGGCAATTATTATGAATAATGAACCAAGAAGACCACCTAGACTTTCGGCCTTACCATGGCCAAAGGGATGCTCCTTATCAGGTGGCTTTGAACCTACACTAACTGCTATCAACGTTATTGTTGTAATTAAGATATCCAGGAACGTATGCATAGTCTCAGCTAATACTGCCAGGGAGCCTGTGAGAAGCCAGGCCGTAAAATTCATAAGAGTTATTGTGATAGATGCAAGTAATGACAAAAAAGCAACACGAGTCTTATCATTCCTCATATACGCCAATACATTCTCCATCCTTAATCTATCATCACGTAAATCATTAATTAACCTATCTTTAGGCATGCTCTAAATCGATAACTAATTCGATATCAACTTATAAAACTAACCACTAAAGAAGGGTTTATTAACCCCAACTTTAGGGTAACCCTAATGAAAATAAACACACGATTAGGTATAATATCAATAATGAGCATAATGGCAATAGGTATTCCAATGATTACACTGGGGATTATACTAGGTATCAACATATTTAACATAAACTTTTTGCTAAATCCACCGAGCCACTTACCGGTGATCCTTATATTAATAGTGTCGTTATTCCTGGGAATGCTACATGGTATAACACCCGATGAACATACATGGCCCATAACCTTCAGCTACGCAGTTGGCGAGTATAGTACTAAGGGTGGTATGAAGGCAGGTTTCCTATTCTCACTGGGATTTACAATACAAAGAGCTATCTTAACGACATTAGGTTATATAGGGTTGGCGTATTTTTACATGAAGTATAATCTAGATGGTCCTGTATACTTCGTTGTTGGTCTTGTGATGGCAATAGCAGGTTCGTACATACTTAGGGGTAAATACATACATTTACCAATAGATGTTTTGCTGGGCGGCCATCAGCATCATACTGCTGAGGCAAGGAGAGTACCACATCATGAGGCGCATCCTAGGGAGGTGCCTATAAAGATGACGATAGTGCACGGATTAATAGCTGGCTTTGGGTTCGGAGCTTATGCATCGATAATAACGTTCGTGCTTGCACCGCAAATGCCGAATATACTATATGCACCATTACCTGGCATCATGTTTGGTATAGGCACTATGATAATGCAGGTAATATTGGGTGCACTATTTGGTGGCTTGCTAAGGGCTAAGAAATTCACGGAGGAGGAGGTAAAATATGTGGGTAGAAAGACGGCAGGTATTACGCTATACTATGGAGGACTGGTTTTTGCCCTCGTTGGTCTATTAATAATATTCTTACCGCAGATAGATGCCTGGGCAATAAGTACCGGAATACCAATACCTAATCTAGATGCTATTGATATTGGTTTCCTACTTGTAATATCGGTTGTAGGTATTATAGGCCTATACGGTATCATAAAGTCGTATAGAGAGGCTGTTAAAATTCATAATGCTAATTCCTCATTAAAAACACAGTGATTTTAAGAATAAGGCGAAATATTATGCCTTAGACTCAGCCTTAATCAAGGCTAAAGCCTGAACGACTCTCTTGATCAATTCTAAATCAGCTCTAATCCTAACATATATATCGTCCGGAATCTCTCCCTTAGCCCTATTATCCTCGAGTTCCCTTATCATGCCATCAACCTGGTCTGTAGTTAAGGTCGTGACGTCCATAGACCTAAACCAATGCTCCTTAATACCTCTATCCACCTCATCTAATTTCGATTTAGCATCATCATACATACTCGTTAATTTTGTTAGTGTATCTGTAAGTTCGGCAGAGCTTTTTGAGTACTCATCATCATCTATGAGACCTAACTCCTTCTTAACCTTAAGCATATCCAGCTCTTCACGTATTGAATCAATGCTTGCCTTAAGCTCATTGATTCTAAGCATTAATAGTACATTATCCACATCCCAATTCCTCTTAACATTACTTACTGCGGTTTTATAGTCAGACCACATACTGTTTAGTCGTTTAACCTGTTCCGTATAACTCTCATAAACCTTATTTATTTGCCTCAATAATTCTCCGTATATCTTCAGCATCTCCTCGCTCATGAAATCACCCCCTCAATCTCGGCCCTGAGCTTTTCATAAACCTCCTTACTAATTTTACCCTCCCTATACATCTCCTCGAGTTTTGCTAAGGAAAGTTTTAGCTTGCTGACCTCAGGAGTTACCGTGGTTAATAGTAACCTCTTGTAGTGTTGATTAATTGTGGTATCGATTTCTTGGTATTTCGCATTTAACTCCTTAAGCTTATCACCGATCTTATCAAGCTTCTTTTGAATACTCTCCTTAAGCTTATTATAAGCATCGTCACTAATTAACCCCATACTCCTTCTAAGTTCAACCTCCTTAAGATCCTCACTATACTTATTGCGAATCCTCTCAAGAATCATCATGTACCTCCTTAACTTAGCCTTTTCAGCCTCCCAGTTCTGCCTCACGGATTGTACGGATCCCTCATAATCCCTCCATTTATCATTAAGCGACTTAGCATTGCTTTCAAACTTCGTTATTATTGATTCACCACTTCTTATCAGCTCATCCTCAGCATCTGCCGTAGCTTCTACACGTGCCGTTGTAGTTACTGCGGTTGCTGTTACAGCAGTGGTTTGCTGTTGCTGTGTCTGCTGTTGTAAAGGCTGTACTGTCTGCGCGGGTTTGGTCTCGGCCTTGGCCTGGGCACCCCTAGTTTTCATGTATTGAACATATATTGGGCATTCATAGTAATCGCCGAAGCAGTACCATTGGAATGGGTTAATTGGTCGTTGAGCATAAGTACATACATAACCACTCGCGGTCCTCTCGAGGCCTGGACAAACGGCTCTAGACATTACTAATAGTCCTGTATTTTATTGTTTATATATGTTGCGTTCATTGATAATTAAGTCAATGTTCAAATTAAGGCGCTAAGATAGTCCTGAGGCACACCTAGATCCACGTACTTACCATCGGCTACGTAAACCATTATTTTTCGACCCACGGATTGAAGACCCTCAATATACCTATTCATATCGAGCTTCTCCCTCTTTAACGCCTTAATAATGAAGCCCTTTAGTATGTAAATCCCCGTAACTATAGGCAGCGTTATAACAGGCTTCTCCAGCCAACCCTTAAACTCGCCATTAGGGCCTATGTCTAGGACGCCGTATCGTGCCGTTAATCTATACCTTATGGACACAATAGTAACCTCTGCATTATTTGATTTATGAAAGTCCAAGGCCTTTGAAAGGGATATATCAGTCAATACATCGCCGTTCACCACGATCACATCATCATCCTGATCAACAAGATTCCTTACATACCATAATTGGCCGGCTGTGCCTAACAATTGATCTGCAACTACAAACTTAACGTTACGCATTACATTGCTTAGTATAGAGGTTATCTTATCAGCCATGTATGCTGTTACCACGATAATATCGTCATAAGCAAGCCCTTGATTAGTAACCCAATCCAACAATTCCTCTATTATTAACTTATTACGTAATGGTAAGTATGGTTTAGGAACTAAGTACGTAAGTGGCCGTAGTCGTTCTCCCAGACCTGCCGTTAAAATTACTATTTTCAACATGATAATGATTACATGTAGTCCTTAAGGCCCAACTTTTTAAGGTGTTTATTTATCACCGAAGCCTGCTTATCAAGCTTCTTAGCCTCCTCAACAATATCCCTTTCCTTGACCTCCATATTCCTAAGGTCAAGTAAGCACCTACCGTCTGAAGCCATGACATGGGCCTCGCAAACAGCATACTGGCACTTATAGCCAATGCATTGACCACCAAATAACGTGCATTGAGTAATTACCCTATTGCCTTGCCTAACAATCTTTAGGGCTCTCTTTGCGCACCTGAAGTATTGGAAATTACACCAAGTACCATCGCAATACTTCACCTTAACCTGTACATTAGCCTTGGACACGTGAATCCCCTAGTCTTCGAATTTCTACTTACTAACCTTACATATATAAGTTTTTTCCATTACTAAACTAAATCACCTATTCAAACCTGCCTAGGATCTCCTTAACCAGCTTAGCATAACCCAGCGATTCCAAGAAATTAAGCACTTCGCTTAACCTTGGCGATGACCTAGCGCCTCTCTTGGTAACCTTAAGCGAGGCCGCTGCATTTGCAAAGACAAGCTTATCTATGGGATCGAGATCTAATACCGTGGCCACTACGTAAGCTGCAGCGAAAGTATCGCCAGCCCCGGTTGTATCTACAGGAGGGACTCTAAAGGCGTCTGAGTACTTTACTTCGCCATCCTTAAATAACAATGCGCCACGGGGACCCAACGTAACAATTAGCTCCTTAACCTTGACCTTATTCAATATATTCTCAGTAGCCTTAACCACATTTTCGGAGCGACCAAGTTCCTTAGCCTCAAAACTATTCATGAGCCAAACATCGACACCATCAATGACATCTTTAATAATGTCAAGGCCCTTACGAGCAAGCGGTGTTCCACCATCGACGGAAACCGTTAAGCCCATGGACTTAGCAATACGTTTAGCAGCCTCTATTATCTCAGTTCTACCTAGAGCTATATGTACGTGAGAAACCCCATTAATCACCTCCTTCGTGATATCATCAGGCGTTAAACCAAGGTTTGCACCTGAATACCTTATCATCCTCTTAGAGCCGTCAAGACCTACGATAACTATAACCGTACCTGTTCTTTCATGGCTAACCCGCTTTATAAAACGTACATCCACACCCTCAGACTCCAACTCCTTAATTAGCATATCACCGAATTGGTCATTACCCACAGATCCTAGGAATCTCGACCCAAGGCCGAGCCTCGCTATCGCCACGGAAAAGTTAGCCGCCGAACCGCCACCGCCCATGTACGTTTCGTAGGCATCTACGGATTCATCGGGCCTCGGTATACTATCAGTCTTTATGTATATGTCTAGGTTTAGGTTACCCATCGATAGTACTACGGCTTTCTTATTCACGAGTAGCTTTATTAACTGGGTTTATTAATTTTTGACGTGGATAATGTGGATGTAAAGAAGCTACTTGAATTAAGGGATAAGTTAGAGAGTAGGATTAAGGAGCTTCAGGAGGAGCTCAACCTATTAATTGAGGTTAGGAATGCCCTTGATTCCATTATTAAGTCCCAGTCAATAGTGCCGGCCGCCGAACTCGTAGCTAAGCCCCAGGATTTAGGTAAGTTAGTGGAGACCAGGGAAATTAGGTCTAGGGTTGGTAATGAATTGTTGGGTACTGTCGAGGTTTATGAGAATGGCGTTAGTATTAAGCCAATAAAGCCGTTCAGTAAGGATAATACTGCGTTCAGGAGGTTCTTTAGGGATAAGATACTTGAGGGTTTTAAGCAGGAGGATGATAAGTTGGTTAAGGATGGGCAATTGAGAAGGGAGGATGCCTTTAATTACGAGATTAAGCTTGATAATGACAATGTTGTAGGCATAGTGATTAGGAATTACAGGTCTGATGAAAGGCTTAGGGAAATCATTAGAGCAATCAGGTGGACCTTAGAACGTGTAATTAAGGAGGAGGGAACTGAGTGATTATGGGTTAGCGCCTTCCTCTATCTTAACCTTCTTCTGCTCCTTATACATCTCCAGAATCTCATCGACGGTAGTGGCCTGCTCAGGCGATTTATCAGTCCTATAGCGGCCGGTGAACCTTGGGAATCTAATGGCTAGACCAACGTCAGGTCTTACGGCACCCATACAACACGTATGCAATGGGCTTAGGGTTATCTCCGCACCTATTATTTCAAGGACCACCGCAGGCACGAACCACACGTCGGGCTCCATCTTAGAAACAACCCTTGGATGCCTATGCGGTATCCTGTACTGATCAAGCACCTGCCTGAGTTTAACGAGATCTTCATCCGTGAAACCACTACCGACCTTACTAACGGTGTAGAACTGATCGGTCTTTGGATCATAAGCTGCAATCAATAATGCGCCGTATGTACCCGCCCTTTTTCCACGGCCCCAAAAGGCGCCGACAACCACCAGGTCTAAGGTGTCCGTTAACTCACTCCTGTAATCACGCTTATACTTAATCCACAACCAACCTCTGGCGCCCATCTCGTATATCGAGTCGGCCTTAATGGACTTACACATCACGCCCTCACAACCATCGCTTATTGCCTCATGGAAGAACTTGTCGAGTTCCTCGGCATCATTTATTATCCTCCACGTAGCTAGATGAACATAATCACTGGGCTTCAAAATCTCGAGCAGTTTCCTCTTCCTATCTATAAGTGGTAGATTTGTTAGGTCTTGGCCGTCAACATACATTAAATCAAATAGGAATATGTTAACGGGGTATTCCTTCATTGCCTCCTTAATATCATGCTTCCTCTTCCTATGCATCAACTCCTGGAAGGGCCTAAACTCGCCAGTGTCTGGATCAATGGCTATTATTTCACCCTCCACAATGAACTCCTTAGCATCTATAGCCTCCTTAACATACTCAGCAACATCAGGGTACGCATGCGTTATATTCTCGAGCCTCCTACTAAATATCTTGACCTCACCATCCCTAGTCTTATGAATCTGCGCCCTCTCACCATCATACTTATACTCGACCATCGCGGTACCACCCAGCTTGGCCAGGATCTCGGCAGCTGTGCTCAACCTCTCAGCGAGCATGGGCTGTATTGGGACACCAGGCGTTACATGGATCTTACTTAGTGCATTTTGCCCTTCCTGAGCCACGAGCTTAGCGATATAACCAAGGTCAGGGTATATGTGATAAGCCCTCTCAAGGGCATCCCTAGGCACCTTATACGCATCAGATAATGCATCGAGTATTGTCATATCAGCAACACCTAGCCTTAACCTACCAATTACGAACCTAGCGATGTACTTAGCCTCCTCAGGCCTTGCCTGCGAGAATAAATACGTCAATAACTTAACCTTGGTATCCTGGGCACCCTCGCCGCTGGCCTTGGCTATCGACATCAATGTATCGTATACCTTACCCATCGTTAACTCCTCGCCACCCCCACCACCGAGAAATTCCAGTATCGATTTACCGCCGCTGCGTTGTGGTTTACTGCTCATGATCCTCCTGGCGGTCTCGCCAACATCGCCGAGTCTCTTATACAAATCCTCAATCTGCTTTGTGGATGTACCAGTGGCGTTGGAAATAGCCTTAAAGGTAAGTTTTTCAGCAACACCTAACTCAACACCCTCCCAATCAGGCCTTAATTGACCAAGTATGAAGTAGATGACCTTATCAATGACATTTGGCGGTGTTTTCTTCAGCAACGATGATAATAACTTAGCCATAGTAGTCCTCTGGGTGGTCGCCTCGATACTCTCAAGGACCTTAACAACATCCAGGAACTTAATATCATTACTACTCATACCCAACCAAAGCAATTAACTATCTCTGGCTTAATTAATCCACCGCTTCGTATTACCCATAATAATACACAATATTTAAGGGTAGAAATTAACACGCACACGACGAGAAACCCTACTAATGAAGTACTCAGCAATCTCTAACTTAACTCTCTTAACGTAATCATTCCTCTTTATAGGCTTGGTGGGATTAAAGCCATAAATATCAATCCTCCTAGCACCCATGTAATAAGCCAAATACACAGCCCTATCACCATCAGTAAAGCCAGGCACTAACAACGAACAACCCACAGGCCACGTCTGGACCGTCGGCAATAATTTACGTACCCTACCTGCCCACGTCTTGTACTTATCAATATTATCGCCATGAGCATGACCAAGAACCAAGAAATCACCGCTAATAACCTCCTCAGGCATAAAGTCGAAGTCAGTAACAACGATGTCAGGTTTTAATCCCCATTGCCTTAATAACGCTACAGAATAACCCTCGACAGCGATAATTAGATCATAATTATGGGGCCTATTACTCGCAGGAGGCATTACTATGGCCACATCGCCCCACTTATAATCCCTCAAGTCTCCATTGTAATTGCAATAATAAGGAGCTATCTTTGTGGCTTCATAGTCTCTAAAGAAATTTAACTGCGGTAATCTTGCTATGTAATAACTCCTTGTCAATAACCATTCAAAGGGGTCCAAAACTATTGGTCCCAACATATAATACTATAATAGTGGTGAATATAGTGTATTTTTAATTAATAATGCTGCTCTATTCCTAATTCTACGTAAACTCCGTAATTCCTATACGCCTCAACAAAAAATTAATAAGTATAATTATACCGCGAAGCATAATGGATCTAAACCCTGACTCAATATTGGCTGATGTACTAAACATAGTTAAGGCACATAACAAGTGGCGTAGGTTAGAGACCATTAATTTAATCGCCAGTGAAAATGTGATGTCACCATTGGCGGAGTATGTTTATCTCAATGATATGGAGGGCAGGTATGCAGAGGGTACTTCAGGTAATAGGTATTACCAAGGCACTAAGTACATCGATGAATTAGAAACAAAGCTTGCAAATCTGATGGGCTACTTGTTTCATGCGAAGTTTGTAGATGTTAGACCCATATCGGGTACAATAGCCAACATGGCGGTATACGCAGCCTTTACACAGCCTGGCGATACAATACTATCAATACCCATAAGCGCCGGTTCCCACATAAGCCATAGAGCCACGGGAGCTCCTGGTATTCTAAAGTTGAAGGTTATGAACCTACCGTGGAATAATGAAGAATTCAATATAGATATTGACAAGAGTATCAAGCTGATTAAGGAGGTTAAGCCGAAAATAGTAATCCTAGGAAGTTCACTGTACCTATTTCCACACCCAGTTAAGGAACTTTCGGAGGCTATACATGAAGTTAATGGTTATTTGTTGCATGATTCAGCTCACGTACTTGGATTAATAGCCGGTAATGCCTTTCCAAACCCGCTAGATTTGGGTGCAGATATCATGACTTCCTCCACGCATAAGACATTCCCTGGACCACAGGGCGGTGTAATCTTCACAAATAATGAGAATTTGTTTGCTCCTATTCAGAAGGCCGTTTTTCCGGGACTAACATCTAATTACCATCACCATAGATACGCAGCAACTGCAGTGGCCGCTATAGAGATGATGAAATACGGAGAGACCTATGCTAAACAAATAGTTGAAAACGCACGTACCCTCGCAGAGGAGTTACACGCGCTTGGATTTAATGTGGCCGCTGAAAACAAGGGATTCACAAGAACGCACCAGGTACTTCTTGATGTTTCGAAGCTTGGTGGTGGCGCTAAGTCGGCAGCACTTCTTGAAAGGGCTAACATAATAGTTAGTAAGACAGCAACACCCTGGGACAAGGGCTTTAAGGAGGAGGTGAGTGGTTTAAGACTTGGTGTTCAGGAGATGACGAGGTTTGGTATGGGCAAGGATGAGATGAAGGTTATTGCGGAATTCATGGCTAGGGTATTGATTAAGGGCGAAGAACCTGATACTGTAAAGAAGGAGGTGATAGAATTTAGGAAAGAGTTTACTATTGTAAAGTACGGCCTACATCCTAAAGATTTAGGTATAGATTTTGAACCTAAAATATTACTGTAATAAAGTAAAATTGTAGTAATGCATTCTATCTATATAATATTCTATCTCTTATTCTTAATTCCTAAATATTTTCTTATTGTGTTTGAATGACCTCCTTAGGTTGCGTTATCGTTATTAATGGCTTATCTTTACCTACGGCAAACAAGTAATCAATTATTGTTCTTATGTCCTTGCCATCGTCTGTCCTTATGGTTACTGATGACCTTCTTTTTCTATATGTTTGTATTATCTCCGTTATCTTGCCGTAATAACCCACGTTATTTCCACGCACAATGAGGCCCAGGGCACCAACTTCGAGCTTTACCGCATCAACTATCTTATTCTCTGTTAGGTCGATAAGTACAGTATCTAGTGTTGAGTATTTAGAGCCTTCATCGTATGGTAATTGTATGTTTCTACCGTCATGTAGATTAAGCTGTATTTGCCCGCCCTTGACCACCGTCTTATTCTCAATTCTACAAAGCTTGTACTTAGCCTCTTCCTGGCTTATTGGTATTGGCCATAGGAACTTCGTTGGGTGTGGCACCATCCTATAGACCTCACCCGTCGGTATTATCTCAACAACATCCATTAAACCAACAGGGTACTTATAATTCCTCCTAACCTCACCATCTACCCTTATCAGCCCTTTGCCAATTACGTACCTAGCCTCCCTAAGGGTCTTTGCATACCTAAGTACGTCTCTAACAAGTATTGCCAATGGTAATGACGTCTCTATTGAATGAGGACCAGGGCTAGGTCTAACCGCCCACACGGCCTCCTTTGTGGATATTGGCCACCACTCAGGTGCTTGATAACGCCTAAGGTGCCTTCTAGGCATTATGCATCACCGTGAAGAACCCCATTTAAAGGCTTACTGCTGCTTCTGTTCACCGCCACCTTCACCCTTAACAACGATGACCTCAGGCTTCCTAACAGCCCTAGTCTCCTTAGCCTCCTCAAGTCTCTTAAGGTACTCCTCACGCTGTTTCTTAGCCCTCTCAATAGCCTCGAGCCTCCTCTTATCGCTTGTGTCCAGCTCGACAATCATAACCTTTGATGGGTGTATTGGGTAATAAACGGTTTCACCGCTTGGTTTCTTTAGTGTTGCTCCATCAACGTGTATTCTCATTTTCCTTAAATCAACCTCAACAACCTTACCCCTAACACCCTTGAAGTCCCCCCTGAGTATGAGTACGGTATCGCCCTTCCTAATAGGAAGTCTCTTGATGCCGTACTGTCTCTGTAAATCCTCACTAAGTCTTGCCGTCATTAGCCTATGTCTAACGTGGAGTGGCGCATTATAGAGGGCCTTCCTCTGCTTCCTGGGCTGTCGTGATTTTGTTAATGAAACCATTACAAGGGCACATGGAGCAGCCACTTTAAAAAATTAACTAAAACGTGACGCTAACCTACAGGGATGCCAGGTAAATGCCCAGGAACATTATGGCTGAACCAACAACCTCATAAATAGTCGGTGCGATGCCCATGATTAAGTAATTAAGTACTAAGGTCAATGCAGGAACGCTGAATATGTAGGGCGTCGAATTAGAAACCCCTACTGTATTAACCATTAGATACCATATAAGGAAAAGCAGGGCACCGCCGATTATTGACGTACCGAGTAAATTCTCTATGAATGCCGGTACCCACCTAACCATAAAAGCACCACTAGGTCCGTTTATCACAATATCCATCAACGCAAGAATCACAGAGCCTAGTATAAACATGTTCGATACAACGATAAGTCCATCATACTTATTAAGTTTCCTGAAGTAAATACTATACAACGCCCAAAACACGGCATTCACTATAGTAAGTATAGAACCAATTAGCGAAACGCCCTTCATTATTGATGATATACCATATATCGAAACACCTATGAATCCTACGATGGCACCAATAACGTTAAGGCTCCTTGGCCTCTCGTGAATGAGAATTACCGAAAGTGGTATGGCAAACAATGGCATTGTATAGCCAAAGATCGCTGATGAACCTGGGTCTATGAAGACTAGGCCATAGGCCCACAATGCCGTGCTCATAGACGAAAATAAACTTAATAGAAGCATATCCTTATTTAACACGAAGTAGTACTTACCATGCATAAGGATTGTAATCATGGCCAGGATAAAACCAGCCATTAAGTATCTAATGGACATGTAACTCAATGGTGTGGCATATCTAAGGCCGAACTTTACGAAGAAGTAGTTTGTGGATGCTGAAATTACATAAATGATTAGGTACGTGATGAATGTTGCCTTTTTCATCGCAAGGTCCACGTAATCTTTGTATTTAAAAACCAATCTATGATGTTATATAACAAAGGTATTAAATTCATCTCAAACTCATTATTGATGTGCATTATTACGATAAAGAGCCAGCATTTAAGGAGATGAGGGTTAAGAGAATAAGGACTACCATTAGAGGTATACCACTAACGTTCGTGGTGGGTCCTGGCGTATTCTCTAATGAGTACGTTGATGCTGGTACTAGGTTATTGGCTGAGAACATGGTCATAATGGATTACTGGGACATACTGGACATGGGTTGCGGGTACGGTGTCCTAGGCATAGTGGCTGCTAAATTGGCGCCTAATGGTAGGGTCGTCATGGTTGATATTAATAGATTGGCTGTTAAGCTCGCCTCGGTTAATGTTAAATTGAACAATGTAAGTAATGCCGAGGTTAGGTGGGGCGATTTGTACGATGCGGTAGTTAATGAGAAATTTAATACGATAATAACGAACCCACCAATAACGGCAGGTCTCGAGGTAAATAGGAAATTAATACTGGGTGCTAAGGAGCATCTTAAACCGGGCGGTCTCCTACAGATCGTAATCCCAAAGAAGTTAAGATCTAGGTTTGAGGAGATGCTTATGAATAATTACGATGTTGTTGAACGGTTGGCAAAGTCTGGTGGTTATATTGTTTATGCCGCGAAGGTCATGAAGTAATTCTTGACTTTATTAACCCTTGAATTCAAGTCTATCCAGCCTATCCATAAGTCTCCTCTGTTCTTCCCTAATCCTATCAATCTCCTCCCTTAACCGAGCATACTCAGCGCCTCTCTGCATGTGCTCCCTAATCTTCCTGGCCACATCCCTTGCATAGCGCCTAACCCTACCGTCCAAATCCCTACTGGCTAAATCATCGAGTATATCCAGGAACCTAGGATCCAGCGAACTCTCCACCGCGGCAATCGCCGCAAACCTAACCCTGAAGTACGGGTCCCTAAGCAAAACTCTCAACCTATCATAAACTCTCCTATCGCTCACGAATTTACTAAGAGATTGTGTAGCAGCAACCCTAACCACCGTCGGTTTGCCAAGTTCGGTGTATTTCAGTAGCACATCTACAGCATCCTCAGCACCAAGTTCAGAAAGACCCTGGAGCGCTCCCTGGGTTATTACGTAATTATGGCTCGGATAATCAAGGGCCTTAACGAGATATTTACTATAATCAATAATACCAACCTTACCCAAGGATTGGGCAGCCCTATATCTAACGTAATAGCTCTCACCATTATTCTCAAGAACTTCTGCGAGCGTCTTCGCCACCTCAGGCTTACCCTTAAAATTACCCAACGCCTCAACAATAGCCTGCCTAACCCTTGGATGTCGCTCGCTCTGTAATGCATTGATTAGTGCCTTAAGCGCATCCTCAGTGCCGACTTTGCCCAACGCCCTAGCTGCCTCGGCTCTAACACCCCAAAAGACATCATGCATAAGCACATTAGTTAATCCCTCCACAGCCCTTGCGCTGCCATCCCTCGCCAACGAGTCAATAGCCTCTAATCTACAGGGCAGATTACTACTCCTTAGCTCAGCCAAGGCCTCTTCAACACTCTTCTCGGGGTTTACTGACTTAATGGCAACCTTAAACTGTGGGTCTAGGCATACGTAGGTTGGTTTCTCGGTCGACGGTATATATATAGTGATGTTCCTCTCGTTAAGTTCAAAGCTAAAGCTGCCAACCTTACCATCCGGATAGCCAATCTCAAGGTCCAGTGGTAGTTTATACACTGGATATGAATCATCACCCTGAGCTTGGTTAATACTTAGTTTAATCATCTTCATGCTTGGGTCATAACTCCAGGAATACTTAATCACAGGATGACCAGCAGAGTAAACGAACTGTGCGAAGAACCAATCCAGGGACTGCCCAGCCACTTCCTCAAGTGCCTTCCTTAAATCCTCGGTATCGGCATTACCATGGGCGTGCCTGACTAAGTATAGATTAATTCCTTTCCTAAATACCTCATCGCCAAGCAAACTACGTAATGTATGAAGAACCAAACTACCCTTTTCATACGTATGTCTATCAAACATCTCCTCAGGATCTTTATACAACCTAGTTACTATGGGCCTTGCATACCTATTACCATACTCATTAAGATATGCTCTCAGGTTTTGATAAAGCTCATAGAGAAACTCATCACGACCCTTGGCATGCTCCATATACAACGCCTCAAAGTAGGTTGCAAAGGCCTCATTAAGCCAAATATTGGCCCAGTCCTTAGTTGTAACGTAATCGCCAAACCACTGATGGGCAAGCTCGTGAGCCACAAGACCGTCTGATGTGAAGTCCTCCATACCAGGGCATGGAAACTTAGAGCCAGGGCAATGAGCATGCTCATCGTGTAGAGTCGTATCTGTGACTATGGTGATGGTGGTGTTCTCCATACCACCATAGATGAATTCGCTCACGGCCGCATGTTTGTAGTTAGGCCATGGGTACTTAATACCTGTGTACTCACTGTAGAACCTTATCATGTCGCAGAGCCTATGGAAGCTGTATTGGGCCTTATCTCTAAATCCCCTGGGCACGTAGTTCTCTATTGGTATTCCATCACACTCCTCCTTAATGACCTCGAACTCTCCTGCGGCGAATGCTATGAGGTAAGCTGAGTGCGGTTTATCCAATTTCCAATGCCAAACTACCTCATTGCCTAAGTCCCTAGTCTCAACAAGAACTCCGTTAGAGACTGCCGTCCAGTTTTTCGGCACTATTATCTCCATCTCGCTTGTGAATTTGGCATTTGGATAATCAGGTAAAGGTACCCAGTAATGATTATCCTCACTTTCGCCCTGTGTCCAAACCATGGGCACCCTATCCCTGTAATAATCATCAGGCAACACGAAGTATAATCCCTTCCTTGGCTTAGCTTCATAATTAATCCCTACAATGTGGCTTCCAGAGCCTACGTATATCCTCAGCGTCTTCCCATCATAATCAAACTTTGCGCTTGTTCCATCCACCATAACGTTTATTATTTTCATTTCTGCGGCATCCATCTCTATGAAGCCCTTGCCAGATTGAACATCAACTGAATACTCTGCGTAACCCTCTATCGACTTATCACTTGTCCTAACCCTGATCCTAACCTTTAGGTGATTTACGGAATAGCCATAATACCGTGGAAATTGCGGCCTGTAGTCCGGATACACGAAGTTACGCCCGATCAAATAACCCGCCTTGTCAAAGGACACGTAGGTAAGGACTTTAACAACTAATTAAGCGTTACTATAGGACCCTCATTTTAAGCACAGATAACTTATACACCTTACCCTGCTCCTCATACTTAACAACCCTCTGTCCAAGGAGCGGGAATAATCTCTTCAGCGTTAAATAGCATTCGGCATCGTCAAGTACGAATGTTATTATTGAACCTACCGGAGCATCCCTAAAGTGCTGTATCGCCATGGTACTCCCGTATGGACACCCAACACCTCTAAGATCCACCATTAACTCTCCAACCCTCACATGGATGATTTATAAGCCATGAATTAAGGAAATTATTATCAGTGCAAATTTTGCCTACTTTGCATTCTCCAAATAAGATTCATAAACTCCTGGAGCTAATAATTACATACTCATGTCTGTGGGTAGGGACTTTATTAATCAAATAATTACGGAGATCGAAAACTCAATCCTAAAACCCCTGGAGGACATTGAGAGTAGTATTGAGGGTATTCTTGAGGGAATCGCTGAGAACATGAATATTGAGAGGCCCAGGGTGATAGCCACGATAAATCAGATAAATGAATGCGTTGAGGCGGTGGATAGGGAGCAGCAATGTCAAGCGATCATGGGCAAGTACTTCATTGAGGAGTCGATAATACTAATTAATTATAAGGTAGATATGATCACGATACTTCACCTCTTCGCGCATCATGTTCATGCCATGGAATTGGGTAAGGCTAGGTATGCGCAGGTGAGGAGGCTCGAGGAACTGAAACTTCCCTGGAGTTTAAGGCCTACGGAAATAACGGCCATGTATAGGACGGCGCAATTAATAAGGATACTACAGCCGAGGGCTTGGAGGGTGTATAATGATGAGGTTAAGCCAAAGATAAGGGATATTGATGAGAAGCTCGGTAATGTTAGGGTCGCCGTAAATTACCTGGATAGGCAAATCGAGCACATATTAAGTAGTAGGAAAACTATTTGATATTATTCAAGCGTAATTTTATAAGTATAAAGACAAAATTCACTATTAATAATCAATAATAAAGCGGTAAAAACTTAAAAGACCTAAATAAGGAAAAATCTTGATGTCGGTTACCTGGGCTCTACCCTTTAAAGAGAAGATAATCCCTGAGATCGGTAAAGAAAGGGCTGTAGATCCTGAGGAGTACAAGAGGATTCACCAGGAAAGTCTCAGGGACATTGAAGCCTTCTGGTCGAACATTGCCAGGGAACTCGAGTGGTTTAAGCCCTGGGATAAGGTCCTCGTTGCCGATCCCCAGCCACCATTCTATAAGTGGTTTGTTGGCGGTAAGCTCAATGCCTCGTACTTAACCCTTGATAGGCATGTTAAGGGTGGTAGGAAGAATAAGGTGGCGATTATTTGGGAGGGCGAGCCTGTTGATCAGAGTGGTAATCCGCTTGAGGTTCGTAAATTGACGTATTACGACCTATGGCGTGAGGTTAATAGGCTTGCGTATGTGTTGAAGAATAAGTTCGGTCTTAAGAAGGGAGATACCATAGGTATTTACTTACCGATGATTCCTGAACTACCCATAGCGATGCTCGCGGCGGCAAGGCTTGGCGTAATATTCACGGTGGTCTTTAGCGGATTTACGGCGCAGGCTTTGGCGGATAGGCTCAATGATGCTGAGGCAAAGCTCGTTATAACTGCCGACGGTGGTTATAGGCGTGGTAAGGTTATTAGGCTTAAGGACATTGTTGATAAAGCCCTTGAACAAGCACCAAGTGTTAAGAACGTGATAGTGTTTAGGAGGGTCGGCCTTAATGACGTGAATATGGTAAAGGGCAGGGATTACTGGTGGCATGAGGTTATGGCTGACGTACCCATGAATACCTACGTGGAGCCAGAGCCGGTGGAAAGCGAGCACCCATTATATATACTATACACTTCTGGAACCACGGGTAAGCCTAAGGGTATTGTTCACGATACCGGCGGTTACATGGTGCTGCTACACGCAACCATGAAGTGGGTGTTTGATGCCAGGGAGGACGACATACACTTCTGCACAGCCGACATAGGATGGGTTACCGGCCATAGTTACATAGTCTTTGGGCCGCTCCTTGAGGGTATGACGACGATAATGTACGAGGGCGCGCCTGACTACCCGAACCCAGACCGTTGGTGGGCTATTGTTGAGAGGTATGGTGCAACTATACTTTACACAAGTCCTACCGGCATTAGGACGCTGATGAGGTTTGGTGACGAGTGGGTTAAGAAGCATGACTTAAGCACGATAAGGCTTATTCATAGCGTTGGTGAGCCCATAAACCCAGAGGCCTGGCGCTGGTTATGGAACTTGGCAGGTAGGGAGAAGGTTCCCTTTGGTAGTACGTGGTGGATGACGGAGACAGGGGGCATATTAATATCACACGCGCCGGGTCTAGCCCTAGTTCCACTTAAACCAGGTACGAATGGTCCTCCACTACCCGGTGTGGATGCGGATGTGGTTGATGATAATGGTAATCCAGTACCACCTGGCCAGAGAGGTTACTTAGTGATTAAGAAGCCGTGGCCTGGCATGCTACTGACCATATGGAAGGACCCTGACAGGTACGTTAAGACCTACTGGAGTAAGTTCCCGGGTATGTATTATGCTGGTGACTACGCTGTTAAGGATGAGGATGGTTACTTCTGGATACTTGGTAGGGCTGACGAGGTGATTAAGGTTGCTGGGCATAGGCTTGGTACGTATGAGCTGGAGTCAGCCTTGATACAGCATCCAGCAGTGGCCGAGGCGGCCGTTGTCGGCGTACCCGACCCGGTTAAGGGTGAGGTGCCCGTGGCATACGTAGTATTAAGGCAGGGTTACAGCCCAAGCGATAAATTGAAGGCTGAGCTTAACAATACCGTTAGGGAGTTGGTAGGTCCGATAGCAACATTATCCAATATATTCTTCGTGACTAAACTGCCGAAGACAAGGAGCGGTAAGATAATGAGGAGGCTCGTGAAAGCCGTAGTCACCGGACAGCCACTTGGTGACGTAACGACGCTTGAGGATGAGGCAAGCGTTGAGGAGGTTAGGAAGGCCTACGAGGAGTTTAAGGCCGAAATAGAGAGGCTTGGCAAGCAAGGGTGATGGCACGGTAGAGAAGCTCGCAAACCCTGCACCCCTTGGCTTATCCGGTTTCGCGCTAACAACATTAGTACTCAGCCTGTTCAATGCGCATATATTGACTGCAGGCTCTGACGTGGTTATAGGGCTAGCCGCGTTCTACGGCGGTCTTGCCCAATTACTGGCTGGAATACTTGAGTGGAGAGCAGGCAATACCTTTGGTTATGCGGCTTTCTTCACATATGGCGCATTTTGGGAGTGGTACTTCATAACCGTGCTGTTGGCACATGGGATTAGTAACACTAAGTGCCGCGGGTATAAGCGCTGTTTTGGCAGCATTTGGAATATTTACGTTCGTCTTATGGATATACACGTTCAGGCTTAATTGGGCGTTCTGGCAAGTGTTCCTAACGTTATGGTTAACCTTCTTCCTACTGGCCGCCGGCTTAACAATAGCTGGTGGTTATATGGGCATAATAACGGCAGCATTTGCCTGGTACACGGCATTTGCCAACGTGGCTCAGGAAGTATTCAATAGACCAATACCCCTACTCACCACTGCACTCATTAAGGCAAAGCATTAGTACGGAGTGCAGGTAAGAATACGATAGGCATCAAATCTATAGTTCAAAAATGAATGAGTTATTTTCATCATATCTGATAATTCAATTCAATAATTAATCTAGACTATTTACTTAAATTACTATATAAACATAGATTATTAAGCCATTCACTGTGAGTAAAGCTTTTTAAGACTTAATAATGGCTCTAGTTATGCCAAGGACGAGAAATACGGGCGGAATTTCAAAGGCGGCACTTGCCGGTATAATAGTGGTTGTGATAGTTGTTGTTGCGTTAGGCGCTTACTTCGCTGTTACTTATCACCCGACTAAGAAGGTTGTCACCCCACCACCCGTGACTAACGTTACTAAGCCTACGGTTACTGTGGTCTCGAATCAAACAATCACATTAGCGCCACCGAACCCAAACGAATTAATTGATCTAACTGATGTAGCGTCTCCAGACTGTCTAGACCCAGCAACAGGCTTCTGGACGATGGATGAGCCGATATTTAATGTTGTTTATCAGGAGTTGGTGACATGGAATGGTAGTGATTACTTCCATGTTGTTCCTATGTTGGCGACTAATTGGACTGTTAGTCCTGACTATAAGCATTACATATTCACGCTTAGGCAGGGCGTCTACTTCACCGATGGTGAGCCATTCAATGCCACGGTTGTTTGGTTCAGCTTCTATAGGACTATAATCATGGGACAAGGACCAGGAGTAAGTAACTACGGTTCATTACTATTCCACATGAGCGTTTACAGCCAG
>JAGDXB010000097.1:1194-3284 GCA_023256215.1 Vulcanisaeta sp. | reverse complement strand
AATGGCCGAATCACCAACAAAAGCACCAACATCAACGACAATACGACCTTTAACGTTGGCTAAGCTATAGGGCTGTTTTAAGAAGACCTCCATGTCCCTGAAATTTATGAATTTGGCAAAGCCAAAATCCCAGTATTGTCCATTAAATTTAGGTTTGGGTGAAAATTTCAATTCATTAAGCACTAGATACTCATTTTTACAGTCCACAGTCTTTATGTACCTCATGTGGTAGCCGCGGATTATGCGGCCGTAGAATTCAGGCTCAATACAGACGCTACCATTTCTCCTGCACCTAATTTTTATGCAGCTAGTCTTAAGAATGCCCCTCTCCCATAGTAGGTAAGCTATTGCCGCACTTAACCAGTTGCGAAATATCCTCCTTGATGTAAGTGCTTCAAGTATGCGGTGAAGCATGGAGCTCACCCAGCAGTGGTCCTTATTAGCCTTCTCACTTTAAGCTCTAGTGCCACAGTCTTAGTCATTATGGAGCCTAAGTACTTGATATCTCTTGATGTTTTAGCTATGTATTCGAGGTCTCCAGGACTTACTATTACTGCTATCAATACTGCCAGTGATAGCATATAGATGGGTAGCCCGATGGCAAGTTGTAGGTATATCCCGTGTATAGGCATCATTATTAAGTACGTGATCAGTGCCGAGGCTAGGGCCGGTGTCATGTATCTAATAGTCTTCACGGCATCTATTGATAGCCCATACCTAGCCTTAACCACGGCTACCGTTAACGCTGAGCCTATAGTGCCATTGATTACTGATGCTACGACCGCGCCAAGCATACCCATTTTAACTAGGAATAGCCAGGTTATTGGTAGTCCAGCGGCCATGTTTACCAGCGTCAACGCCATGGATACTTTAGTCTCGCCAATGATGTTTATGTACATCCCAAGCACGCTTAGTGGGGCTAATAAGTTGCTCATTGCCATGATCATTAGGTACGTCGGTGCAAGGTCGTAAGCCTCCCCATAAATGATATAGACGGCTTGCCTCGCGAATAGTGCCAGGGCCAGGGCTATTGAGGGTATTACCAGGGCTATTAGCGCTGAAGCCCTCCTAACGGCATCCCTCAGCTTATAATCCTCACCCAGCAATGTTGGTAATGTTGAGAATAATGCCGTAGACAACGCACCACTAATTAACCCAACACCAGCCAATAGATTGCCAGCCACTTGGTAATTACCCATCTCGGCATTAGTAACGTAATTAGCCATCAAGATATTATAGAATTGACCAAGTGGTATTGAAACTATGGTAGGTGCATAGAGAGGTATTGAGTAGTTTAGTAATTCCTTAATAGCGTCTCTATCAACCTTTAGGCGATCGTTGGTGCTGGGCATTAAGTATATTGCGCAGGCGGCGCCGATTAAGTAGCCTATGGAAAAGCCCCAGTAGGCTCCGTAAACCCCCATGCCAAGGAGCACAAGCGCTATGGTAATAATGACCCTAGACGCATTCCTGGCAATGTCAGATGCGATGTAATCACCGTACCTACCTACACCAACTAGGTATGCGGTCACTGAGGTCTGTGCTATATTGGCTATAACGAATATCGAGAGTATTTGAATAGCCTCACCTAAGTACGGTCTCCTCAGCGTCAAGGCTAGGTAGTTAGCCATGGCATACATAATCAATGCAAAGAAAACCCCACTAAGCACCCTAAGCAGTAAAGCCGTCAACGCATGCCTATGCATGCCGGCAGACGCATACCTAGTTATTGCCGTAGACAAACCAAGATCAGCAATGCCTGAGAAAAGGAGAGGGTAAGTGAGGGCTATACTCACCAAACCGTAACCGCTCGGCGTCAATAGCCTAGCAATGACAACACTACCCACGATGGATATAGCATGATAAGTAAGGCTACCCAAACCAATCACAAAACCACCACGCAAAGCCCTAGAACCAACCTTACTCATACCTAAGTTAGTTAGAAGCTAGTGAGAGGTTATTTACAATGGCCTTAATGCGATTAACGAAGTTATTCTCGTCAAATAGCAATGCTCTCTCATATATCCTAATCCTCATATCATGAAGCTCATCAGCGCTCAAGGTCAATATGTTGTCAAGTACCTGTACAA
>JAGDXB010000097.1:0-1184 GCA_023256215.1 Vulcanisaeta sp. | reverse complement strand
GGCCTTATTACTTAATGAATTTTTCATGCGTCTCGAAAGCTTTAATTAATGCCATGTATTCTAGAAGGGGCTCCTTAACCAAAGGGTTCGGAACACGTATTATGTAATCTCTAAGGCCTTTAAATGCCTCAGTCCTAGTATACATTATTCTTTTACTTAATTCACGTCTAATGTTCCTAGCTAAGTATAAGTAAATCCTCAGAAGGAGAGGTAACCTATTTCTCTCCCATGGCTTAAATGACTTAATAAAGTTAGCTATTAAATCTGTGGCGCCGGACATTAGTATACTTTCAATTAGGTAATTAAGTGGTAAGTATCTCAGGCTTGTTAACCACCTATTCCTATTGGCGAAGTACCAAGTGATCCAATTAATGCCTCCCCCAACAATCCCTCCCCTAGCATGCCTATAAGAGGTTGCTGGATAGCAGATGCACTCATACCCAACGGCCCTAATTCTAGAACATAGATCAATCTCATCATGATACATGAAGAACTCGCCTGGAAAGCCGCCAAGTAATTCAAATAGTCTCCTACGGATAAGCATGGCGCTGCCAGAAACCCAGTAAACCCTGAAGACGCCCCTTAAATGCTTCACTAAACGGTTACTGACAACAACCTCAACACCCCTACCGTAAGAATCAACAAACCCGCCACAGTAACCTGAGAAACCATCCATGGATAATTGAAGGCCCTGGGCCGCACCAATTTTACTCTCGCCATTCATTAAATTAACCAAAGTCTCCACATAGTCCTTGGATAAAACGGCATCGGGATTCTGGAATAATATGTACTTAGAATCCGCACTAACATACCTAATTGCTAGGTTATTTCCAAGGCAAAAGCCGTAATTATGCCCAAGCTCCACAACCCTTACAAAATCCCCAAACCTCTCACGAACATACTTAACACTATCATCACTAGACCCATTATCAACAAACAGAACCTCAACATCACCATAACTCTGATTAATAGCCGATTCAATAGCCTCATCAAGCAAAGGCCCAAGCTTGCTCCTTCCATTGTAATTAAGAATTATTATGCTGACTTTACTCATTTTAATCCCTGGAAAGCTTCACTCTCCTTCCAGTAGCCATGTTTATAAGACCAGTTATTAAACCATAAATATACGCCCCTAAGTATGTATAGGCTAGTTGTGATGAAGAGCGTAATTCTTGGTTTACCCT
>JAGDXB010000067.1 GCA_023256215.1 Vulcanisaeta sp. | reverse complement strand
ACGAAGAATTCCCTAGTGCCCAATTGAGCCAATGTTGCCTCGTTTACATCTGCCAGGTCCATGTAGGCGGCTATCTCCCTCAGGTCGCCTTGGGCGCTAAGTCGGCTGAAGAATACCGTGCCAAGGTTAGCCCTGACACTAGCCCTAACATCCCTGGCAATCCTCTGACTGGCGACGATAAGCGATAAGCCCCACTTACGGCCCTCCCTAGCTGTCGTCTCAATAACATCACCGCAAATTGTCCACTCACTCTCGGGCACGTAGTTCTGGGCTTCATCTATTACGAAGACAAGGTCCAATGGTGATTTCCTCTCCTTAACAAGCTTCCAAGCCGAGTCAAGCACATCAGCCACAATCGCCTGCTTAACTACCAGTTCCGGGTCGAGACTTAGATCAATGACCACGAGGTTTGACTCCAGTGCCTTATTCACGATATCCATGGGCGACAGGGTTCTCTTATTAAGTTCGTTAAAGAACTCATTCTCTATGAAGTAGTCGATGAAGAGCCTGGCCTTTTCAACCGTTGAATCCCTGGCGCCTAGCCCTCTCATACTATCAACAAGGTGCTTAGTAAACAATGCCTTATCCCACCTAACCACTTGGTTCGTTTGAGTGCCTTGTTGTGAATCAATTAATTGAGCTGACTGCTGCTTCCTCATCTTCTTGTCATTACTCACGTATGTTATTACGGCGACCTCCAGGTACTCGCCGAAGGTTTGCCAATTAAGCCTAGCCTTCTCAGCAATTACGGAGGCTATTGTTGGTGGTGAGATGGCGACCTCCTTAGAGGTTATTACCTTGTCCTTGAAGTATGGCGCATAATCCACGCCACTATGGTCAAAGACAATAACGTGCCTCCCAACCCTAACCAACTCCTCAATAAGGGCCTTAACAAGCCTAGACTTACCCACACCAGTGGCCCCAAAGACACCCACGTGCTGATTAATGAAACTCGCATCAAGATTAATAGGCCAACCACTATACTTATGAGAACCAAGAACAATCGGCAAGCTCGCCTTTATATAATCATTAAGAAACCCACCATCCCTGACTATGTAAACCTTAGATCCAGGTGTTGGCACATGCCTAACCTCATGCACAATCTTAGCACTAGGCTTAATTGATGCATATAACTTGACAACCGCTGATGTGAAAGGCATGAGTATTGTCTGATCAAGCACCTCAGGCCTATCAACAAAGGGTGACCTAACTCTATCCCTAATTAATGGTTCAAGCTTGGTCACGTTTCTAAGAACACCAAGCATCATCTCATCCCCAAGGGTCGGGTCATGAATAATGACGAGTTGTTCCTCAAGTGCTATATCCTCTGCCTTCTTATAGAATTGAACAGGAACAGAACTAACCGAGGCGCCACTTGTGGTAATTCCAACCTCAACACAGCATTTACTCAGCATCCAAATATTGTTCTCAAAACGACTTATAAATAACTAATGATGATGTATATGTTATATAGCATATGGAATTGAAAATAAATATCTCGAAGACCTATAAATAATATATTTAATAACTGTAATTTTCACGTGTACTTTTACACCGGTAAAATATCAAATAAAGGAAAAATTTATTAATAAATACAATGCTATTATATTATTATGTCAAATGCCCCTGGATCTTCCAGGATAGGTGTTGAAAAGGCTGAAGTTACAGACAAGCAGTTAAGGAAGGCTTTGAATGTGTTTGATATAGCGTATCTCGTGATTGGTGCAGTAATAGGTAGCGGTTGGCTATTCGGATCGCTCTATGCTGCCAGCGTTGCCGGTCCTGCAGCAATAATCTCCTGGATACTTGGAGGCGTATTCCTAATGTTTGTGGCATTTTCATTCGCTGAGTTAGGCGGTATGATACCTAAGTCCGGCTCCATTGTGAGATATCCACAGTACAGCCATGGAAGCCTTACTTCATATATACTTGCCTGGGCATACTTCCTAGGCGCAATAACCGTACCACCTGCTGAGGCTGAGGCTGTGGTTACCTATATGTCCTCCTATGTACCGGGCTTAACTGTTAGTGGCGTTTTGACATTGCTTGGAGGTATTGTAGCCTTTGCTTTCTTAACATTCTTCTTCCTCCTTAATTATTTCGGTGTTCATGTTATGGGTAAGACGAATACTGGCGTTGGTTGGTGGAAACTATTGATACCTATACTCACGGTAGCATTTCTCATAGGTTTGTTCTTCCACCCAGCTAACTTCACGGGAATGCCTGGTGGTTTCGTACCTTATGGTTGGGCGCCCGTGTTCATGGCACTACCAACCACGGGCATAGTATTTGCTTACCTCGGCTTTAGGCAGGGCGTTGAGTACGGTGGCGAAGCTAAGAACCCACAGAGAGATTTGCCATTAGGTACCGTATTGGGATTTTTAACTTGCATGGCCATTTATATATTACTACAGGTAGCCTTTATTGGCGCCATCGACTGGTCAAAGCTAAATCTAAAGCCTGGTGATTGGGCTGACCTAACATCAACCGTACTTAGCAGTGGTCCATTTTATGAAATAATGAAGGTTAGTGGTGTAGCGATACTAGCGGCCTTTGCAATAGTGTTATTAATTGATGCTATAGTATCTCCATCTGGTACAGGTTGGATCTACACGGGTACAAGTGCCAGGACATTTTACGGCATGGCTGCTGATGGGCACCTGCCCGATTGGTTCTTACAACTTAATAGGTGGAAGGTGCCTAAGTGGGCTACAATAGCTGCCTGGCTTGTTGGTGCACTATTCCTAATACCATACCCAGCCTGGGTTTATATAGCTACATTCATCTCCTCGACAACAGTCTTAACATACGTTGTTGTGGGTTCAACATTAGTTGTATTGAGAAAGACCGCTCCAAATGCTCCTAGGCCATTTAAGTTACCGGCTGCCTATGTATTTGGTGCCTTGGCCTTCATATTCGCGTACCTAATACCTTATTGGTCTGGTTTTACGACAATGTGGGGTGTCACGGCATTGGTCTTGGCAGGTTTACCGATGTTCTTCATGTATACCTCTGTTAATAGGTTTGGTGTTAAGAGAGCCAATGCGGTGATTCTTGGTGTTATCTACTGGATCATACTAGCACTCTCGACGTGGTTCTTGATTTACCAGGACATAATTGTGCCTTATAATGCAGCATCGGCATCAGGGTCAGCCTTACCGTTCGGCATGAAGTACGTAGTACCATTCATGACTTACTGGGTATTGATGTTGGTTGTGACCGTGATTTTCATACTAATAATCAATATGTGGGCTAATGAGGAGGGTAAGCAGCATATTAAGGCTGGTTGGTGGGTAATTGGCCTATTATTCTCCGTATTACTCCTGGACTTCTTCGGGCCGTTTAGTGTTTGGACATCACCACCACTACCATTCCCATGGGATACAGTTACAGCCGCAATAGTAGCCCTAG
>JAGDXB010000095.1 GCA_023256215.1 Vulcanisaeta sp. | reverse complement strand
GCTAGTTAATGAAGCCTGTAAGTTAGCTAATAAGTACTCATGGAGTAATATAGCTCCACTATGGGCTAATGCATTTAAGAGAATCAGCGGTAACGTGCTGTATGAAGATTGATGTCGTGATGCCTACGTACAATAGTAATAAGGGGTTATTTTCATTGGTATTGGAGAGTATTAGGCGTTATGTGCCGTTGAATAGGTTAATTATCGTTGATAGGTATAGTAATGATGGTACTGTGGAGTTGGTTAGGGAGAAGTTTCCTGACGCATTGGTGATTAGGACCTATGCGAGCCTTGGTTATGCACGTTACATAGGTATTAAATATGTGGAGACTGAGTGGTTCGCATTCATTGATTCAGATGTTCTTGTTTTGCCTAATTGGTTTAATACAGTATCGGGATATGTACAGTATGAGAGGGTTGGTGCAGTTGAATGTTCATATATAAATGTCCAGGATATTTCGCGTAATCAAGTCATTAAATTACGTGGTTTAACAAAAATAGATGCCAACCATGTAGTAATGCATAGATTATTGCTTGAGGAATTGAATGCTAATGCCATTATTAAGCATGGATTTGTTTACGCGAGGTCGAGCCTAGACATAGTGCTGGTTAAGAAGGATGCTGTTAGAGACTGGACTCCTAATCCCTACTTAAACGCCTATGAGGATCTAGCGCTTACTCAGCACGTGATTAAGAAGGGCTATTACTGGCTTTTTATCGATGCGCCACTGGCTATTCATGGTAATCCTCCTAGGGATAACCTTGATAAGATGAGGGCTTCTATTAGGAAGGGTCTTTGGGAGGGTGCAGGTATTAAGTATGCTGGTATTCCACGTAGCTACATAGCCATTTATGCATTAACGAGACTGTTAGGTTCCATGTATAGGTTGGTTAAGTATAAGGATCCGTTTAATCTCACTATGCGTGTCGCCTTCATAATTTCATTACCTAGTAATAAGTACCTGGTGGTTAAGCGTTGATATGAGACTGGGGGTTCTTGCCCGTAACCTATTCGTTGATTGGTTTGGTGGCTCGACTAGGACTAACCGTGAACTGCTTATTCGCCTTGCTGGCCGTGGGGGCTTTGAGGTTGACTTCATACCTGTTGTTGATGAGGTTTACTGGAAGTATAGGGGAAGCCCTGGCTTCAGAAGCATGGTCCTCAGGTGGGTTGAGACGTATAGGGCATTGGGCGTTCATGTTGATGAGACGCTAATTAATCACTACATTAATGGTGATTTACACAAGGCTTGGAGTGACTTACTTGCTAAAGTTCTAGCCAATTACGACCTAGTTTATGACCCAATACTAATGCCAACTGCCTATCCGCAAGTGGGGTCTCAGTTATTTCAATTGTTCAATCCTGACCACGTGCTGCTCAGGTATTTTAGGGTTAATAAGCATGGTAGGGCTTTGGCATTGACAATAGGTTGTGGTGATGTACCACTTGATTTAGGTTGGGCCTTTAGGTTTTCCAGGAGGTTTTTGGCCTATAACTATAGGCGTGTTGTTGGTCTCGGACTATTCATTGAGCGTTGTAAGGCTTTAATCAACTCCCTCCTTAGGTACAGGGATAGGGTCTTGTTCCTATTGCCTTCAGTTGGTTTATTACGTAAGATGCCAATGCTTAAGAAATCTAATTATGAACTATTTTACCCCTTCTATGCTGTTGATGAGAAGGTAAAGAACGTTGGTTCAAGAGGTAAGGGGGATTTCGTAATATTCTTCTCGAGACTTGATTTGACAAAGGGTATTCTCGAGCTACCGGAGATTGTAATGTACATGAGGCGCCTTGGCTGTGATGTACCTGTTAAGGTTATTGGCGGTTTTGAGGATAGATATACCGAGAGGGCGTTTTGGCGTAGGGTTAGGGCATTTAACGTTAAGGGTATTGAGTACCTCGGATATGTACCTGAGGATGATAAGGTTAGGGCTTATGAAGAGTTGGCTTCTGCTAGGGTCTTGATTTATCCATCACATGCTGATGTTATACCTAACATAGTTGTTGAATCGCTGTTTCTTAGGACGCCTATTATTATGTATAATATAGCAGGGCCTTTCGAAGTATTTAATGGTACTAATTATGTGCGTTTTGTTCCCGAATTTGCCACGAAAGCAGTGGCTTACGAAGTATGCAGATTATTGCGCGGCCATGACGTTAAAGTTGATGATAAATATATGGAGATAGTAAGGGTTCATAATGATTGGGAGCTGGCGGTTAATAATTTCATTAAATTGGTTGTTGAATTTACTGGTGATAAACTATAAAAATACAGAGTAATAATGCAGAATCTATGATCAAGGATTGTGGAGCTGTGCTTGTGACTGGTGGTGCTGGGTTCATAGGTAGTCACATTGTTGATAAGTTGTTGAGTGAGGGTTGTGCCGTGAGGATTATTGATAATTTTAGTAGTGGTTCTGTTGATAATATTAGGCGTGTTCTCGATAATGGTAGTATTGAGGTTATTAAAGGCGATCTTAGAAACATTGATGATGCTTTAAAGGCCGTTAAGGGCATCGCCACGGTTTTTCACTTCGCAGCCAATCCCGAGGTTAGGGTCTCCTCGATCGATCCCAGGATCCATTTCGAGAATAATGTAATTGCGACATTCAATGTCCTTGAGGCTATGAGGAGATACGATGTTAAGGAGATAGTCTTTGCTTCCTCAAGCTCTGTGTATGGTGAGCCTAGCGAGTTTATTGTTAATGAGGATGCACCTATGAGGCCTGTCTCTGTGTATGGGGCTAGTAAGGCGGCTGGTGAGAATTTAATACATGCTTATGTAAGGCTTTATGGGTTTAAAGCGGTAATACTTAGGTATGCGAATGTTATCGGGCCGAGGCTTAGGCATGGTGTGGTGTACGACTTCGTTATGAAGCTTAAGAGGGATCCTACAAGACTTGAGGTTCTTGGTGATGGTAATCAGGTAAGGAGCTTCATATACATTGATGATGCCATAACTGCTACAGTAGTGGCATGGAGGAAATCTACGCAGGATATAAATATATATAATGTTGGCAATGACGATTGGTTAACGGTGAATGATGTGGCTAAAATTGTAATTTCGGCCATGGGATTAAGCAATGTGGCGATTCAATATAGACCGGTTGGTCATGGTGTTGGCTGGCCTGGTGATGTTAAGAGAATAGTCCTTGACATAAGCAGGTTGAAGTCGTTAGGGTTTAAACCAACGTTAAGTAGTGAGGAGGCTGTAAGGAGGACTGTGCTGAGTTACCTATGAATATTGCCTTTATTACTGCTGAGTCGTTTACGGAGAAGAGGCATGGTGGTTTTGGCTGGCTTATTAAGGTTATTGGTGGTGAGTTGGTTAGGCGCGGTTTTAACGTTACAGTCCTCGCCTGGAGGGATCCTGGCTACTCTGAATCCTACATAGTTGATGGGATTAGGGTTGTTACTTACCA
>JAGDXB010000098.1:22434-30186 GCA_023256215.1 Vulcanisaeta sp. | reverse complement strand
CTATACCTCATGTACTCTTCCCTTGGCATATCTTTAGGTACCGTTTTATGGTCTTATTAGGTTTTCGTTATCGGATTTACAGAACAAGTTACTTGTTATTTCCCATGCTTCTTTAGAGATAATTTTTTAAGTGCCTGTGGTACTCGTTCCTTGGTTTTCGAGGTTTTGAGTATGGTATCCTTAAAGGAGGAGATGGAGAAGAAGATTATGGAGATTCTTCCGCCGGATGCTAAGTTTTCTAGGGTGGACTTTGAGGGTCCTAACGTCATTATCTATGTAATGAATCCTAAATATGTCATGGAGCATAGTGAGTATATCAAGACGCTGGCTAAGGAGTTGAAGAAGTACATAATCATTAGGGGTGATCCTAAGGTTAGGGTTAAGGAGGTTGATAGGTTGAAGAAGTTAATTACGGATATTGTGGTGAAAAGTGTTGGTTCTAATATCATTGATGATATTGTTGTTGATGAACCTACGGGCGAGGTCTATGTCTACCTGAAGAGGCCAATTAGGGAGAAGGGGAAGTTGGAGAAGGAGATTTTAGCCGAGACTGGTTGGAAACCCTGGATAATACCCACGGCGCTCGAGATGGGTAAGGACTTGCCTAGGTCCGATATTGATGCTGTAAAGCAGATACAGATGGTCACAGCTAAGGAAAGGCTTGAATTCCTTAGAAGGCTTGGCATGAGGATTCATAGAGAGCCCATCTATAGAGATGCTAGGATAACAGTGACAGGTCTTGGGGCACAGATGGAGGTTGGTAGGAGTGCAATACTTGTTAGGACTAAGGAGAGCTCGATACTCCTCGACTGTGGTATTAAGCCCTCGAGTTCCGGTGATGAGGCTCCGTTAATCGATGACTTAGATCTAGACGCGTTAGATGCTGTGGTAATTACGCACGCCCATATGGATCACATTGGCTTCGTGCCGTATTTATTCAAGTATGGTTATAAGGGGCCCGTCTATATGACTGAGCCTACTAAGTATTTGATGGAGGTTTTACTGACTGATTATATTGAGCAGGCGGAATCCGAGGGTAGAGTTCCACCCTACAGTAGGCAGGACCTTGCACAAGCACTTTATCATACAATAACCCTCAACTATGCTGACCATCCTACAGACATCTCACCAGATACGAAATTAATGCTCTATGATGGCGGCCACGAGGTTGGTTCTGCGGTCGTTCATTTGCACATCGGTAATGGTCTCTATAACATTATATATACCGGTGATATGAAGTACGGCCCAACCAGGCTCCTTAACCCTGCCCACAATAAGTTCAAGAGGGCTGAGTTGCTTATTATGGAGAGCACATACGGTGGTAAGGAGGATATTCAGCCACCGAGACAGGAAAGTGAGCAGAAACTTATAGAACTTGTTAAGCATACTGTGGAGCACGAGGGTAAGGTCTTAATACCAGTATTTAGTACAGGTAGAGCTCAGGAGATCCTCCTTGTACTCAATGAGGCCATTAATAACAATCAATTACCCAAGATACCCATATTCGTTGATGGTATGGTTCTTGAAACACTCAACGTTCACTTAATGTTTCCTGACTACCTAAACAGAACGCTTAGGGAGATGATATATGACGGCGTAAACCCATTCCTAAGTGAGTACGTTAAACCAATCGAGAGGGCCAAGGATCCCGAGAAACGTAAGGAGCAGGTCATGGAAATACTTCAGGGTCCACCAGCCGTGATATTGGCTCCACATGGCATGCTCAATGGAGGTCCGATAATGGACTATTTCGTACATGCCGCTGAGGATGAGAGAAACATGTTAATATTCGTGTCCTACCAGGCAGAGAATACGATCGGCAGGAGGATCCAGCAGGGTGAGAGAAAGTTGACGGTTAGGTATTACTCAGATAGGGTTACTCTTGACGTTAAGATGAAGGTTGAGTCTATACCGGGCTTCTCAGGCCATAGTGATAGGAGACAGTTAATTAATTATGTTAGGAATATGGAGCCAAAGCCTCATAAGGTAATGCTCGTGCATGGCGAGCCTTCGAAGATAATGAACCTAGCCCTAACCCTGGAGCTTCAGCTTAAGATACCTACTGTATTCATGAATAATGGCGAAACAATCAGGGTGGTATAGACCTAGAAACTCACCTCTTTTTTCCATAGACTGTGAACATGACTATAGACAGCAATATTACTATTATCGATATCATGACCATTATCGCAAACACAGGCCTTTGCTGCGGTTTATAATTTAATGATGTTAATACGTACATCGCAGCCGACCAAGTAAGTGGTGATGTTGTTGGTAATGGATAACCAAGCCTTGGATCTACGGCTTCTGGTAACAACCCATGCTGTGAATGTTGGATACACCACGCCATTAGATCAAGGGCTCCTGAGGAATTACCTACATCCTCATAGTACATGGCTAGGAAAAGCGTGGTTATTACCCATGGTGGGTCCGGCGCTGTACTATCGTATAGACCTGAATCATAGTGATAATCATCCCCTGGGAACCTAGCTAATCCTCCATTTATTAGAAGCGTACGTATTATCGTATTTACCGTACCTATTGCCTGCCTACTCCGTGGACTTATCAATCCCATAGCTATAGGCAATATTACTGAGGAGTCTGGTATTCCATTGGGCGCATACGTTGTTTCTGAACCGTTACCTACATAGATCGTAGTTTCCATGAGCGCCTGGGAATAAAAGTTCTTTGAGTAGAAGTACTTCTGTATCGTGGCGTTTAGTTCATTGGCCAATTTAATAATTGGAGTATTATTGAGGCCCAGCGTTCTATAGATCTTGGCTGTGGCGTATAGGCCCAGATCATCGATTGCCTGGGTCCAGAAATTATATGCATAATTACTCTCCCATATACTGAGGTCCATGGGTATTAAGCCACCGTTATTTTGTATCTCGTTTTCCTCCCATATCAATGACTTGTTTATGCAAGGCATTACTTCCATTAGGAATGTTTTGTTATGCGTTAATTCATAGAATTGCCAAATACCAATCTGGAACAAGCCAACACTATCGTACTCAGGAATTCCAAAGGTCTTATCAGGGACACCACTCCAGAAATCATACCGTGTATACCAAGTACCACTAACATTCTGCGCATTACACATCCATAGCCAATACTTCATGGCTTGTTCATAATAACCAGCTGATTGCAGCGCCATGGCTGCAAAAGATGAATCCCTAACCCATGAGTATAGGTAGACGGGTTCTGGGGAGGCTACGAACTCGCCAGTTACTGGGTTCTGGTCATCAATGATGAGTAACAGACTTAGGTAATACTCATCTAGAAATGCGCCATTCAGCCTTGGTTTCCTAGCCAGGCTTAACCAATTATTTACCTCATTATTATTTATATTCATTAATTCGCTAATTGGTATTATTTCATTACTGCCCAGGTTTAGGATTATGTATGTGTAATTACCACCGGTACTAAGAATTACTCCCTTACTCGTGCTCCTTATGGTAATGTTTGTCCCTGAGTATATACCTATGGGTATAGGCTTCGTGATTAATATGTACGTCCTATTTACGACCTCATAGCTATAGGTCGATGGTATGAACACGTTTATGAAGGTCATGGTATTGATCGCGGATCTTTGTATCACGACAATTGATGTGTAATTAGGTGGTGTAAATATCGAGGTTTCTCCATAATCCTCCTCGATTATTACCGTATTATTTAATGCTAAATACGCAGCCTTAGTGTTTCCGGTGTTCGTTATTGTTACGTTAATGCCCAGGGGTCCATAATTACTATAAAATACCTGGACTATTCCTGGTGGCTTTGAGGATTCTCCATTAAGTATTGGTTTTGGTATTGGGTATCCCGTGGATATGTATATACTCATGTTACTCCAATTACTGAGCATTAAGTATGATGGTGATGATGTGTTTACTGGTATTTGGATTTCTTGAGGTTTCTGAACTATTGATAATGTCATCAATGCCACACCTACTATCAATAGCACTACCCCCATAATCAGAAATGCGATCCTTTTATTAGGCATTGCTTAGTACGTTAGTACACCCCTTAAATGTGTTGCCTACATAATTGATTCTAACCATAGGTACTATTTTAATTAATTCCACAGTCCTAGGTACTGAGGTGGTATGATTACATACATAGTCGGCATAATACTGGCGCTGGCAGCATCGCTGACCTGGGCAGTATCCCCAATACTCTACAGGGTTGGTGCAACAGAAAGTTCACTTGATGACCTGGTATCCAACTCCCTCGGAGCATTTGTGCTCGCTATACCCTTCATCCTACTTAGGCCGCCATTGAACAGTAATGCCTGGCTATACGGTTCGTTATTTGCGGTGTTAGGTCCTGTTTTTGGCACCTACGTCTTCCTGGTATCCCTTAGGTATGCAGATGTTGGTATTGCCAACGTAATATCGTACTCATACGTCGTCATGCTACCCATAATAATGCTTGTAGTTAGTCCGAAATACCTAATGTACGCATGGCCCGCAGCACTGATAGTGCTGGGGCTTTACTTAATAATGGGCTCGGGCAGGGGTACACCATATGGGTACTTCATGGCCTTATTATCAGCCCTCCTTTATGCCTTTTCGTTTCTAGCTCTTTACCGTGCATATGACTACACTAATCCCTGGGGAATAATATTCATTAGAGGCTTGATTCTCATGATAGGCTCGCTACTACTTAAGACCGTAATTGAGGGAGTTAGAATTAGGCTTAGCGGCAAGGTTTTCCTGGCTGGCTTAATTAGTTACGGTATTGGTGGCCCATTATACATACTCTCTGTTGATTATGCCGGTATTGCCGTGCCTACGTTAATAACGGCATTATCGCCAGTGATAACGGAGACGTTGGCGGTTACTAGGCTTAAGGAAAGCTTGAATAAGAGAACGTTAATGGGCTTCATCATTGTTATTATAGGTATAATGATCGCATCACTTATGGGAATTTAGATTTAAGAAAGGGTTAACGCCTTATTTTTATAGGTGATGATGGGTCGATGATATGGATGAACGATGATTTAGGAAGAGACGAGCTGATGAATAAATAATTCGATTGTAAATGAATAAAGAAATAAATTATGATTTTAACCCAAGGTATGTCGCATTATGGTAGTACAATACCAACCGCACCTGCAAAGGCTAGTATAAAGAATGCGAAGCCATCAATAATTGATATTACGCCAGCCACCTTGCCTATTACTGGTTTATTCATGTAATGGGCAGCCGCAAGTAATATTGTTATTATAGGTAATAGGCCGATAGCGAATGATAGCATCACAGCCCTTAACATAATAAGTTCCGCCGTTATTAACGCGAAGAATATGCCAGTGAACCAGAGGGCGTGGTTCATGGCCATTAAGTTCTTACCTACGATTAGACCGATACCCAGCATCCATAGCAGTAGTACGAATGCGGCAGCTACCGTTGCGCCAAATACATTGCCTTCCATTATCATAAAGGCCATGACTATTGTCTCCATTAAAGCACCTGACAAAAGTACTATGCCAAATCTTTAGGTTCGTTTTTCCTATACCTAGATTGACAAAACCTTAACCAAAAGCATAACTGTTACTTCTCAGAAGAGTGTATTGAGAGCTGTTTAATTTAGGAAACTATGTTAATATAATCGTAAAAATAAATTCTTTTAAATATTACCTATATATTTATCATAGTACTTGTATCTATTATAAAGAATCTCATGAAAAATAAGGTAAAATTTATAAAATACATCATTATGTAAATATATGATATGGGAAGTACTGTTCTTGACGAGTTCTTAAAGCAAAGATCCACGTTATTAAATGCCGGTAGTTATGAGGAGGCTAAGGCAAACTTTAGATGGCCACCACCTGGTGAATTTAACTGGGCCATAGATTACTTCGATCATTATCTTGCTGAAAATTCCACAAATCCTGCACTGATTTACATAAACGATGAGCTGTTTAAGACAGGCGATTACAGGGCTTTTAGTTATCGGGAGTTAAGGGCCAGGTCTAATCGGTTAGCCAATGCATTAATAGAGCTAGGTATTGGTAAGGGCGACGTGGTCATGGTAATGCTCAACAACAGACCCGAGCTATTTGAGTCGTTCCTGGCACTCATGAAGATAGGCGCCGTAATATCTCCAGCAACAACATTATTGCTACCTTCAGATATAGAGGATAGAGCCGCGAGAGCTCACTTTAAGGCTATGATTATTGATCCCGAGGTCGTCAATAGGGTTTCACAAATAAGGGATAAACTCGAGAAGCTTGGTGTTAAGTACTTCATAACCCTGGGCAAACCGGGACCTGGTTGGATCGATTATTACGAATTAACCAGTGGGAAGTCTGAGAATTTCCAGGGAGTTAGGACAAGGACTGATGAATTACTACTCGTATACTTCACGTCTGGAACTACGGCAAAGCCGAAGATGGTCATGCATACACACTCAAGTTACCCAATAGGGCACTTAACAACAATGTACTGGGTCGGCGCTAAGCCAGGTTATAGGCACATGAATATATCGTCGCCGGGATGGGCGAAATGGGCCTGGAGTACATTCTTTGCCGCATTTAATGCTGGCGCCACTACGGTTGTTTACGACTATAGCGGTAGGTTTAGTGCTGCTAATCATTTGAAGGTTCTCGAGAACTATGGCGTTGATACACTGTGCGCACCACCGACTGTCTGGCGTATGATAATATTGGAGGATTTGACGAAGTATAACCTTGAGAAGATTAAGAGCTTCGTGAGCGCCGGCGAACCCCTCAATCCGGAGGTTATTGAGCGCGTCTACAAGGCTACTGGCAAGTATATACGTGATGGCTATGGGCAGACAGAGACGACACTCATGGTTGGTAACTTCCCTGGTATGAAGATTAAGCCTGGCTCCATGGGTAAGCCAGCCCCTGGTTATGATATTGTGCTTGTCGATGAAGATGGTAACCCTGTTGGTGTGAATAAGGATGGCCACATAACAGTTAGGACGAGTCCGAGACCGCTTGGCTTGATGGTTGGTTATGACGATGAGAATAAGAATAGGGAGGTGTTTAGGCTTGGTTTGTACTTTACTGGTGATGTGGCTTTTATGGACGATGAGGGCTATATGTACTTCGTTGGTCGTGCAGATGATGTCTTCAAGTCCAGCGATTATAGGATAAGCCCGTTTGAGCTAGAGAGTGATTTATTGAAGTACCCTGCTGTAGCTGAGGCTGCGGTTGTCCCAAGCCCAGACCCAATTAGGGGCTTTGTGCCTAAGGCGTATATCGTGTTAAAGCCTGGTTATACGCCAAGTAGGGATTTAGCTCATGACTTGTTTAAGTTCATCAGGTTGAACATCGCGCCGTATAAGAGGCCCAGGGTTATTGAGTTCGTGCCTGAGCTTCCTAAGACCATAAGTGGTAAGATTAGGCGTGTTGAGCTTAGGGGAATTGAGCGTGAAAAGAGAAGCAAGGGTGTTAGGGGCGAGCATGAGTATTTTGAGGACGACTTCCCTGATATTAAGGAGATAAAGGTCTGATTTTTAGCATCAGTAATTTATTTCTCAAAAATACACCTTTTCAGTATGTCCAGCGAGATTAGGAGGATTAGCCTTGGCGTTGATTGGTTAGATCTGGCTTTATTGGGCGGTGTTCCAAGGGGTAATTGGCTCTTGGTGACTGGAGAGCCTGGCGTGGGTAAGAGTGTGCTGACGATACAGGCTGCTGGGGCTAATGTTGATGCCATGCCAGTGGTCTACGTCTCCACGGAGACCAGGTTCTTCGATGTTGTTAGGCAGGCTAGGGAA
>JAGDXB010000098.1:22147-22424 GCA_023256215.1 Vulcanisaeta sp. | reverse complement strand
GTCAGACGCGGTTAGCTTAGCCGATGTATTGGCCGGTAAGGTCAAGGACGTGAAGACAAACCTGGTGGTCATAGACCTATTCGGCCTGGCAAGGCAGTATAGGGAACTACTCAAGGCAGGGGAGGAGGGTGAGGAGGGTAAGTCGAAGGCTAAGTCGCCGTTGAGTATGGAGGTTGTTATGGCGAGTATTGAGAGGGCCTACGAGGTGCTTGGTGTTGGTGAGGAGGGTAGGGTTGCCAAGGATGTCCTAGTAATTATTGACTCCCTAGCCCCAATG
>JAGDXB010000098.1:0-22119 GCA_023256215.1 Vulcanisaeta sp. | reverse complement strand
TAATAAAGAAGGCAAGACTAACAAACCACTACAGAAAAGCAATGAAATTCGAAATAGAGCCAGGGAAGGGCCTAACACTGCTGGAACCAAACATAGAAGAATTAAAGGCCTGGGCTAGCTCTGGTCAATGATTTTTACTCAATTAATACTTATAATACTTAAATTATAGTTTATTGGAGACTGAGGAAGTATGGATATGGTGGAGGACGACGTGGATTGTCATGAAAGAGTTATTAGGGCCATGGAGGATTTCTTATGGTTGTTGGCAAATAATAATCATGATTTTAAGGAGGTTAGGTCAGTGTTATTGGCCTGTAAGGATGTTGGTGAGCCTTATTTGGCTGTTATTAATGGTAATGATCCAGGTAATACGTTATCGTCGGCCATATCGTATTATCAATACGTTAGGTATGTTAAGAAAGAAGTGAACGTAGATAAAAACTATTTGCTGAACATTGATATGGATCTTAGGGATCCTAATGCTGTATACTCAGTTATCATTGATAGTTTAGTCCGTGCATTGAGGACTCAGGATTACGTGGTTGCAAGTTTTTTAGCGGATTTGGCTTTTATTGTTAGGTCTTACGTTCTTTGTATCAATAATAATGTTGATCGTGAATTTTGCGAGTGGTTAAGGAGATCGTTTAAGACCAGGGTTTTAATACTTAGAGGTGGTGTTAGCAGTTCTCTATAGGTCTGAATTTATAGCCGTAGTTTATTAATCCGTATGTTCCATCCATCTTGACCATCCTAAACACAACCTCAACCTCCATACCTGGGTTAAGCTTCTCTGGATTCATGCAATCCACAATTTGGCCAACCACTTTAATGCCGCCTAAATCAACGACACCGATAATTAATGGTTTCATTTTTTCGAATTCAGCTGGTACTGAGTAAAGTATTGTGTAGTTTATGAGTTTGCCGACAGTGGGTAATTGATAAGGCTTGAATTCCCTGGACCCGCATTCACAGACGGCCCTAGGTGGGTAATAAATACGGCCGCATTTGGCACATTGAACACCCTCAAGCCTGTAGTACTGCGGCATCCTCCTCCAGTACCTTGGTATAGATAGTCTCTGGTCAACCATGTCAGCTCACCCTCTTGAGTATTATTGATGTTGATACTAAGTCGAAACCGGCCATGTCCTGAACAATACCACGCTCAACCCTACCTAAAGAATCAAAGGGTTTTGTATTTGTGAGCTCCATGACCATGGTCACGAATTCGTACATGCCAGACGCACCGCCAGGGAAGCCCATTGATTTAAGACCACCACTGGCATTAACTACTAATTTATTGCCCACATCTAAAGCACCCATGGATAATAACCTAGGGGTTTCTCCAGGTCTTACCAATCCCATAGATTCCAGTGCAAGAATACCAAGTATGCTGTATGTATCGTGAACCTCTGCAAGGTTTATGTCGTTTATTGAGACGTGCGCCATATTTAGTGCCATATTTGTTGCATCTCTAACGGAGTAAAGCTCTGTAAGTGTTTCTCTCTGCCCTAGGTATGTTCCATAAGCTCCAATGCCTATACCCTCAATTTTAATTACTGCATCGTTCTTTATAGGTTTGTTGCATAGTATTACCGCAGCCGAACCATCGACAGCCGGTGCGGCATCATAAAGTCTCAGGGGGTCAGCGATGACCTCTGATTCAAGTACATCTTTAAGTGATGCCTGCTTTCTCATGTATGCAAGCGGGTTCCTACTACCTCTTTCATGCATCTTTATTGGCCATATGGCTAGATCCTCGTAGTCATAACCGTACTTGAGCATATACTCCCTCATCGCCATGGCGGCTTGGGCTGCCGGTGTTATTCCAAAGAATCCTTCGTATTCGTAATCTGTTATCGTGGCTAAGGCCTTATTTAGTCTTATATTTGTTACATCATGCATCTTCTCTACGCCAACGACAGCTACGCAATCATATATACCGGCCCTAACCATGTTGTATGCTTCGAGTATTGCCACGCCGCTTGATCCATCACCGCTCTCAATTCTTATTGCCGGTACCCTCCTTAATCCGACATAATCAGCTAAGAATGCGCCCAAGACACTTTGGTCCTGTAGCGCCTCTGAGAAGGCGTTAGCGATGTATATTGCGCCTAGATTTACGTTTCCTACCTGATCTACAACCTTTAGGAATGAATCAGCAAACAATTCCTTAAGTCCCTTTTCGTAATGTCTACCGCCTGGTGTTAGGGAGTGGGCCACGACATAAACTTCTGTCGTATTAAACACCAGCAGTTGCCATAAATGTGAAGTTTTTAAATATTCCCTGGGTTAATCTTGAGTAATGGTTGAGGAGTTAAGTCTTGAGGATTTATTAACTAAGGTGGAGAAAGGAGAGTTGAAGCTTCATGAGTTGGATAAGGTTCTTGGCGATTCAAATAGAGCCACTGAGGTCAGGAGGATGTTTCTTGAGAGATTCACCGGAGTTAAGCTTGATAATGTAGGTAAGACAGTGATCGATTTTAATACCGTAGTTGGTAGGAATATTGAGAATACAATAGGCGCAGCTCAAATACCCATAGGTATTGCAGGTCCTCTTCGTGTAATTGGCGATTACGCAAATGGGCTTTATTACATACCCCTAGCCACCACCGAGGGTGCGCTGGTTGCTTCTGTGAATAGAGGCGCTAAGATTATCACCGAGGCTGGTGGTGCGAGGAGTAAGGTTATTAATGACGGCATGACAAGGGCGCCAGTCCTTACTGTGCCGAGCGTTATCGACGCTGTTGAGCTAGTTAACTGGGTTAATGAACATTTTAATGAGATAAAGAGTGTGGCTGAGTCCACGAGTAGGCATGCTAAACTTATGAGCATTCAACCTTTTATTGTTGGTAATAATGTGTGGCTTAGATTTAAGTTCACAACAGGGGATGCCATGGGTATGAACATGGTCACAATAGCCACAGACAGGGCTATTAAGTACATACTTAGTAACTTCCCTAAGGCTAGGCTTGTTGCTTTAAGCGGTAATATGTGTGTTGATAAAAAGGCCAATGCCGTTAATTTCTTACTTGGTAGGGGTAAGACCGTGGTTAGTGAAGCCATTATTCCCAAGAGAATTCTTGAGAACTGGGGTGTTACGGCTGAGGATGTCGCTGAGGTCAATAATAGGAAGAATCTACTAGGCTCAGCCTTAGCACACTCATTTGGATTTAATGCGCACTTTGCTAATATCATTGCCGCAATATTCATAGCGACCGGCCAGGATGTGGCGCAAACAGTTGAGTCTAGTATGGGGATTACCTGGATGGAGCCTCTCGATAACGGAGACCTCTATGTATCTATTACATTACCAAGTCTTGAGGTTGGTACTGTGGGCGGTGGTACAGGTTTACCTACACAGAGGGAGTTGCTTCAGATGCTTGGTGTTTACGGTTCCGGTAATCCACCGGGTACTAATGCGCTCAAGTTTGCTGAAATCGTGGCTGCCGCCGTATTAGCTGGCGAGATTAATCTCGTGCTAGCCCTTGCCCGTGATGAGCTTGCGAGGGCTCACGAGATGTTGGGCAGGGCTGGTAAAGCCATTAGTAAATAGGCTATGTATTTATACGTATTCTCTATAGTACATAAATTGAAATGATAAGACTTATAAAGAGTGGCATTAGATATTTTGCGGGGATTAGTTTGGTAATTTACGTTTCTCCAGATAAAAAGGTCGTTGAGAAGACCCTTCAAACCGAGCTTAAGCGGATAATGCTTAGCGAGCTCATAGACGGCGAAGTAATTATTGGCGCCGCAATCATTGATTCAAATGGTATTCCAATCATCTATCATATCCCAAACACCCTCACCGTTAAATCCCTTAAAAACCTCCTTTCCCTCATAGAATTCGTCGATCATACCGCTAAAATCAATGATGATCTCCTCGGTCCATATCAATACCTCATAATTCGCTTCTCAAACTTCAAAATTGCCTTCTTCGAGATGGGTTCTAAGGGCTGGTTGATGGTTTTTGTTAATCCTGTATGGCATGTCGAGAATGTTATGTCAAAAATAAGGCAATTCATGATTAAGATCCAAAGAATGATCTAAAAATAAACACTTTAGGTAAAAATTGCCGCCTTAAATATATTAATTCCGATTTTCTTAGGCTTCCTTGATGAAAATCTCAGGTAATGTTAAGGTTCCTGAAATGGAGGTAAAGGAGGAGGTTGTTCTTAATCCATCAAATACTGCCGTTATTGTTGTTGATATGCAGAATGATTTTGTGAGTCCAAATGGTAAATTGTACGTACCGACCGCGCAAGCCACGGTGCCAGCTATAAGAAAATTATTGAGCAAGGCTAGGGATGCCAATGTTCCAGTAATATATACGCAGGATTGGCACTTCAAGAACGATCCTGAGTTTAGGATTTGGGGTGAGCATTGTGTAATGAATACCTGGGGTGCGGAGATCATTGATGAGTTAAAGCCTATGCCCGATGACATAATAATTAGGAAGCGTAGGTATGACGCGTTCTTTGGTACGGACCTCGATTATGTACTTAGGCATGTTGTTCACGCAAATAATTTAGTCATAGTCGGTACTGTGGCAAACATATGTGTACTGCATACGGCGGGTAGCGCTGCGCTTAATTGGTACAATGTTGTTGTGCCTATTGATGGTATATCCGCATTGGATGAGTTTGATTATTATGCAGCACTTAGGCAAATAACATTCCTGTACAAGGGCACATTAACTAGGGTTGATGGTATCGTGTTTAAGTGACGGTAGCTAACCAATATTGAAAGTGAATTCGTTATATTTAAAAAATATTAAAGATATAATATCTCGTTAATCACTTTGATTCTTGTGAATATTATATCATTATTCACTTTGGGAAAAGTTTAAAAATGGGTTAGAAACTGAAATTAATAATGGGTAAAGACCTAAATGTCAAGATCGAGGATGTAATTAAGGTTTTACTTTACAGCGATTCTCACTGGGTTGATTATTTAAGAAGGATTGACTTTGGTGAGAGAATGAAACTGGTACAGGATGCTGTAAATGAGGCTCTTCCCGATTTCGTTGACTGCATTAATAAGTCGCTAGATAGTGACGTTCCAAGGTTAATGTATATTGGTTGCTTTGACATGATTTGGCAGAGCATGGAGAATAGGGTTAAGGCGTTCATTGGAGATTAATTGTTGTGCGAGCCCTTTAAAAAACGCCCTTTAGTAGAGGATAATAGGTGAGTAGACGTAATAGTATTTCTAGTGAGGATTGGAAACGTGATTTACTATTTGTATTTATTTCCATAGTTACGATAATAATTACAATAATCGTATTAATAAAGTCAGGGCTTGCTAAGGCCATCTATGAAGTTCCTAAATACCCAATTTACTTACTGTTGTCTGAGTTAGTATATGTTATGCAATTATTCCTAGTGGGTGTTAGGCTTAGTATTATTTTTAACAGGGGTATTAAGTATCAAGTAAGTACAGTTGAACTTATTAAGATCGCTGCGGCACAAACCTTTGCCTCGTTACTAGTTCCCGGATTTTACGTTGGTGGCGAAGCCGTATCAATCGCCTACTTAACAAATAAAGGTTTGCCTACCACGAGGGCTACTGAGGGTATTGTACTTAGGTACACAATTGATACATTGACATTAACGTCAATTGTACTCGTATTTTACTTACTTGGTATTGTGGTTGTGCCGTACATAGCACTGATAATGGCTGCATTATTATTCATAGCCTATGCCGTACTTTTCATATCAATAGTCAGTGCTAAACTTGGTAAGTATATTGAACGATTATTCAGATTCATTAGCTCACGGTTTAGGATAGCCAGCAATTTTATTATTATCAATGAGGATGAGGTTTATGGCATGAATTTTAACTTTGTCGATTACGTGACCTTGTTCCTAATATCTGTACTTCAGTGGGTTCTATCGGGATTTAATGTTACGTTAATATTTAATGCCTTCGGTGTTCATATGGGTTTAATCACGGGTATACTAATTTCATCATCATACATAGTGCTTACTTACATATCGCTGTTACCTGGATCAGCCGGTATTGGTGAGCTTGCTAATTTGTACATTCTCGATAATCTTGGGTTAGGTAATTATTATTTGATCTATGATGTGTGGTTTAGGATCATTACATATGTTGTTCCAATAGTAATATTCATGCCAATGTTCTTAAGCATAACAAGGAGGTTAACTATTAGTCGTAAGAGTTTCCAGTAGGTAACTCCGTTATTCTTGATGAAGCGCCCTTCAATATTGCATCAACAACCTTTGCGGCATTCCTTCTTGATAGGTAATGGTTATCATTACCGCAGTAAGGTGAATATACGCATTTAGGGCAACCATCGATACAGGTACAATGTGTCAATACATCCAGTGATATTCTGAGGACATCGTCAATTCTAGCAAGAAGCATCTTGGTGGCACCTGAACCGCCTGGGTAGGAGTCATAGATTATTATGTGGCCTGTGGGATACGATATACCGCCCATGTCCGTAGGTCCGGCACCGATTACGTTCTCACCAACCATAATCATTATATGTTCAGCAGCATGGTAAGCCTTACCTCTCTCAATCATGTCTATATTCTCGAAGGGGCTAAACGTTATGAAGGGTGCATAAATGATAATGCCTTTAGTCCTAAATTCATAACTTAACGGCTGCTTAAACTCCCTTTTCTCAACAACCTCACCGCTACTAAATCTCTTTACCACATAACCATAAACAATTTCCCTAATTGTTAGCCTTGCATACTGATAAGGCACAGAATGTATTTTACCATCCTCAAGAACTTCGTCGATCCTAGGCTCTGAGTAGTAGAGGGCCGTTGTGTATAAGTCATAATCATCAGGAAGCCTCCTAACATAAGCAACCCTACTGCCTAAGTCAAGCTTATATACCTCATAAACCCTGCCGCCATGTAGGTAGATGGCACCCTCATGAAGCTCTCTTAATGCCATAGGCAGTTCCCTAAAGCCTATGGTCTTCTTGCCATCGCTCTTTATCTTAATGGTATCGCCAATACCCCTAATGCCGTGTATTGACCTAACTAATTCACGACCTTTATTACTAACCACGTAGTAGTTACCCCTAACCTCGACTAAGCCGTCCCTGACTAATGACTTCAGTACCTCCTCGCAATAAATATCCACAGAGCCGCTCCTTACGGGTTTCTCATAAGCCATCAATAGACAATGCTTCCTGGCAATGTCATCATTCTTCTCCTCAACATATAGATCCTCAGGTCTTCTATTATAGAAGTCACGTGGATTAGAGCTATAGTACGTGCTCATTGGATCATCACCAAGCACCTGAATAACGTAGGATAACTGACCCCTCCTACCAACCCTACCACTCCTTTGAAGGTATTTAGAGTAACTAGGTGGTATTGTCGCCATCACAGCAACATCGACATCACCAATATCAATGCCCATCTCGAGCGTGGGTGTTGCGAGAAGAACCAGGTATTTCCCTTCCTTAAACCCATCCTCAACCTCATGTCTCTCCTCAATAGTTAAGCCGGCCCTATGAACCCTAACCCTATCACCAATACCTCTCTTATCAACCAACCTCTTTATCAACTCCACAAACCTATGACTATCAGCGAACACAAGGCACTTCATACCCCTCCTAACACAATTAATCGCTAACTCAGCAGCCTCAGTGAGCCTGCTCCTACTTATTGGCTTAATCAGAATATGCCTAGTGATCCCCCTCCTACCCTCGGGACCTTGGATAAGCGTAATGTCATTAACGCCAAGAAGTCTCTTTGCAAAATCCACGGGATTGCCTACCGTGGCCGTAGACACCACGTACTGAGGACTTTTCATGAACCTAGTCACTCTCTTGAGCACGTAATGAACCTGCGCACCAAATACACCATTATATACGTGGAAATCGTCAAGGACAACGATACTATAATCCTTAACTACTTCCCTAAACTTATTGACGTATGTTAACGCCTCACTAATCATGTCAGGATTAGTAATTAACACGTGGGGTGGTGATGAATATACCCTCGACCTAATATCGCTTGGTACGTCACCATCATAAGGCAGTACAGACAAACCCACTGGTGATAGATATCGCTGAATCCTAATTAACTGGTCCCTAGCCAACGCCTTAGTTGGGTACATTATGATAGCCTTCATCCCCCTCTTTAGTATTAGTGATATTATTGGTAATAGAAAGGCCTCAGTCTTACCAACACCAGTACCTGCCATGATGGCCGTATTATTACCATTAACTATCGATTGATAGGCTAACCATTGAAAATCGTAAAGCCTCTCAACACCCAATTCCCTAAGATTATTAAGAAATTCCTTGGGTAAATCAAGTGAATCTATTGATGGCCCATAACTTATTTCACCGGGCTTATCCTCATGCACGTAAAGAATCATTCTAGCCCTATCACTACCCAATTCGCTGATGAACTCATCCTCAAGCATGTACTTAGCCACAGTTAATCTATCGCCCTTAATCATTACCTAAACCTAATCGACAATATGCTTAAGGAAGATTAATAATTTTGGGTGCCTCCATCTTCATAAGCCTTAATTCCTCAAGACCCTTAAGCCTAAGCACCTTATCTTCAAAGCTAACGACCTTACCCCAGGACTTAATGACAGGCCTTACCCTACCACCACACCTGGGGCATTTCCTGATTTCCCCACTTGTTTCAAAGTCGATATAACAGTTTGTGCATCTAAATACATTCAATGCAGCATTATCGTCGAAGCCTAATGATACCATATTCGGTATCTCCATAACCACAAATCCATCAATAACATCGGTGACGTCCTTAATAATCTCCGTATTGACCAAAGAGGCATCCATTGCAACAAAAATTTCCTTAACACCAAGCGTTAGCTTAAGCTTATCCCTAGCCCTAAGCAACCAATTTCTATCGAGAGGAGCATTCATTAATATGGCGCCGTAGGACCTAGAAATACTTGTAATGGTGCTCATTGAATCGATAAACACGTAATTGAGCGGTGAATCCCCAGGCGATGTGGATATTATATTTATGGTCTCATCGGAAACCCTCACAAAATCCCCTGGAATTAAACCATCAACGCCGCCAGCCAACGCAGCCTTAATAAAGTCATTAACTGGATCGTAAAGTGCAGATCCATGTATAAAGACTCGAAGTCCCAACCTTTTAATCCATGCAATTAAAGATGCGAGGGATATCATTAATCTAAGCCTATTCAACAACTGCCTAAGTACATCATTACTTATACCTTGGATCTCGGCTATCGGTTCAGGTGGGACAATCGGTGTTGCATCTCTGACGTACTTAATAACATTGAGTTCATTAAATAACCAGGAACCAACAAACATGCACCAGGGTAACCCACACCACTTAATGAATATTCTCACATCACGTAAATAACAAGCACCATTATTAATCTTTAACCAAAGCCAGGAGCTGCCAAATCTACCTTAGTGAATTTATTATTGAAACTGCATTATTTATAATTCGTTCTAGCCTATCACGTGAACCTGCTTCGGCATATATCCTAATAACCGGCTCTGTCCCGCTGCCCCTAATTAAAATCCAGGAGTTATCATCAAATACCACCTTGATACCATCAATGGTTATTACACGCTTTATGATACCTAAATCTCTCAGTTTCTCCATTAATACCCTCTCGTTCTTTCTCACAAATTCCTTACCACCACTAAACTGTAAATCAATCCTTCTATAAAATGTGCCTCCGTATTCCTTAATAATCTCATCAAACACATAGGTCAAGCTCCCATACTCTGAGGCTATGGTAGCTAATAATGCGGCTGTGTATATGCCATCCTTATCAGGAACATGCCACGAATAAGCCAAGCCACTACTTTCCTCGCCAGCAACATCTGCATCGCCATTAATCATGTACCTAACAGCGTGCTTAAAGCCAACAGGTACCTCATAAACTCTCAGTCCATACCGACTAGCTATTAGGTCGACAATATGCGTTGTAGATGTTGATTTTGTAATGCCTCTCTTGATTATTCTTCTCTTCGCTAGATGCTCTATTATTATGGTAATTATGTTATTTGGGCTTAGATATCCATGCTTAGGGTCGACCGCGCCAATCCTATCAGCATCGCAATCATGTGCGATGCCAATATCGTATTTACCACCAACAACCTCCTGAATAGTATCGTAAATATTCTCAGGCTCGGGGTTAGGATTTCTACCTCCAAAACCTGGGTCATAGTAATTATGAACCTCAACAACATACATGCCCAACCTGCTAAGTACTTCACTGGTATAGCCTATGGATGTTCCAAATAATGGATCAACAAGCACCCTAAGCTTAGACCTGGGCTTAAACATACCTAGGGCATCGTTAACCACATGATCTACATACTCAGGCTTAGGATCTACCGTAGGGACATCCTTAACAACAATGTTTAAGACCGATCTTTCAATATCCTGCCATTCTTCATCGTATAACTTCTCGATATTACCTGTATCATCATCTGGCGTTGGTGCACCCTGTTTCGTTATGACCTTGAATCCATTGTATATTGGTGGGTTATGGCTTGCCGTGATTTGTATAACCAGGTCAAAACCGAAATGGGACCCGTACCAAGCAACTACGGGCGTTGGCGTGGGCCTACTGACTAATACCGTGTCAAGACCGTGCTCTAACGCCACACTGGCAGCTATGTTAGCGTATTGTTGAGACTTCCTCCTAACATCATAACCCACGAGTATCTTCCTTAAACCATACCTACGTGACCAATAACGGATAGTCGCCTCAGTAAGCACAGCCACAAGTCTTTCATTAAAATCCCGGTCTATCACTCCACGTACTCCATCAGTGCCAAATTTGATGAATAATTTTTGACTCACATAAGTCATTAAGGGGATTATGTTTAAAACTTACTATTAATATGCCAATGATTCAGTGATAAAAATGTCAGCTATAAGACCACTCGTCGGCACCAAGGTTTATCACCTAATGGCTGGTCCTGGTGATGTTGCACCTTACGTCTTGACACCAGGCGATCCCGATAGAGTACCTAGAATAGCTAAGTATTGGGATACTGCACGTGCGGTGGCTACTCATAGGGAGTATGTAACATACACAGGTACATACAAGGGCGCACCAATATCGGCAGTCTCCACAGGCATTGGCGGTCCAGCGGCTGCAATAGCCATTGAGGAGTTGCTCGCATTAGGTGCCCATACATTCATTAGGGTCGGCACAACAGGCGCTTTACAGGAGTGGATAAAAATAGGCGATGTAATAATAAATACGGGTGCCGTTAGATTTGACGGCGCCAGCAACGCATACGCGATGCCGGAATACCCTGCCGTGGCCAGCTATGATGTTGTACTTGCACTGATTACTGCCGCTGAGTCATTGGGTGTTAGATACCACGTTGGTTTGACAGCATCGACAGCGGACTTCTATGTTGGACAGGGCAGGCCTACTTATAGTAATTACATACCACCGTGGACTAAGGACATTGTTAATACCCTATCCTCAATGAACGTACTTAATTTTGAAATGGAGGCAGCCACTATATATACAATAGCCAATATCCATGGCGCAAGGGCTGGCGGGATTATGGCGGCCATAGCCAATAGAAAGACTAACGAGTTTGTACCTGATGCAGGAGTTGAAGACGCCATAAGGGTTGCAAATGAGGCTGTTAGGATACTATATGAGTGGGACGGCATTAAATCTAATATGGGCCTTAAGTACCTAACAATGAACGTTATCAAGGAGTGGTTAAGGAGGTGATTGTTCATGGTTCTCGAGGAATTTGACGAGAAGAAACTCGAGGAGTTGGCTAAGGGCTTACCTGAGTTTGGTAGGTTTGGTAAGGAGTTGGAAACAATAGGTGTTCTTCCAATACCAACTAGATTAAGGAGGTATAAGGCGTATAACCTATTCATATTCTGGGCCATGGCGTCGGCTTCGGCAGCAACACCATTGGCTGGATATTTACTTTTTGACCTTGGGCTTAGGGAATGCTTATAGCAATAACCTTCGCTTTTATACTCGGTGTTATACCGACATTATTGTTCTCCGAGATGGGTAGAGAAATACCATTAACAGCATTAGTAATAGCTAGGAAGACCTTTGGTTACGGCACCGCCCGAGCATTATCATTGCTTTACACGGTCATAAATATTGGTTGGTTTGCACTAAATAATGCGGTTGGGTCAGAGATACTATCTGCAATAACCCATACACCAATAATCTATTGGTATGTAATAATGGGCGCAATACAAATATTCTTAGTAATACTAGGATTCAAATGGTTAGAGTACTTTTACAGATACACCTCAGTGATATTACTAATAAGCTATGCCGTATTGACATACTACTTGGTCACACAGTATCATGTTTCCTGGTCCACGTTATGGTCCACAAGCCCAAGTGCCAAGGCACAATGGGGTGCTGCAGTGGACCTAATGCTAGCCTTTGGCGCATTATCCTGGGCATACAAAACATCAACAACATCTAGATTTGCAAGGCCGTCCGACAAGGTAAACGTACTTTATGGATTAGCCACACCAATAGGTATAATAATACCAATATACCTAATGGGTATATTGGGCTTCGCTGGTCAGTACTATGCCAATAATTGGAATATAGCTGCACTATCCTTCCCACCATCAACACCAATCTGGGTGTTGCTAGCCGCATTGGGTGCGTCGTTGGCCATAATACATACGAATGCCATGAATCTATATCCTTCCGCTATAGATCTCCTTGTGGCTATAGACCCAGTCATAAGGAGGTTTAGGAGTGAGTTTAGGGCGCGTTTAACGCAGCCAATAGCCATTTTGATACTTGGCATAGCCTCAGTAATAGTATCGATATGGATATTATCGATAATCGAGAGTTTCCTGAATTTCGTAGGACTAACTATATTCCCATTAACCTTCATACTGATCTTTGACTGGTACTTAAGGCTGAAGGGGAATGTGCATACACTAAATGACATTAAGGATTACTTCTACTCAATACCTAAGGATCCATTAAAACATATAGGCATAGCTGCGATAATTTCGTTCATAGTAGGTAGCGTACTAATGAATTACTTACCAGTAATGGTGCCATCATTATTCCCAAGGATCTTACCACCTGAATTCACGGGTGCGCTGATAGGTGGATTGCTCTACCTAGTACTGATGGTTTTGGCGAGAAAGGTTAAGGCATTATCATGGTTATTACCCTGACATTACCTAAGGCATTGGTAATTAAATTTTCATCGATTCCATTACTATATTATCGTCAAAAGTTAAAGGAAATATATTAAAATATACTTTAATTAGAGTTTACTTAATGCCTATAGTATCTAGTATAATATACTTTATTGTTGGGCTCATAGTAACCACAATAATAATTTACATAGCAGCGTACCTAATGGATGAGCGAGGATTAGGAAAGGCATTTTTGGCAGCCTTGATAGGTTTTATCGTTTATTTCGTATTTCATGAGCTAATTAGTGGAATCATAGGTGCGATCCTGGGCTTTATTGTGTGGCTATTTGTATTAAAGGGTATATACGGCGTTGGTTGGTTTAGGGCTTTCATAATCGCTTTAATAGTCGCCTTCCTCATATGGTTAGCCGGGTTATTCCTTCCTGTGGTTCACGTTGGTTAATTTTTACTTACTACGTAGTAATGATGTATAAACACCTATGAAACTAAGTACTGCAGATATTATGAGCATGGTCTTCATACCAACAACAAATGATTGGTAAATGATGGTATTCGTAAGAATGATACCGGCAAATAGGTATAGGGCGGCGAATCTACCGAGGTAATTAATCAGTATTGTGCTAGCTATTGTAATACTAAGTAGCTGCCCCGTAAATCTCATTGTACCAAGAATACCTGATGCAACACCGTACTTATCCGGCGTTACTGAACTCATTACGGAATTCGTGTTAGGCGCTGAGAAGAATCCGAAACCTATGCCGAGGATCGCCAACGATATTGCTATGTTAATTACATTACGTGTATTCAGTAGAAGGAGCATGATGAAAGCAAGCCCGATTATTCCCATTCCTAAGGCCGCTATTTCTCGGGAACCATATCTATCTGATAATTTACCACTTACAGGTGATAGGGCTGTCATGAATATTGGCTGAGGGACCAACAGCAATCCTGCTATAAATGGACTGTAGCCAAGCACTGCCTGCAAATATAGTGAAAGGAGGAATGGTACCGCATACGTGCTTATGTAGTTAAGAAGCGCCGTCACATTACCAGCCATAAACGAAACATTCTTAGTGAATAGCCTAAGATCAAGCATTGGACTCCTTACCCTACCCTCTACAATAACAAAGGCAAACAGTAGTGCCATACCAATAATAAGCAGATACGCATAATACGCCCAGCCATTCATAGCCGACAATAGTAGGTACATGACGATGCTCAGCAAAGCCGTTGCATATGTCATAGAGCCAAGGATATCCACAGAACCGCCACGCCTAGGAATATCGATGCCCCTCATTGACATGTGTGAAATAGCTAAACCGAGTATTGATAGAGCCGTGGTTATAATGAACACAAATCTCCAACCAAGGAATTGCGTTATCACACCACCAAGGAAGGGGGCCAAGGTTAATCCAAGATAAACAGACATAGCATTTATACCAAGAGCAAAGCCGCGTTCACCCTCAGGAAATACCTGGCTTACTATAGCTGGCGAGCCTGGAGAAAGTATTGATGAACCCAAGCCCATCAGAAGTGATGATAGTATTAATACATATATGTTGGGTGACAATGCACCGATTAATGAGCCTATTATGAATAGTATGAACCCTATCCTGAAAAGCCTGGCTCTTCCGTATATATCGGATATCCTGCCCAGCATTATCATTAAGGTTGGTAATGGTATGAGGTAGACTATTGGTACATAAACCAGGACGTAAAGCGGTACATGAAAGTACTTACCCAGAACAGGCGTTATGAAAGATAATACGGTGGAATTGTATGGAGTTTGGAATGCCGCCAATGACGTGGTGAAGAGTATGAGTCTCTTCCTGGCTTTATCTATCCTTATCATTAATTATCGATATAGATAACGGAATCTTTAAACATTATTTCTCGTTACTATATCTCATCCTTACAAATGCAACATAAGTTATGGGTTTCATGCGAGGCTTATTACCATCCTTAGTAACCACATACAATACCTGAGTAAATCCTTCATCGATAGGTATGACCATTATACCATCAGGAGCAAGTTGTTCAAATAACCTAGGTGGTAACTCAGGGGCCGCCGCTGTTACCAGCACCCTATCAAAGGGGGCGTACTTAGGTAAACCCTTTGAGCCGTCACCAATAAATACATGAACAACATCTAAGTAACCCAGTCTTGCCAGATTTTGAACGGCATATAATGCGAGGCCTGGGTAATACTCAATGGTGTATATGGAACCCCTCCTCTCCATCGCTTCTGCACAGACGGCCGAATGATACCCAGTCCCTGTACCAACCTCTAGTAGGCGTAGTCCCGGCCTTAGGTCTAGTAATTCACACATCATAGCCACCATGTGCGGTGCCGATATGGTCTGCTCATACATTACCTGTAGTGGTGTATCCTCATAGGCATAAAGCCTTAGATAATTCGGCAAAAACTCCTCACGTGGAACACTCAACATAGCCTTCTCAACCCTCTCACTCTTAATTATTCCCTCAGCCCTAAGCGAAGCAACCAGTCTTCTCCTCGCCGATGCGAAATCAATATCTGTCATAATCACTGATAATACTCAACAATAGCCTTAAATCTTATTATCATTACCCGCATACAGTAATAGAGGTCTTATCTTCCCATCTTATGAATTGCTACGTTCAATAATCATGTTCTCATCAAGTCTTAACTCTTTAGGTATAGATAACTTGAACTTCTTAAAACCAAGCCTGAGCCTAACACCCTCAAGGACATCGAGTGAGAATGAATCGTCTATTGCGCCATTTAATGGCTCAACCTTAAGCGTCAATACCCAACCATTATAAGACTCAGCAAGGCTACGCTCTATGTAGAATGGCACACCATCAATACGACCAACCTCAACATAATCACTACCAACAATAAAATCACTAGACCTATATATTTCAGGCTCTGTTGGTGAGCAACAACCGTGACCGAGTATTATGATTATATCGCCATACTTATCCTTCATGCTTTTTATTAATTCCTTAACATCATCACCGTACTCAACACCTATATCTAACACATTTAGCCGATAATTGTAACTATCTTAAAAAGCTTACTGAACAATGTAGGGAATTATTATGTAATAATATTTATAAATATTAGGAAAAATTTGAAAATATTTTTATAAAAAGCGTGGTAATTAACTAACATTATAGCTTATCTATCTTCATCACAGTTCTCCAGTGCGGCCTATCAAGGCTGCCCGTGGTATCGACATAGACCTGCTTAATCTCGAGGAACTCCTCAAGCCCGTAGAGACCAAGTTCACGGCCAATACCTGACTGCTTATAACCACCCCAAATACCCTCTGCTGGCTGTGTATATGCATCGTTTATCCACACAGTACCAGCCTGGAGCTTCCTAGCCACCCTAAGGGCTTTGGCTGGGTCCTTGGTGAATATTGATGCTGTTAATCCATAAATCACGTTATTGGCGATCTCGATGGCCTCTTGCTCTGTCTTAAACGGTATCACAGCAATCACTGGACCAAATATTTCTTCCTGGGCGAGCCTACTCTTGGGATCAACATCATCAAATATCACAGGGCTTACAAAATAGCCCTTATCATAAATACCGCCACTTAACTTACCACCGTCAAGCGCAACCTTGAAGCCTGCCTTTTTGCCAAAGTCTATGTAACCAAGCACCTTCTCCTCCTGAGCCTTGGACACTAGTGGGCCCATGTCTGTGTCGTCCTTTAACGGATCGCCTATTAAGAGTGATTTAGACACCTCGACTAATCTATTAACAAGCTTGTCATGAACACTCTCATGAACAAGAACCCTACTGATAGCACCACAGGCCTGGCCCGTGTTCCTAAGGCCACCAAACACTATTGACCTTACAGCTTCCTCAATATTGGCGTCGTCAAATACAATGCCCGGATTCTTACCACCAAGCTCAAGGCCAACCCTCTTAATACCAGCGGCCGCTTGTTGCATGATTAGTTTGCCGGTGGTTGTCTCACCAGTGAAGCTAACATAGTCAATCTTTGGATGCCTAACTAACTCATTGCCTACTGTGGCACCTGGACCATACACAACATTAACAACACCCTTGGGAAGACCAGCCTTAGCCAATGCCCTATAGATCTCCATGGCACTCATTGGAGTATAGCTCGCAGGTTTCCAAACAACGGTGCATCCTGCAGCAAGGGCCGGAGCTATCTTCCTAGCAGCCTGTGTCATTGGGAAGTTCCAAGGCGATACAGCTGCGACGACGCCAACAGGCTCTTTGAATATCAACGACACATTGCCATTACTAAGTACTATAGAATCACCATAAATCTTATCACCAAGCCCGGCATAGAATTCAAAGACTTCGGCCGCGGCCATTACATGAGCCTTGGCTTGTCTTATCGGCATGCCGTTCTCCAGCGCGACGGTTACAGCTATTCTCTCGGCCTCCTCCCTAAGTATTTCTGCGGTTTTGAAAAGTATCCTTATTCTCTGCCTATAATTTGTAACCCAACCATACTTATCCTTATCAAAGACCTCCCTAGCCAGGTCCACAGCCCTATTAAGATCGTCAGTCGAAGCCTCCTCGACTACGGCAATAGTCTGCTCAAAATTAGCTGGGTTCTCCCTAGTGAATGTCCTGCCCTTACTTGAGGAGACCTCTTCACCATCTATAAATAACTTAACCCTAACCGGTATTTCTATGGTGTACTTACCATAGGATACGCTAGGCATCATGTGCTATTGTATAGCCCGTTAATAAGCATTACTCCCTTCGATTCTAATGTTTAAATAACCACGTTATTCATAACAATAATTATTAAATTTACACATCGAAATATCTCTAATATGTTCATTGAGAACCAAAGTTACATTCTAAAGTATTTTCTGGAGATGATGACGTATAGTAATTGAATAGTGTATCCGCAGGGTTCCGGGAAACTACTATCATTGCCTCCCTACTATCATTATCGCCAATATTTATTACGAAATGCACAAGAGCATCACCAACACCCTGGTATAGCTTGGTATTTATCTTTAAATACGATTTCAACGAAAGCGTCCTAATTATATAATTAATTAATGGTTTTATACCTTCGCATCCATTACTAATCATCAGCATAACTTGGCCTGGATCAAGATCACTGACCCTCTTATATTCATTGGAGTAGTAGATCCAAACCAGAGACATTTTGGTCGAGAATTACGTGATTATAGCGATTTAATTGTTTAACGGGTATTTATCATGAAACTAATGGCATTATTAATTAACGATCTCCTAACAGCGATGCTTTGTGACTTCATAATTATTGAATTATACCGGGGCCACTTAAGGAGCATTATGTAGTCAAGTTCGTAGGGAACGATGGCGAATCCGGCATCCTTTATGTACTGTCTGTTTAGGATTTTATTGAATGTATCCACGTGCTCCTCATAATGGGTGTATTTATGAATAAGCATTGCATAATCAACACCATCCATTAAGTAGTGCTCTAGGGAGGATAATCCCCTATGTACTGTTTTGCTTGGATCTATTATTTTATGTGCTATAACTGTTCTATCGTCAGTAATTACAAGCACATCTATTGGGCTTCTAAATAATATAGTATTTACGAAGCCCAATGAATGAACGTTAATACCTACATGTATTACCTTGCCATTTATGTAGTAACCCAACCGCTTAACCGCACTTACAAATAACCTGTTTAAATCATCGTACGTCTCTTCAATTATTTCCTTGGTCTGAGGTACCTTCATTACCATTGGGCTTGGATAAACAATCTCTCCATCACCAATATACGTAATAACATCAAGCTCACAAATAGGACTTATGTCTACGATCTCAGGCCACCTCATCATGTATGGAACCTCCACAAAACCTCTTTCAGTCATTCTGGCTAAGCCGTTGTCTACAAGGTCGTGTATTAATGAGTCGTATTCTGAGGACCAATCATTAAACACTATGGTGCCCATAGGCGAGGCTGTGGCTTGGGAACCCTCAATGAATCCATACTTAATCCACCGACAGAAGATATATCTATTTTTATCACTTAATTTCGAGATTTTGCTGATAATCCTTAGTAGATCTTCATTATCATAATCATGACTACTTAATTGATAGTCCTCCTTTATCGATTTACCTAATTTGTCAAACGACATAATCAAGCCATGAAGGAAGCATTGAATTAATAAACCTTTTCACTAAATTAGTATGGATGATGACGGCTAAATGGAATGATTAATGATTAATTATGAGCCAACTGATCAGTGGCGAGAAGACCTAATCATCAAGTCATGAAAGTCCTGGTTCATCACCTACAATTAATTCAGAAACAAGGATTAATTTTATTTTCTAATACACAATTACAATAAGCAATGTTACTCACCAAGGAATTAGAGAATATCCCAAGCAGAATCGTAAGCCTAAACCCATCTATAACAGAATTCCTATTCGTAATAGGGGCTGGTAATAAGGTCATTGGGTCTGATGTATGGAGCTATAGGCCACGTGAGGCTATGAAGACTGTAAAGATAGGCTCATTCACATCAGCGAACGTGGAGGAAATAAGGAACCTTAAACCAGACCTGGTAATACTATCCTACCCAGTACAGAAGCACTTGGTCGACTCATTATCTAAAATAGCCCCAGTACTAGCCATACCAATGCCCGTCAACTTAAGCGCAATAGTAAGTACATTCGAAATGATAGGAAGGCTCCTAGACTTAGATGAAAAAGCATCCCATGTAATTGGTGTATACGTAGATATCTTAAAAAGGGAATCGATAAGTATAGACGACGTTTTGCTCATACTGTCGCTAGGGGATTACGTAATTCCCTGCGAAGCCTCATACATGGCCTCAGTACTGAACGAGGTAGGTCTTAAGTACGTCAGGGGTTTGAAATGCATTGAACTAATAACTAATAAGGATGGCGTGATGAAGGTAATCAATAAGGTAAACCCAAGGCTGATAATTTATGAGGGCAAGACGAAAGAATATAGACCACAGGAGATCGAGTGGGTTGGTAAACCCACGATATATACGCCGAACGATACCTTAGCGCATTACGGGCCTAGCTTGCCTCTTGATATTCAATTGCTAATAAAGGCACTAAATAACAAGGAGAGCTTCGTTAGAAATACCTCAAGTATAACGAGACCAAGCCTAGGCGATCCTTGGTATAAAGTCTTTTTAACTTAGCAATACTGCATAGTCAAGCGTGGTTAGTAATGAGGGGCTTTGGAGATGGATTGTCCTATCGAGTTATTGCTTCATCACAGCTGCATCCCAAATGATATGGCTAGAATTTTCAGGGATTGCCGTTTCACAGATGGTGCTTATATTCCATGTTAACCTATTGATGATCGGCCTTATGGTTTCAATATGGCCGTTACTATCAATACCTCTGGCACCAATTAGCGGAATATTTGCTGACAGGTTCGGTTATAAATTTACCATAACACTTGGGGGTTCGATAATGGTATTCTTCTCGTGGCTACGTCTATTGGCAGGTAAAGACTTCACATTATTATTAATATTCCAAAGCTTGGCAGGGGTTGGACAGACGTTCATATACAACAGCGTCACTAAATTAGTGAGTGAGTGGTTTCCACAGCATGAGCAGGCTGTGGCGAATGGCATAGGTACTATGAGCGAAATAGCCGGTATGGCACTCGCATTAATAATATCTCCATTACTTACACCTTCGTCCTCATACAGCTATTTATTTATTAATATGATAACGTACTCCTCAATAGCCACAATATCTCTCATGGCATTCGTGTTAATCATAAATCGCGCACATGCACCCCAAAATTATTCTGGCACTTCAATTTCATTAAATAATGTAATAGGTATATTGAGAATAAGGTCTATAATCATACTTATGATAATTACGTTCATAGGAACGGGCATCTTCGCATCATTAACCCAATGGATAGAGCCAATACTATACCTAAGGGATGTTCCCCAAATATACAGTGATTTAGCAGGCATGATTATGCTAATAAGTGGTTCCATAGGAATGGTGGCACTACCATACATATCGGATAGGATACGTACAAGAAAGAAATTATTCATAATAAATACGGCAATACTGTCGGCACTGCTTCTTCTATTCTCAATAAGATTACCAAATTCCATTCTTTACCTTACATTATTAATTCCAACGGGATTTTTCCTACTTTCATTGGCTCCACTAGCTCTCCAATTATCGCTTGATATAGTAGGGCCCACGAGGATAGGAACAGCAACAGGATTACTGGGACTAATGGCTGAGGCAGGTGCGTTCCTAATGATAGTGATAATTGGCGAAATATACGATATAACAAAGAACCTATTCCCAAGTAATCAGTGGTTCGTTGCAATACTAACCCTGAGCGTATTATCCCTCGTAATATCATTATTAAGCCTAACAATAAAGGAGACTATTACTTCTGCCTAGACTTCTTAAGACTCGGTCTAACGTAGTTCTTCCAAACCTCGCCAGCAACCTTCTTACCCATCTTCGTTAAGTCATAATAAATACCCCTACCACGCCTCTCAGGATTACGCTGCTTAACCTTAAGCCAAGGCTTAACGGAAGAAGTAACCCTACCCTTCAAAGAACCCCTAAACTCCTGAAGCAGACCCAACTGAACAAGGTGCTGAACAGCCCTCTCCACCTCATCCTCAGGAACTATTGGCTTCCAACCAGCAGCCCCAAGCAATCTCCTAGCTAATAACCATGGTGTGTCAGGTCCATAATGATATATATGAGCCAAGATCTTCTTTTCTAACTCACTTAGTTGATTCATTATTGATGATAGGTCATTACTCATAATACTAGAGATAGATCAGCCAGAGCTTTAAAGCCTAATGCAAATAGCCTTACCGTGGCATGTTAGGGATCATTTATACTTCCTCCACGTACCCTTAATAACCCAAACAGGCTCCTCCTCGTGGAACGGCTCCATACCCTCAAATCTCATTTCATTGAGCACCTTCTCATTAACAT
>JAGDXB010000138.1 GCA_023256215.1 Vulcanisaeta sp. | reverse complement strand
TCCTACAAGTCCACTCCTAGCAAGAAGGAGTATTGTAGATGGCATTATATCATTTGTAATTAATATTATGTTGTCGCGGGACTGATTAATTAATAAATCATATAATAATGGTTTACCCAACATTATTCTTATCAACTGTGATTCAATATCTATTAAATCATCTACTCTCATACTTATAAGTTCACTTCCGCTTTCCCTGAGTTTTTGTATATATTTCTCAATTATTACTTTAACAGCTAGTTCAGCGCATACGTTATCTGATTTTATTTTGTCTATAGCCTCCTCAACTATGGAATCTGCGATTAATAAATATGCATTCAATATATCATTTATTTCCTTTAATTCTTTTCTTTCATTTTTTATAAATTCTAAATAATTATTAACCTTATTATTTAAAACCTCCAACGCATTTTTAAGTTTTCTAATTTCAAAATCATTATTATTAGATCTACAATTACTTGATATATTATTGAAAACATCTTCTTCTTTCCATACTTTAGCTACGCCTATAGCTAAACCGGAGACTATTGGCACACCCTTGGCTATTACTTTCATTTATTTTCACCATCTAAATTAGGAAGAATTTCCATGATTATCTTCTCTATTACTTTAGCGGCATTATTCTCATCATCATCACTGCTGCCATTAATTATAACTTCTATTTCATCGCCGATATCCGCACCTAATGAAAGTACTTGTAATACGTTTTTTGCATCTGCAATTTTATCATCTTTCTTAATAGTTATCTGAACATTATTTAATTTTTTAACTTCACGTACAAAGACGGCTGCCGGTCTTGCATGAAGCCCTGCCTTATTCATTAATTTAAATTTTAATATCTTCATTATTATTATTACGTTAGATCATGTGGTTTATAAAATTTTTTCCTCATATAACTAACAATTCGACATATTTTTACCCAGCAATAACCCGTGGTAACTAACCAGTTGTAGGTATCATTCAACCTTTCTGAATACAATAAGCATAAGTATGCGTAACGTTTTATTAGGGGCCTGTAAATGTATCCTTAAGATGATCTCGTGGGAATTAATATTTAGGGTCTCTGTGTTCATCGCCGAGGAGATGGGCGTTAGGTCTTGGCGCAGTTCCTGCATTGGTTACGGTGATACTTAGAGCGAGTATGCCTGAATCATCGCGTTGGAGGGTTGCAGTTCAGGGTACTGAAGATGCTGTGCAGGAGGCTAAGCGTTTGTCAATCGTGACTGGATTAACCGAGGAGGAATTACATAAGTTAATTCAGGTTGAACGTGAATTGATGTCACGAATAAAGCCTGGTGACTGGAGGTGGTTATTTAAGGGTGATTTTAGGAGAAGGACTATAATTGTGTGGGTACAGTGGATATTATATGATATAGGTTCGTATGGTTTTGGACTATACTCACCAGCAATCTTAGCAATGCTTGGCTTTAAGGGATCGCTTGCGATATTATTATCAGCATTACTATACATACCTGGATTTTTAGGGGCCCTTGGTTCTGCGTACCTAAATGATGTTGCAGGTAGAAGGATTTTACAATTGATAGGTTTTGGTGGCTCTGCATTGGGCATGGTGTTTGTGGCTCTTGGAGCGTACTTAGTTGGTTTAGTTGCTATTGTTATTGGTGTTATAGGGCTAATTCTTTGGTATGGCATTGGCAATCTAGGTCCTGGAAACACGATGGGACTTTACGCAATTGAGTTATTCCCAACAAAGCTTAGGTCAACATCCATGGGCTCGGCCACAGCAATAACAAGGTTCGTATCCTTCCTTAGTGCATTTGAGTTTCCATATATCGCACTTGCACTTGGTAAGTTAACATTTTTTGAATTTCTAGTTGTGGTTACATTCATAGCGTTTATATGGACAATATTTTGCACACCCGAAACTAAAGGTATACCACTTGAGTTAATCGCAATTGCTAAGACGAAGTGTCCAAATATACATCCGAGGCTGGAGATAACGGCCCTAGAAGCCGAGAAAAGGTAAGTATTTTTATAAGTGTGAGGACTTTTCGTGATACGTATGGTCTTGGTTTTTGGCCATAGGGGTGCAATGGGTTATGCCCCTGAAAATACGTTGCCTTCATTTAGGTTAGCTGTTGATATGGGTGTTGATGGTGTTGAGCTTGATGTTCACATGTCTAGAGATGGTGAGGTCGTCGTTATTCATGATTTCACGGTTGATAGAACAACCAATGGGAGAGGTTATGTTAAAGATCTAACATTGGCCGAGATTAAGAGACTTGATGCGAGTGCTAGGTTTGGTGGTAAGTGGCGTGACGTTAGGGTGCCTACGCTTGAGGAGGTCTTTAGGGAGTTTGGTAAGAGGATTAGGTATAAGGTTGAGATTAAGCGTGGTAGTGATTATTATCCGGGCATTGAGAGAAAGGTTATTGAGTTAATCAAGAAGTATGGGGTTGATGCTCAAATAATTTCCTTTGACTTTGATGCGCTGAGCAATGTTAGGGCTATTGATAAGGATGTGGAGATAGGCATAATATTCATTGGCAGGATTACCTGGTTTATCGATATTGCCAAGAGGTTGAATGCACAATGGCTTCATGCATCTCATGACTTAATTGATGAGAAAGGTATCGAGATGGCGCATAGGCTCGGCTTAAAGGTCGGCGCATGGACTGTGAATGACGAGGATGAGGCGAGGCGCCTCGTTGATATGGGTGTTGATGATATTACAAGTAATTATCCGGACAGGATTTTACGTGTCGTTAAGACTGGTAAGGTGATTTAATAATGGAATTTGACGTTGCCGTAATCGGCGGTGGAGTTAACGGCGTATTCACGGCATTAGACCTAGCCCTTAGGGGATTGAAGGTTATACTCCTTGAAAGAGGGGTCATTGGTGGTGGTACATCAGGTAAAATGCATGGTCTGCTACATAGTGGTGCTAGGTACGTGGTCACGGACCCAAAGGCCGCTGTTGAGTGTGCGGAGGAGAATAAGATCATTGCAAGGATAGCCCCTCACGTGGTTGATGATACCGGTGGTTACTTCGTGGCTATTACTAAGGATGACCTGGACTTCCAGGAGGAGTTTATTAGTGGTTTGAGGAGGGCTAACATTGATTATAGGATTGTTGACGTTAAAGAAGCAACTAGGGAGGAGCCTAACCTAAACCCTGAGGTTAAGGCTGTTATTGAGGTTCCTGATAAGGTCGTTTATGCGAGGGAATTACTAATGAGTGCGGCTATATCGGCGTACATCGAAGGCGCACTGATCGTTCAGGGTGCGGAGGTCGTGGGCTTCGATATTAACGGTAATGAAATAACGAGTGCTAGGGTTAAGGATAATGTTAAGGGTGATATTAAGCGTGTTAATTCGAGGGTCTTCGTTAATGCGGCCGGTCCCTGGGCCGGGCGTGTTGCTGGTATGGCTGGCATAGGCGTTGATGTCATGCCTACGATGGGCGTTATGGTGGTTTATAGGCATAGATTGACGAGGAGGGTCATTAATA
>JAGDXB010000028.1 GCA_023256215.1 Vulcanisaeta sp. | reverse complement strand
CCCTAAACAAGGCCTCCAACTCATCCAGGGAAATAACGGGAAACCTACCACCAAAGGCCCTAACAGTCACAAAACAGGAACAGGACAAACCCCCTTTTAGAACTTTCTAAGGGCGTAGGAAACACAGTTCCCCAAGTAACTCCAAGTCCCTCCCTTTATTCATGCTAAGCTGCACAAGTTCGACGTCACCATAACATTCACCATATTCTCTATACAGTTGTGATCCGTAATAAACAAGCACTGGTCTTGGTTTACCGCCGCAGGATCTTACGTAATCCATTACCTGCCTAGCACCATCCCTTATATATTCAGGATAACCACTCAACTTAACCTCAACAATACAACGAACCTCTCCATTAACCTCAACAACGATATCAGCAACCCTACACCTAAACCCACTACCAGCGCACTTCTTATCAACATCCATTTGATAATGGACATCAACATTACCAAGGCGAATCGTAAGCAAACTCGCATCATTATGATCAATCATAGCGTTATCGCCAAGTCTATGCTTAATCCCATTCATTATCAGGGAAAGGACGTAAACCTCAAATAACTTATATAAATAATCAATGCCATACTCGCCCAAAGCACCATAGCCAACAAGATTCAGTAATACATCATATGGTGAATGTAGGTATGGATACCTAAACCTTAACTCGCTTAAATCAAATTCGTCATACCTATCAAGAGAAACAGTGCTAATCCACGTATTACTTAATACGAAATCTAACTCACCACTAAGCCAACCGGTGGTTAAAGACCCACACTTACTACTTTTAATACACCGCCTAGCACTCTCAAGAATAAATTTCAATAACCTATTCTCAGGCGTATCCGCACTCGGCACATACACGACATTATCATATAAACCATAGGGCACTAGGTACGGTAAATCATCAAGGATAACCCCAAAGGCCTCGCTGGAAACTACACGGCGAGAGCTCGCCCTAGCTGAAATCATAAGCAAATCTCTGAACACACCCATCGCGTAGGCGCCGGCCAATACATAGTACGGGCAATACCCCTCCTCAAACCTACAAATATCATCTCTACATGAAAAAGACAGTACACCACGAAAACCCCTAAACCCACTAACCAAACCCACAACACCCAACTCATTAATTACCCTCAAAGCTAGCTCATCCTCGGATAAATAACTCACCAGCGGCTTAAGGAACTCGGAAAATAAGGCCTCGGCCACGGGAATCACTCTTACTACTTAAGGATATCACCACAGCCAAACCTCTCCACATAAATATTGAATACGGCCTTAATGGCTTCCTCTCTACTCATTTTCATTCCTTTCTTTTTCATTTCTCCCTGAAGTCTCACGTAATCCACGAAATAGGCCCAGCCAGGTAAGTAATCATTAACGTTACCATGCACCTTATTACCAACACAGTTTCTAATCCCATCCCACACCTTCTTCGCATCCTCCCAATCATAATCAAGGCTTTCCCTTTCCCTGAAGTACTCAAGTGCTTTCCTAATAATGTCTTCATTCGAATCCAACCTAATGACCTTAAACCTCCTCTGCAAAGCAAAGCCAAGCCCACCAAGCATACCAACATCAGCCGTATTGGCCGTAGCAACGATATAGATATTATCAAGGGAGTAAGTATTAATGAGTGAATTGCTCAGATAACGTTCTCCATCATAGGTAATCTCATAAAACCCTGTTAATCTTAATTCATTAAGGAAATTGCTCACAGTCAATGGTTCATTCCAACGACCTAGTGCATAATTTAACGGGATGGGGTGATCACAAAGTGGTCTCCCCAATGTGGGAATCTTCTTATCAACGTCACTAATATTGAGGATAATACTATAATCTTTATCGTTGACCATATTTCTTAATTCATTCTCACCAAGTGAGCTTAGAGGTATTTCCCGCTCATTCTTATTATTTTTAATTGATATTTTGTCCTCCTCGTTAAGGACCTTAAGATACGCTAAAGGCCTAATAGTCATGAGCAGGCCAAAATCTTTACTAAGCATATACTCGCTGGCCTTCTCTTCATCTTTTAGGAAGTCCGTCACCTCGCCAAAGAGGGCCAAAGCCCTCCAGGTAGTATTACTACCTCTAATATGAGTCCTTCCATAGAAGAATACTCCCGCGAATACCCTCCCTCCCTCGTTCCTATAACTCCTTAATTTATCCCAGATGTCTTTATCTACTTGATCCTTACCTTCTAAGCCCCACACATAATTGCCCTCATTTCTCCACTTTCTGAATGATTGTATTATTGAGAATGGGTTTCCTGAAAACGCCATCATTATGTCATTACCATTCTGTGAAGCATCAACACCTGGTATACTTAACTTCCTGTCTGGCCTCGACAATGCAGTGAATAATTCAGCAAGAAATCTCTCGGGCTCACCCCTATTTACCTCATCGAGAAGTATTAGGGTCTTTCCACCACTCTTAACAGCCCTTAGCAAAACACCATCATGCCAAACAGTACTACCGCCCTGGAGCACATAACCGCCAATCATATCCATCCTACTAAACCAGCCATGCACCGTAACCTCAACTAACTCAGCACCCAATTTACTAGCTAAGCACCTAGCGAGCGTGGTCTTACCAGTACCGGGAGGACCGAGTATGAGTAACGCATGGTAACTCTCCAATAAATTGATGGCTTCGTTAATCACGTTATCGCCATAAATATTACTTATCAACGTACAATCATCGCTCTCAAGAACGTTACTAATTATTATGCGGGCAATACGTTCATTAAGAGGTACTAAATGTGCCGCTCTATAATACTGTGCTAATATACTTGCTATATCTTCCAAATTATCAGCTGTTACTTCATTAAGACCAAGTACATACTTAGCAATTTCATTAAGTATGTGATTGAATTTATCGGCATCATTTATACCCTCGACTTTATCCTTAGGAGGATATAGAACCTCTACTTTAACCCTATCTCGGTACTTCACTTTTCCTTCGCTCTCTTCATCAGGCCATAGTGGTTTTTCATCCTCAAACCAATCACCAACTATTTTTAAAATGCCAATCTTTACCTCACTCCAGTTCTTCTTATTATTCCTATAGAGAAGTATCACTATATCACCACGTTTAACAAAACTCCTGAGCGCCTCGCGATCACGGCCTATACTCTCTAAACCAAGAATACCCTCCCTAATTGTTACGTTAAAGTTCTCCTTAGAGCCATAAATGACTAACCAATAATTCATACTCTAAAATAAATAATGCCAAATATTAATATAAAAATAACGCAATAATACCTGAAATCTATTTTTCAATAAACCTAGACGCAGGCGTTTTTGAGGGTCTCCTCGCACTTTACGTGTACGTCCCTGGGTATCCTGGGGATCACGTTTAGGAGTACCTTTCGTGCAAGCTCGAGCTTCTCGGTCATGACCCTCTCCACAAGCTCAGCAGTGACTGGTTGGTGTGGGACCCAAATGTCGTAGTCGGTCACGAGGGCGAGTAGTGAGTAGCACATGCCGAGCTCGCGGACCAGGTTTATCTCGGGCACGAGCG
>JAGDXB010000026.1 GCA_023256215.1 Vulcanisaeta sp. | reverse complement strand
CTATGAGCGAGGCTACTAAGAAGAATGTAGTAAGTATCATGGTTATTGCGTGGCCGTGTATCCACTCTGGTGGTGCTGAGAGGTGGTGGTATTACGTTATTAGGGAGTTGGGTAGTAATGATAGTGTTAAGGTTACGGTTGTTGTTCCCGTTAGTTTGCGGAGGGGATGTTTTATCTGTCCTGCTGGTTTTACGAGGTATGGTGTTGATGTGAGGTACGTGTCATTGGGTGGTTTACGTAACTTCATTAAGAGCGTGATTGAGTTGATTGGTACGATTAGATCTGATGGTATTGATTATATTGTTGCTGGTTATCAAACCCCGGTGGTTGTCCTCTTAGGTTTAGTATTAGGTTTAGCTTCTGGGAGGGGGTGTAGTGTCATGTTTCATAATTCAATTGGGTGGTTGCCATACACTAACGACGTAAAGCCCCTGGACATGAAGAATAAGGTGCTTGTTAGGTTGTACCAGGTCATTAATAGGGTGTGCAGGTTTATCTATGTGAGCCCATCAATAACATATGACCACATGCGTGTTGGTCTGATGGCACGGAACGCGCATAGCCTGATGGGCGCTGCCGTGGAGTTTACGGAATTACCTCAGTATAGGAGTATTAATGAGAGAGATATTGATGTGGTGCATCTAGCGTCTATATCGAGGTTTAAGGGTATATACGATGTGGTGGAGGTTCTACGAATGCTTAAGGAGTATAGAGACAAACTTAATGCTGTAATAATAGGGAGGATACCCAGGGAACTTGAGGATGATGTTAGGGGCATGATTAGGAAGTATGGGCTTGAGGATTATGTAAGGCTTCTCGGGTTTGTTGATGAGATTAAGAAGTTCGAGTTGCTGAGTAGGAGTAGGGTCATGATTTACCCCAGTTATTTTGATACATTCGCCATATCCGTACTTGAGGCGTTGACGGTAGGTACACCTGTTGTTGCGTATTCAATACCTGCAATCAGTATGAATTATAGGACTGACTCTGTGGTTAAGATTAAGGTTGGTGATAAGAGGTCTATGGCGATTGCCGTAAATGAACTATTGAATGACCCCGCACGGCTTGAACAATTATCGCGAGAAGCCATTATATTCTCAAGAAGGTACTCCTGGCGTAAGATTGCGCTTCAATTCCTTCAGGGAATCATTAAAGAATGAATGTACTAATTATTTCAAGTCCTAATATTAAGGGAAGGGGCGGTCAGGTAAGGTCATATTACGTACTAAAGCACTTGTCAAGGATCCCCATCGAAAACTACGTAGTTACCATTGATACACCCCATCACATAGTTAATGAATTAAGGAATAGCGGTATTAGCATAGTTAATAATATTTCATGTAATGGTTCCGAAATAAATACGTGCATTGCTAAACTGGTGCGCAACATAATAAAACACATTACCGACCTGCGCATTGACATGGTAGTATCACACAGTGAACACCCATTATTCGTACTACCGGCATTCATCTCGTCAGCGCTTAGTAACATTACTTGGACTGTGATTGTACAATCGCACATGTACATAAACCCATACCTTAGTTATGGGAGGTATGTATCAATTACACGCTTCCTAAGGACTATGCTTGCATTGCGAGCGATGAATAACACACTTGTTCACCTAGTATCTGATGTTATACAACATGAATTATCAAGGTTAGGTATTGGGTTTAGGAATTATGATGTACTTGAAATACCAGTTGGTCTTGACCATGAATTAATGAGACTATGCCTCAATGCTAATCAGCCTAAGGTATATGACCTAGCATTCATGGGTGCTTTGACTGTTGAGAAGGGAATTTATGACTTATTGTATATTGTTAGTAAAGTCGTACGTGAGTATAAGCCAGTTAGGTTATTATTATTGGGTGACTTTAGCAATCCTTACGAGAGGAAGAAGTTTATAGATTTAACTAGAAGACTCGGTATTGAGGAAATGGTTATATATGCTGGGTATAAGGTCGGTATGGAGAAGTACTGTGAATTATCTAAGGCTAGGGTCTTTCTCTTCCCATCTTATGTCGATGTACTATCAATAAGTGTTCTCGAGGCATTAGGAATGGGATTGCCCGCGATAGTCTGGGATTTACCGTATGCCCATCAGTTTAGGACTAATGCTGTAATTAAAGTGCGAAGCCGCAGGGATTTCGTGAACAAGGTAATTACATTACTAAGGGATCAGGCATATATGGAAAGATTAAGTAAGGAGGCGAGGAGTTTCGCCATGCAATATACATGGGATGCAGCCGCTCATTCAGAGTATAAGGCTTACATTAAGTCATTATCGTGGTGGTATAAACGAAGCTGAGCAGGTTCTTACCTGTAATGGATACTATTGGTTTGCTTGATCTGCTCGTTAGCATTAAGTCTAAAGGTTCTTTGCTAATTCTGATGTATCATGAAATAGATAGAAATATCTATTACGACATTGGTGTATCTAAGCAATACTTCGAGCAGCAGATAAAGTACTTACTTAGGATGAAGTTCAGAATAATGCCGCTCTGTGAAGCCCTTGAATTAATAAAAGAGGGTAAGGGACTTAGTAATAGGATTGCCGTGCTGTCATTTGACGATGGTTACAGAGGTGTCTATGAAGTTGCATTGCCAATAATGAAGAAGTATGACGTGAAGGGTACGGTATATATCTCGTTCGGTCTCGTAGAAAACAAAATTCCTCACTGGGCTACCGCAATTGCGTATGCCATGATAAAGCTGAGGCTGCCCACGGAAATAAACACGCCACAGGGAACTTTCAGGATAAACAGTGATTACGAGAGACAGAGGGTAACGCAAACCATGATTAATAGCATTCCAAGGATGAAACAAGATGAATTATCTGAATTAGTAAGGGCGCTCTTTGATCATATTCATGATGACTTACACAGGTTGTATGAAGAAACGATGCTCACGCCCGACCAGATCAAGGAGTTTGTTGAGGAGGGATTTGAGATTGGTGGTCATGGCTATTATCACTTAGGTCTACCTTATCTTGACGATAATGACCTTGCTCAAGAAATAGAATTATCTAAGAATTTCGTTAATAAGTACAATAGGAATTGCGCCGTGAATACATTTGCTTACCCCTTTGGGCTGTACGATGTGAGGGTAATCAATGAGGTTAAGCGTAGAGACTTCTCTGCAGCGGTCACTATGAAAACTTACCTAAACAAGGTTTTAAGAATGAATTATTTCGAATTGGGTAGGTTTCCGCCATATAGATTCTTCATGCCGCACTTATCAACATTTAAATATCAAGTAATTGTGGGTTAGGTATGAATTTACGTATATTAGCTGTGTATGAGGGTGATTTCTTAGCAAGGCATGAACTAGGTTTTGTAGCATCATTGGCAACGAGTCATGAAGTTACGGTGCTGGATCTAGAGAGTAATGCTGAAAGGATTGAAATACGTAAGATACTCATAAAGAGTGATGACGCGGCAAGTACCACACTCGTTAAAATACCGGCTAGCTATCTACGTAGTCGCAATTTCGTTAATAAGATAAAGCCACTAATAGGTTCATACGACATTATCATAACCAGCGCCCGTAAGGCTCTCCTCCTCTCTAGGCGATTAAGTAAAGATGAGCCCCTAATATTGCGTTTATGGAGTATTAGGGCTAATAAGGTAATCGACAATCTGGCACATGGGGTTTACAAGGACATAGTAATATTCATACCGAGCCTTA
>JAGDXB010000124.1 GCA_023256215.1 Vulcanisaeta sp. | reverse complement strand
CTGCCATAAACAGGCCTTGGGAATGCCGCTACGTTCCTCTCCTCAAGTAATTTCCAAATCCTCTCCCTAATCGCCTGCTTTATGTCTTTAATGCCCATTATGGGCCATTTCATTAATCGTGAAAAATAAATAAATTACTGTCTGCACTTACCCAGGAGTGATTCGTGTAAATCCCGAGGCGGTGATTAGGTGGATTCAGAAACAACGTCTTGTATTAAGTGGTAATGTAGTTATTAATTTTAGGGATAGGGAGCGTGAAATAACGGAGTTATCGAGCGACCTGAGTATTGGAGGTGTGCGTGTTATCTACGGACCACTTGGTGCTGGTAAAACTACTATGCTTAACCTACTCGCTAAATCGCTAGAGGTAATTGGCGCCGGCGATACGGCGATTATTTACGTGAATTACGAAGATAGGGCTGCCAACGTGTTGATGCCGGGCGGGTCTAGCGGTGGGTCAATCAATGACTTAATTAATAAAATTTCCATAACTGTAATGGGGACGACGATTAGTATTGGTCAGGTTATTGGGTTAGCTAAAGAGTTGTGGAGGTACGTTAGGGAGTTTCATGGTGTTGATAACGTCTTAATAATACATGACGACCTGGATAGATGGTTCATATCTGGAGGTATTGGGCGTGAAGCCGTTCAGGAATTGATAGCTATGTATGCTGGCGAGTTTGAAGGTAGGCTACTGGGTACGGCTCCGTGGGGCGATAAGTACGTTAAGGTCATAGTCTCGGTTAGTGATCAGACGGCTGTCGAACTAGCGTGGAAGTACAGGGGTAAGGGTGGATTATTGCCGATGCTTCTGTGGAACCTGCCTCGTGAGGCGTTTCTAGAAGTTGTTAATGAGGTTAAGGACAGAGTAAGGCCTGAGGTGCAGGTCGAGCCCGAAGTGCTTTGGCAGTTATTTGGTGGTAACATAAGAGCATTGATGGAGCTAATACTTAATTATGATTGGGACGTAATTAACTGGTTGGGCAACGTGATCGGCCACATCAGGAACATAGCGTATAGGGAGGCATTGCTGCTAAACCTGCCCAATACCTCAGCACTCATTATGAGGATAAAGTCCAGGATAGGTGATCCAAGGCCTGATGATGTGGTATACAACGCGTTACTACCCGGGGAACCATTGATCGAGGATAATGTACTGATACGCATAGTGGGCAAACCACTATCACAGCTACCACGTGAGGAGTGGGTCGGCGAGGACTACGCCTACCAACTACCTGCCTATTACTGGGTTCTTAAGGCAATGATTATTAAGGGAGGTATCGACGTCGCGGCGCAGGAGGTATTGAAAGAACTTAGTAAGTGACTACACGGCTAAATTAAGTAAACATGTGCGAAAAAGGTCGTACTTAATGGCGTCGACTTATCGGTGTCGGAGGGAGATTTCATAGCCGTATTTGGCAGGAGTTGTGTTGGTAAGACGACGCTGCTGAACATAATCGGTGGACTGCTCAGGACTGACGCCGGGTCGGTCATGGTGCTCGGTGTGGACTTGGTCAAAGAGTTCCATAGGGCTTTGGAGCTGAGGAGGGGGGACTTGGCTATTGTCCATGAGAAGCTCAATTTAATAAGTTCGTTATCAAACATCGATAACATCATACTACCACTGCTTAGGCTTAGCGTTAAACGTAGAGAATCCGTTAAGTTAGCCATTGAGGTAGCAAAGGAACTTGGCTTAACCGATGATGTGCTCCGTAGAACACCAGTTAGAGTGAGTATGGGGCAGAGGAGGAGGGTGGCACTGGCTAGGGCGCTTGCTTTAGAGCCTAGGGTTTTAATAATTGACGAGCCAACGGCGAACGTTGACTCAGAGACCGCGGAGGCGATACTGACGGTGCTGAGGGACTTCGTGGGTAGGGAGAGGGCGGTAATAATGGCGACACACGACAAGGAAGCCCTAGCTTACACAAGCAAGAGTTACGCATTAATAAATGGGAGACTTACGGAAATACCCAGGTAAGGTGCGTGGAGGTTAGGAGCCGCAGCATATTATTGCGTAGAACTCCTTACCGTTACTATCAGCCAGCTTAACCAGCCTCCACTTATCGTTGCAATCGGCAGTAGAAAATATAAATACATTACCCACCTCCGAGAAACCCCAGCCATTAATAAATGGATAAAGCCTGAAGCCGAAGGGTACAATCGCGGAATAAGCCCTCAAACTATCCCTCTCATCAATTACCTCAACAATCCTAAACCCACCCCTACACATGTAGGTGCTGAGCTCGATGTAATCTCCCTTAAGGCTGCACCTCTTAGGGAAGAACGCAACTATTGCTAACGTAAGGATTACAACAACGAAAATAAGCAATGAAGCCATCACTATTGATGTAGGGATTAAACCACGTATACCCATAATCACGACAAAAATTAAAGCCATAAGCGGCAATGCCAGAAAAATTCCCAAGCCGGATTTACTAAAACATATGTTCATAGTCAGTAATTAATGAGGGGGTTAAACTTATAAACTTTTTTTAATAAGAGAAATGATGGTTATAGAAAATAAATTCCAGAGAGATATTAAGGATGCCATCACACGTAGGGATCTCTTTAAGACTATGGCTGCTTTAACAACAATAGCATTGTTGCCAACGCCGATATTAGCATTAGCTCAGTTGCCAAATCCTCAAAATTATTCAGGTCTCGAAGTTAATACTAAGATAAAAGAGGTAAAGTTGATGAATAACGATTTATTATTCGTAGATAGCATAGTTACTGTTTATAAAGATGGAAGTAAAATAAATAGTGGTGAAATAATAGCTTACGCATTACGAACAGCCCCATCAATAGTAGTTCCTCCATCAATGGTAATAATTTATGACAAAAATAATACCATAGGCATTGTTGTGAGTTACGAGAATTATATTAAGGTTCAATTACCACCAGATACGCCAAGTCATGTAGTCATAAACGAATTAATTAAAAAAGCATCAGACAATGGGATGAGTGATGTCGTAAGGACCATTGATATCATAACGGGCTTAATTAATGCTTCACCGTAAGGGTGATGTAGAATGTCTATTATCAACATCAACGCCTTCATGCTTGATAAAGATGTAGACATAGTAAATACGATCTATACAGTAATGTCTACTTATGTGGGTGATGAGGAAGAACCGTTACAGACGTACACAACTACGCAAATTTATATTGGAACAACCGTAGCTGCTGTACTTTGGTTTGTCGTTGCTGTGGAGGTCGCAGCTGTTTATTGGGTTGGTGCAGCTATTATAGCAGGGGTAGTATTAGCGTGATTAAGTCATGTTGGTAAAATCATTAGCTATCCTTTACTCCTATGGCTGTAACTTTGAGTGCCAGCACTGTAGTGTGAACGCGTCACCACGTTTAATACGTAATGTATTGCCTATCGAAGTACTTAGGAAGGTCATTGATGAGGCTTATTTCATACCCAGCATCCGCGTTATTGCGTTTACAGGCGGTGAACCAACCCTGCATCCGAGACATCTACGGTTTGGCATTGAGTATGCCAGTAAGAGGGGTTTTATTACGAGACTTGTGACGAATGCGTGGTGGGCTAGGGATTATGATAGGGCGAAGAAGTTTTTAAGTGAATTAAAGGGGTTGGGGCTTCAGGAGCTGAATGTTTCCATTGATGACTTTCACATGGCGTTCCTTAAGAGGTTTGGTGGGTTAAACAACGTCATTAATGCTGTTAAGGCGGCGCTTG
>JAGDXB010000050.1:15550-32260 GCA_023256215.1 Vulcanisaeta sp. | reverse complement strand
GCTTAATCTCGATTATCTGGCCTGCGGCTATTGTCCTACCCATGTCCCTGAGGGCGAACCTACCAAGCCCTGGGAAGTCGCTGAACTTCTCAACAACAACATCCTTAAGTGGCTTTAGCCTAACCACAGCAACGTCTCCCTGCTTGATGAACTGTGGCTTCTGCTCCACAGTCTGGCCGGTCCTTGGGTCGAGCCTCGCTATCAGCTCAACTATCTGTGCTGGAACCGTGGCTGTGTGCACGTGAAGAACTGGCGTGTATCCTGGGCCTATGGCTGTTGGGTGCCACAGAACGGCAACTCTAGCCACTATCTCCTCAGCGACGGTCGGTGGATTGGCTAGGTGCCCCATCACATCACCCCTCTTGACATCCTCCTTCTCAATACCCCTAACGTTGATGCCTATGTTGTCACCAGGCTTGGCCTCCTCAAGCTTCATGTGGTGAGTCTCGATGCTCCTGACATCACCAACCTTTGCCGGTGGCATTACTACGATCCTATCACCAACCTTAAGCACACCGGTCTCCACCCTACCAACGACCACAGTACCGGCGCCCGTTATTGTGTATACGTCCTGTATTGGCAGTCTGAAGGGCTTGTCGACGGGTCTTGGTGGTGGTTGTAGTTGATCAAGAGCCTCAAGTAGTGTTGGTCCATTGTACCAAGGCATGTTATTACTCTTATCCTTAACATTATCGCCCTTAAGGGCGCTCACTGGTATGAATGGTACCTTAGATGGGTCATAACCAAGGAGCTTCATGAACTTGCTAACCTCGGCCTTTATCTGCTCATACCTCTTCTGGTCATAGTTAACGACATCCATCTTGTTAACAGCTACGATTACCTGCCTAATACCCAGCGTTGCAGCTAGGAAGAGGTGCTCCCTGGTCTGGCCCTGAGGACCAATACCTGTCTCGAACTCGCCGGGCCTTGCCGATACAACAAGTAGCGCCGCATCTGCCTGGCTTGCACCAACTATCATGTTCTTAACGAAGTCCCTGTGGCCAGGTAGATCGATTATTGTTATGAAGTACTTAGGCGTTTCGAAGCCTACGTGCATCGCCTCAATCGTGACACCCCTCTCCCTCTCCTCCCTAAGCCTATCAGTTACCCAGGCATAGACGAAGTCCTCCTTACCCATCTTCTTTGCCTGCTCCTCAAGCTCCTTGAACCCCTTCTCATCGACATAACCAGTAACCACCAGCAAGTGGCCTACTAGTGTTGATTTGCCGTGGTCCACATGCCCTATAACGGCTAGGTTAAGGTGGGGCTTCTGTAAAGCCGACTCCTTAGGCTTTAGTATTAGGCTCATACCTATCAAGACCGAGTTATGAATGAGTTAATAAATTTTTAGGTTTTTCACAACCGAGAACCACCATTGCTAAGCCACGCCCTAATCACTGGCTCAGCCTTTGCCTCAGTTTTTGCACGCTGTCCTGTACTATCTTCTGGGCCACCGGATCCAAAACCCTTGCACCCATAGACCCTATTAATCCACCAACATTCCCATCGAAGTACCAATTAACCCTAGTTTGGTTAGGACCAACCTCCTCGAGCTTAAAGCCCATTTCGAAGTCCATCGTACTCTGCATACCACTACCCCTACCAACAACCTTCGCACCCTCCGGCGGTTTCTTCTCGGCAAACCTGGCCGTAATGTTTATCGTACCCTTGATGGCACCAACACCGAGGCTAGCCTTCACCTTGAAATTGTCCTGATCAACCACATCCACAGACTCAACACCGGGTATTACTGACGCGACGCCCCTGGGATCAATAAGGAAGTTATACACAACATCCCTCGGCTTATCGACCTCGAAGGAACCCTCATAGTGCACCTTCGCCATACAGCAAATGGACTTCAAATCCCCTATTAAATAATTACTTATATTGCTATCATGATTATCGAGTCCAAGCACATGAATACTAGTACACAGCGTAATAAAGTACCTGTATTTAGGAGTTAATGATGTATTCAGTGCCTAAAATACTGCTATTACCAGATAGCGGAAATCTCTCATGTGTATTATTCATATAGAGGTAATCCCGATAAGATTTTTACCGTGGAACTAAATAATATTTGGTATAAGCATTATGGCTGTAATTATCAATATGGCGTCAGTAGTTAGACAGTACATACAGTAGGCATTGTGGCTTACCTGTAGGTATATACCGTAGGCGCCAATTATGATGCCAATTATTGACAAAACCGCCGCAATGAGGATTAGGTTGATGATTATTAACACACCAATTATAGCCAATACGATGGACGCGCCCAATGACAAGGCGAGTCTGATTCTCCTGGGCACTATGAAATTGAACCTCTCACAATGAAACACCCCAGGTAGGCAAACATTGACGTATTTATAATTCTCATAGGTGTAGTAAGCCATTAAGGCTGACCCTACGAAGGGTATTAATGAGATGATTGGATTCATCAATCGGGTAATTTCTCATGTGGTTATAAATCGTCCTTCATGTGCACATACTACACCTGTTTAAGCATCAACTCCTTATGATATATAATATATGAGGCAACTCCTGAAGCAGCAATTCCAACCCTGTCTTAACCGCATCGGGCGATCCAGGTAGGGCAACAATTAATTTACCCCTCGCAACGCCGGCCGTCGCCCTACTCATCATCGCACCAGTACCAATCTTGGAATAACTAACGTACCTAAACAACTCCCCAAAACCCTCAAGCTCCTTCTCGAATAAAGGCCTCACGGCCTCTATCGTCACATCACTCTTAGCCAAGCCTGTACCGCCCGTGAGGAATATTACGTCGACATCATCACGGAGCAACAACGAGTCTACCAGGGACCTAATCATGACCAGGTCATCCTTGATCAAATCCCTACCCACGACCCTATGCCCATTAGATTTGAGTATGGACTCTGCTAAATCGCCAGACTCGTCGGTATAGGGTTGCCCATTAACCTTGGCGTTATACCTAGATGTGGATACTGTTATCACGAAGAAGTTCGCGACCTTTGGACCGGCCTCCCTATGCGCGGTCCTGGGTATACTCATACAGACCACTGTTATGGATATGAGTATTTAAGTATTTGAGCAGTGATTAATATGAACAATTAATATGAACCTAGTGTGATAATGCTATGTTTGACTCATGGATTAAGGGGCTTCGTGAATACGAGGATTAAGAAATCATGAATACTCAAGAAACACTTATATTATAGGTGCAGGTTATTATTTTGTGTCATCCTGCGAATTCTTTAATGCCTTGACCAAGGTTAGCTCTAACGGTGATAAAGTCGTGGTCATTAAAATGATTAAGGGTAATGATGTTTTCTCCGACATAGTTGTGAATGGTAAGGCCATGCTTGGTATTGCAAGTGGTAATGAAATCCTCGAGCTCGCGAACAAGGCATTAAGTGAGGGTAGGGTTGTTGAGACCGTGATTAATGGCGTGAAGGTTATTGCCGAGCCCATTGAGGTTAGGCCGACCATAATCGTTGTTGGCTCTGGCCTAATAGCTAGGGCCTTGGTCAATATTGCTAGTGCGGTTGGTTATTACGTGGCTGTTGTTGGTAACGGTGATGTTGATGAAAAGGATTTCGGGGGCGCTTTCCTGGTAAGTAATGATTTGAGGGATTTAGCGAAGCTCATTAATGAGAGTTCCATGGTCATAATAGCGAATGAGGGTGGTAAGCCCTACGACGCTGACGCATTATACATGGCGCTTAAGGGTGGTGCTAAGTTCGTTGGGCTTCTCGCAAGTCAGAGGAGGGCTGCCGTTATGATTGCCGAGATGGTTAGGAGAGGTTTAGACCTTGATTATGTATTAAGTAAGTTGCATTCGCCAGTTGGCCTAGACATAGGTGCTAAGACAGCCGGTGAGGTTGCCCTTAGTATTCTTGCCGAGGTCGTGATGTTCATGAGAAACGCAAGCGGTAAACCAATGAGGGAGGTTAAGGACCCAAGAAAATTGATTAAGGACGCACTCGAGGGAAAGTTGCAGGAAACATCATGCAGTTGGAGACCTACTGAGTTTAAACTATGAATCATCAACCCCTTAATTTCTGGGCCGCAAGCTTCACAGCCTCTATTATGTTTTGATAACCCGTGCACCTACATAGATTTCCAGACAAACCCCTCCTGATCTCGTCCTCAGTAGGGTTCGGATTCTGACTCAGTAGGTAATACGTCTCCATTATCATGCCTGACGTACAATAACCACACTGAAGAGCGTGCTTCTCCCAAAAGGCCTCCTGTATCGGGTGTAACTTGCCATCCTTAGCCAAGCCCTCGAGCGTCAGTATCTCGGCACCATCAGCCTGAACCGCAAGCACCATGCATGATTTGACTGACTTACCATTCATTATTACAGTACATGCACCGCAATGACCAGTATCACAACCTATATGAACACTCGTTAACCCCAGATCCTCCCTAAGAAAGTCCACCAGCAATTTCCTCGGCTCCACATAGCGCTCATACCAAACACCATTAACCTTAACCCTAACCTTAACAAGTTCCTCTGGGCCCACCTTCACTGTACTGCTCATCCTCATCACCTCGACAGGGCACTCTTAATGGCCTTTTTAGTGATTACCTTAACCATGGCCTTCTTATAATCCGCAGAACCCCTAATATCACTAATAGGGCTCGCCATATTCATGGCCTTTTCAGCCGCGTCCATAATTACATCGTCAGTGGGTTTCCTACCAATGAGGGCCTTTTCTGCATCCACCGCCCTAAATGGTTTGGGGCCTGCGGCCGTTACTCCTATTGATGCATCCTCAATAGAACCATCATTAGATAGCTTAATAACAACACCAACACCAACGACCGCGAAGTCTCCAGCCTTACGCTCAAGCTTTATATAGGAGGACTTGACATTACCGTTAATCCTAGGCACAACCACCTCCTTAATGACCTCGCCCCTACCTAAATCAGTGGTGAACGGACCTTTAATAAAATCATCAATAGGGACCTCCCTCTCACCACCTGGACCAAGAACCCTAACCCTAGCCCTAAGAGCTATAAGCGCCGCCGGCCAGTCAGCTGCAGGATCGGCGTGAGCCAGCGAACCAGCCATGGTACCTAAATTCCTAACCTGCGGATCGGCTATCTGAATAGCTGTTTCAGGTAGTATTGGGTATATCTTCCATAAGTCACCATTAACCTCAACATCATGATGCCTAACCAAGGCCCCAAACCTAATAACATCCTTCTCAATACTTATGTAGGATAAATTAGGCACCTGGTTTATATCCACCAGGTACGAAGGCCTAATAAGCCTAAGCTTCAGCATTGGCATTAGGCTTTGGCCACCAGCAAGGACCTTAGCGTTTTCATCAGCCTCAAGGACCTTAACAGCCTCATCCAACGATGAAACCCTAACATAACCGAACTTTGGAGGACGCACACCTATAGCGAAACAAGCCTATTTTAAAGTATTTAATGCATGTGATTAGTTATAGCACTTTCAATCACTAAAGTCAGGGATTAGGGGGTGTCGGGCAAAGTGCCGCCTGTATGGTGACCCGCCCTCATCCGCCCCCTAACTATGCCGTACTGAGCACTCCTTAATAAAACAAACCCAGGTTGTTTCAACCGTAGAAATCAGCCTCAAGCCTATTGGAACTCGCCCTTAAATAAATAGTCCTCACACCAACCTCCCTCAATCTCCTCAATAACTTTGTGTCCATGGTCACAGCAATACAACCATACCTCCTCGAAAACTCCACTATGGAATCATCAGGCGAACCCTCGGCATTAGCTATGGAGAAGTTGCTGAGGACGTAATCCAAGGCGTTACTAGCGGCTTTATTAATGCCAGGTCTACCCAAGTTGCTGAGCTTTACCAACTCATTAATTATGGGATAGGTCACCACAGGAATTATGGGCGCGTTCACAATGCTGATTACTTGATCAATAACCCTCAGGCCTCTTGTAAACATTGATAGTAATGCGCTCGTATCGAATACAACACACTCAATTCTTAAATTAGACCTCACTCAAGAACCACCGTACCATCCTTAAGGACGCCATAACCCACGATCCTCCACCTATTACTAACCTGCTTAGTAATAACTACCTTAGAACCCTCCTCAGCAGACACGGCCTTTCTAAGAACCACATCTAACTTACCACCGTGGAACCCCTTAACAATACCCATAATTGCCGCAGAACCCACGTGAACCATAACAACATCCTTAGGCTTAAACGAAACCTCCTTCAACGCACTATCACTGGGCTTCTCGATCCTATGGAACTCAAGGGTTAAGTCACTCCAAACAGGCGGTAACGTGCCAGGCTTACCAACAACACTGCCCACAAGAGAATCAGCCTTTGTCAATGCCGGGTCAAGCTCGGTGCCAATACCAACCAAACCACCCGGCCTCGCCTCCTCCACATACTCATTACCAATGGCTATACTGGTAACCTTAGTTAATATGGGCTCGTACTTATTACCCAACTTAAGCCCAGGCCTTATCTCAACCTCATCACCAACCCTGGCAGAGCCCCTAATTACGGTACCACCCAAAACACCACCAACCAACTTATCGGGCGGTGTACCAGGTCTATTGACATTAAAGCTCCTAAGGACAAGCATCCTAAAATCACCACCAGAGACCTCCCTAGGTGGCACCAATTGGTCTATCAATGATGAAATGACCTCGATATTCACCTTATGAAGTGATGATGCAGGGATTATAGGCGAACCCTCAGCCCAGGTACCCTTTAGAAATTGCTTAATCTGCCTATAATTCTCGAGGGCTTGCTCCTTATTAACAAGGTCCAGCTTGTTCTGGACAACAATCAATTTATTAAGACCCATTATTGACAATGCCGTAAAGTGCTCCTCGGTCTGTGGCTGAGGGACGGGCATGGAGGCGTCAATAACAAGTAACGCGGCGTCCACGTAAGAGATCCCAGAAATCATTGTGCTTATTAGAACTTCATGACCGGGCACATCAAGTATTGAAACCTTCCTCTTAAGCTTAGGCTCATCACCATTGGGGCACTTACCATCCTTAAGCAGGCCATCACTTATTACCCTAAACTCACCCTCCATTGAAGGGCATTCGTAAAGGCCGATTGTTATGTAGCCAAGCTTAACAGTCATGGCCCTCTTAATCTCCTCACTATACCTAGCAACCCAAACCCCTGACAATGCATGGACTAATGTCGTCTTCCCATGATCCACATGCCCAGCAGTCGTAATGATGGCATCTGGGTATATGTACTTACTCATTCAAACCGTATCCAACATAAGGGTTTATAAGATTTAGTGAAGATCATTAGGATAAAGGCAAACGTGTAGAGAACAAACTAAGGTTTATATCAAAGCCCAACACTAATAATTCGCAGCTGCGTAGCCAGCCACGGCTTTAGACCGGGTGGGTTCGGCAACGACCCACCTGAGGAAACTCCCCCATGAGCCGTGGGTCCCTGCGGGGTAACCCGCCGACCGAGAGGTCGCCAGGGACTGTGGCCCAAGTAGGGACCTGTGATCTCCACGGGTGAGGTCCGGGTAGGGCCTTAGAGAAATAACACAGAAGGGGGGTTATGCCGTGGCTGGCTACGCAGCTGGCCATTTATTATCAGTAATTGCTCGTAATTTTCATCAGAAAAGAATAATGGATAAAGGGGAAGGTGATTTTTAAATTATTAAACGGTAACTCGTTATCTCATTACTTCTTCTTTTCTGTCTTTTCCTCCTTCTTTTCCTCGGTCTTCTTTGACTTCTTAGGCATACTGAGTTTTGTTCCTTTACTTCTCTATAAAAATTCCAATTTAATAATTAAATATGATTGTTTATGCGCCCAAGGCATTACTCATACGATTGCCCATAACGTGCTTAATAAAGTCAGTGGCTTTATGATTCATGAAGTCTCATGAGAATTATTATGCGTTTGGTTACCTGTATTCGCTGTAAATAATGCTTTCTAAAGGAATTGCACTCTCTCTTTTTGCTTTGAAAATATAGCTTTTGCGCAATCTTCCTCATTATTAGTAATGCCTGTTTTAAATATGAAGTTTTGTAAAGTATTCTTTCTAAAACGAGGAAGGGATCAGTAAAGTGTCCAATTAATTAATTAAGGTGTGTGATGGTTATGTCTTACTAGGCTTATTATGATTAGTGACCTCCTGAGGAGAAATTGGTACTGGATTCTAGGTGTGTTAGTCTCCTTTCTTTTATTCATAATAAGCCCTATACTGTTCATTATTGTATTGAGTATCGTATTGCTTACCTATTTTCTTATCCATAGGCGTAGGGGCAGTGGTAATAAGGGCGTCACTGAGTCGAGGGTTAGGGTTGTCAGAAGTTATGGCGTTATGAATACTAGTGATGTGAAGGTTAGCAGAGTTTGTCTCGGTGTTGGTATTGGCGATAGTGTAGTTCGTATTGGAGATAACTGGGTCTCAGCACTCGCGGTAAGTGCTCTGGACCAGTCCCTAATGCGTGATGCTGTTGGTCTTGGGGCCGTTATTATTGATGGTAATAATAATTACCTGGTTATTTACGGCAACGACATTAATGAGGTGTCGGTAAGACTTAACACGGCCGTGGAGCTCCTAAGGTCCCGTAATATTCCCTTTAGGCAATTATCGCCATCCGAGGTTATTAATGAGGTGGTGCTTAGATGGATGAGCTAAGTGAGGAGGCTAAGACACTGCTCAGGAGGGTGTTGGAGAGGGGTAGGATCTCCTATGACTCATTAAGTGAGGGTGAAAGGAAGGTTCTAGACGAGTTAGTTAGGCTTGGTTATGTTAGGCTCTATGTCGAGCCAAATGGTAGGAAAATCGCCGATGCGTTAAGGATGGTTGGCCCTATAAGGGGAGTTCAGGTGGTGAGGAGAAGGTATGTATGCCTTGGCATTATTGCGGTTGTTTTCTCCCTGTTCCTTTATCTTTCAGTTAGGGCATTCCTTATTGATTACCTGTCTGTTGGTGTATTCTTTCTCATTGTTGGTGCAGTCATGGTATACATAATATACCTAGTGTTACGTAGGTACTACCCTGAGTGCGTTGGTTTTCATTGATTATATCCTAATTATCCTAATGCTATAGTCATTGTACGTATCTATCACACCATGTGTTAGAAGGACTAAGTCGCCCTTCGCCACCAATCCCTTCCTAATTAAGTCATTCAGCGTCTCCCTCTCCCCCTCATCGTAGTCTTTAACGTCCTTAATCATTATTGGTTCCACACCCCAATAGAGCCTTAACCTCCTTAGTAGCTTCTCGTCGCTAACGCCCACGTATGTCGGCACCCTGGGCCTATACCTAGATATTGCCTCAACGAACCTACCGCCCCTCGAGTAAATCACTATCTTGGCACCGATATCCTCGGCCAACTGCACGATACCCAACGCCAACCTGTCGGTTAAATTCGCCAAAACCTCCCTATCAACCCTCACCTCATCCTCATACTCACTGGCAACCCTCCTCAACCACTGCACGGCCTCAATTGGGTACTTACCAACCGCGGTCTCCCCGGTCAATAATAATGAATCCACACCCTCCATAACAGCATTCGTTATATCAACAACCTCAGCCCTAGTTGGCACTGGCTGCTCTATCATTGATTCAAGAAGCTGGGTCGCAACCATTATCGGCTTACCGCACTTCTGAGCCTCTTTAACTATTGAGCTTTGTATCCTAGGTATTTCCTCAAGGTCGAAGTGCATACCTAAATCGCCCCTGGCCACCATTACATAATCACTCGCACAAACGATATCCTTCATGTTCCTGACGGCGTCAGGGCCCTCGATCTTAGCCACAAGCTTAATCCAATCCCCGCCCAGTCTCCTCAACTCTGCCCTAACCTCCTCAATATCGTCAGAACTCCTAACATGGCTTATGCCGACATAATCCATACCAACCTCGACAGCGAGCTTAAGGGCGTTCCTATCATAATCATCAAGTATAGGCATTGGATAATCCTTACCCTTAACCACGACAGCCTTCTCCTGCATTATCGTGCCCGCGGTCATCGCAGTGAGCAGTGCATTATTGCCACGTATCTCATCGACACGCAACCTCAACCTGCCGTCATTCATAACAATAACGTCATCAATAGTTATTATCCTAAAGAATGAGGGATCTGGTATGGGCACAAAACCACCGCTTGATTTGTCAGCGAGCCTAAACTCCACGGAATCGCCCACGTTGAGCGTTATGGGATTCATGGAGCCAGTCCTTACTCCAGGACCTCTTAAGTCACCTAGCACTGTAATGTCACCCCTGATATCCCTAACATTTGTAACCCTAGTCCTCCACTCCTCAGGACTACCATGTGAGAAGTTTATTCTTACCCCATCAACGTACTTAATCAACTCCTTTAGAATCTCTGGCTTCTCCGTGGCTGGGCCTATGGTGGCAATAATCTTAACCTTACCCACAATCACCGAAGCCATGACTTGCTATTTAAATCTTTAAGGAATATACGTTAATAACAATAATAATGTTTATACCCAGTCTACATTAAGAGGCATTGAGGTGATTGTTTTGGTTAGGCTCGACGTTGCGCCACGCATGGAGTTGATGGGAGATTCTGCAGTGCTTCATTGGGGTGATGAGACTTTCAAAATCCCGAGACTTAAGCACGGTATTTTATTCGTAATGAGCGGTTACATAGGTTCTCAATTATATGGTTGTGAGTACAAGGTTCACCTTGATTATATGAGGGGTAGGATTGTCAATAGGAGTATTCTTGATGGGTTAATAGAACATTCTAGGCAGCTTGGTGTTGATGAGGAGGGTCTCGGTATTGAGCTTGGTTGGAATCCCGTCCTTATCAATAGGGGTGAGGAGGGTGTTTACTTCTTCAATGAGAGGATGAGGAATTGGATTGGTTATGCTGACTTCAGTAAGCCGTACATTCAGGAGGCTTCCTTGGTCATGGTTAGGAGGGATATCCCAATACTCGGTCTCCCTGACCTAGTAATAAACGTTGATGGTAAGCCTGCGTACATAATAGAGTTGAAGACCACAGGTGGTCCTAGAAGAACCAGGTCCTTAATGACTAGGGAGTTACTGCAGGCTGAGTCGTATTACCACATGATGAGGTATTTGGGACTTGACCCAAAGGGTGTTGCGGTAGTAAAGATCGTTAGGGGTACTGATTTCAGAATTATTGATAATATGGAATTAATAATCAAGTATATGGAAAATGGCGATGATGACTTGGTGATGCTGACAAGCAACGTGGCTCTTCATAAAATTAAGGTGAGAAGCTTTGATGATTTCCTTAAGGATGTTGATTATGCCCTCGATTACTGGCTCGGGCTCAGAAACCCAAGGCCGAATCCAAGCAGGAGATTATGCTCCTCCTGCGAGCATAGGAAGAGGTGTCCGTATAGTGCCGTTAAATAAGCCTTGGTAATGTTAATAGTGGTATTATTGCCAGGTATATTATTGGGGCTATTATTAGAGGCAGGAGTAGATACGTGAAGGAATACGCAAGCCCGAGCACAGCCTCTACGATTGTAACCCAGGCCCAGGTAGTCCGAAAGGCCTTGCTTAAGCAAGACCCGTAGCCAAAGAGAATGGGACAATTGATAACCCTCCTGAGATTCGTACTTATTGACCCTTCAATAACCCTAACCTCGCCATCAACCTGGATACCCACCTGGGCCAGTAGCCTTAATAATGACACTGAATACTTAGTAAAACCCACATTATCATAAAACACAAGCTCCAACCTAACTCGCCTAACTATCTCGGCAAGACTCATGGATTGCACGAGCTTTTCACCAATTTCTGAGGCCAGGGCTCTCCTAATACTTAGGAAATTAACGACACCGGTAGGCTCGCCAGTCCTCATGTCGAAGGGCGATATTACACCTCCCGGTAATTCGAGGGATGATGGGTATGGCATCAATATGTCGGTGACGTGAATACCATCACCACCAACGACCACGTTGAACAACCTAATACTCGGTGTGTAATCCATTATTCTCCAAGTATTGCTCAATGAGGGAACATAGCCTCTAAAGAATTGTACCATGGATCCATCATCCTTTGTGAAATACATCATTAAATACGCATAAAACCCTCCTGAGACCACGGCGGCCCTCCTTAATGGGTTAAGGATGATCAAATCCATGGATAATGGGCATGAGTCCCCCACACATGAATGCCTGGTTATTTCGTGAATAATTATTGTCTTAAATCTTGATCCTACTATTGATATGATGATTAGAATTACGAAAATTATTATCCCAATTATGAATTGGTTTATTAGATATGCCATTACTTAATAGTTACCGAGTTCTCTTTTTAAATTATTTTATTGATTATCCATTGATTATTTGCAATTATAAATTATTATTAATAATGCGTAAGGTTTTTAAATTATCAATACTGCAATCGTCGATGAGTTTTACAGTCGACAAAATAATAAAGAGAGAACCACTCGTAATAAATGAAAATGCTAAGGTTAAGGACGCAGTTGAAGTCATGGCTAGGGAGAACGTCGGCCTACTCGTTATCGTTAATAATGCGGGTAAGCCCATTGGCGTGATAAGCGAGCGAGATATAATCAAGGCGTTGGCTCGCGGCAAGGACTTGAACGTTAAAGTCACTGAGGTTGGTACTGTAGGCAGATTAATAACAGTCAGCCCTAAGGACAGTATTTACAAGGCCGCCCTCCTAATGAATGATAATAAGATAAGGCACCTCCTTGTTATGGATGGTGATAAGCTCCGTGGTGTGATATCGATCAGAGACATAATTAGTGAGGAGAGAATAATATCCAGATTTGCCGAGGCGGCTGAAGCTAAGCCGGAGAGCGAAATAGGCGCGGCTGATTGAGTATTTAAAATTTAAATATAAATGGTAATTATTAAAAACGATGGGTTTTCTCAGGAGTTGAGATGAGGAAGTTTAAATCAAAGGTTGAAGAGATATATGGCGATTTCCTTAAGGAGATTAGGGACATTGAACGTAAGTGGCAAAACGAATGGTATAAGAGCGGAATATTCAATGCGGAACCAATTCCTGGTAAGCCTAAGTACTTCATAACCGTACCTTATCCCTACGTATCTGGATCTCCGCATATAGGCCATGGTAGGACTTTCACGATAGGGGACATAGTGGCGAGGTATAAGAGGGCTAGGGGGTTTAATGTTCTGTTTCCAATAGCGTGGCATATAACGGGAACACCCATTCAGTCAGTGGCCGACCGAATAATGAAGGGCGATCCAGACGATATTGGGTTGTATTCCTGGTATGTGAGCCTGTACGTTAGCGATCCAGAGCAGGTTAAGAAAATCCTGAATACCTTCACTAACCCCTGGAACATAGCTCAGTTCTTCGCCTCAGTCTACATTAGGGACTTCATGTCCATGGGCTATTCCATGGACTTTAGGAGACAGTTCACCACGGGTGATCCTGATTATAATGCATTCATTATTTGGCAGTACTATAGGTTGAGGAATGCCGGCTATATAACCCAGGGTAGTCACGTAGTCCTTTACTCACCTGATGAGGGTCAAGCCGTTGGTGAGCATGATATTAAGGGTGGTGATGAAATAACAATAGACATTATGGAGTTTAATCTCGTGAAGTTTAGGCTTGACGGCTCAAATGAATACCTGGTAGCCGCTACTTTGAGGCCCGAGACAATATATGGAATAACCAATGTGTGGGTTCATCCAGGGATTAGGTATGTGATTGCGGATGTTAATGGGGAGAGGTGGATAATATCCAGGCCGGCTGCCTGGAAGCTTGGTTATCAGGGTTACGATGTCAAGGTGATTGGTGAGGTGCGTGGTGAAGAGTTGATTGGTAAGTACGTGATTGCACCACTCATTAATAGGAAGGTCCCTGTACTACCTGCATCCTTCGTCGACGAGAATACGGGAACTGGGATAGTGTATAGTGTGCCTGCCCATGCACCCTACGACTACGTGGCCCTCATAGACCTTAAGAAGGATGAGAAAACCCTAGCTAAGTATGGGATTAAGGATGTCGTAGAATCAATAGAGCCAATAAGTATCATTAAATTACCGAACTATGGTAAGTACCCTGCCAAGGACGTTGTCGAGAAGCTTGGGGTTAAGGATCAGGGTGATAGGGAGAAGCTTGATGAGGCAACAAGGATCGTATACAGGGAAGAATTTTACAACGGCGTTATGAAGGAGAATACGTTATTCCCAGGCCTTGGCGTCAATGAGGCTAGGGAGAAGACGATAGAGGCTCTCAGGAATCAGGGTGCTTGGGGTAAAATGTATGAGCTAGAGCCGAGGAATGTCTATACTAGGAGTGGTAATCCCGTCATAGCGGCTGTCATTAAGGATCAGTGGTTCCTCAATTATGGAAACCCTGAGTGGAAGGCCAAGGCCTTCAAATGCCTTAATTCCATGAAGATAATACCCGAGAAGTATAGGAAGAACTTTGAGGATGTGTTTAATTGGTTGTCCATGAGGCCATGCGCCAGAAAGAGAGGTTTGGGTACAAGGTTGCCGTGGGATCCGGACTGGATTATTGAGTCGTTAAGTGACTCCACGATATACATGGCTTACTACACAATAGCCCACAGGATAAAGGGCAGTGGGCTCGATAAGAAACTTGGCGAATTGGCTAAGCGTGTTATAGATAGTAGGGGCACGGATAACGAAGCTCTAAGCTCGATAATGGCCTTCTTCAATTACGTATTCCTGGGCGAAGGTGATGCGGGTAAGGTTGCTGAGCTGCTCAATGTTGACAAGGACCTTATCGAGAACATGAGAAGGGAGTTTGATTATTGGTACCCAGTCGATGAGAGGCACAGCGGCCCCGACCTAATAGGTAGCCACCTAAGCTTCTTCATATTCCACCATGCCGGGATATTCCCAGAGAAGTACTGGCCCAAGGCAATAACGCTTAATGAATACGTCATTAGGGAGGGCATGAAGATGAGCAGGTCCTTAGGCAACGTACTGCCCCTACCCTACATACCAACCCACTACAGCGCCGACTTAGCTAGGCTCTATATCGCGTCTGCGGCCGATCTTGATTCAACCCTTGATTGGAGGGATGATGATGTGGTGAGTACGGCAAGTAGGTTGGTTAGGTTCTGGAATATTGTGAATGACATTATTAGGAATGGAAAACCGTCAGTTAGCCCCGACATTAACTCGTTATCATTGATAACCCGCTGGCTCATTTCTAAGGTGAACAGGACTATTCGTGATGTCACCATGGACATGGAAAGCGAGAATATAAGGGGTTACGTACTGAAGGCATTTTTCGACCTACTCTCATCAATAGAGAAGTACCTGGAAATTGCCAATGCGATTAATGTTAGTAAGGATGAGGTGGCGTGGGCTTCATGGTACCTACTGGAGCGTTGGGTTAAGATTCTACAGCCAGTAATGCCGCACTTGGCGGAGGAGATTTGGCATAGGATGGGTAATACTACCTTCGTATCGCTAGAGCCGTGGCCCGAGGTGAGTGAGGAGTTGATAAATGATGAGTTGGACATAGCCCTCGAGATTGTGGAGAGGACCATCGAGGATGTCCAGGAGATACTTAAGGTCACGGAGATGAAGCCGAAGGTTATCCACATATACGTAGGCCCAACAAACGAGAACTACGCCATTATCAATGAAACCGCAAAATTGGTGGGTGAGGGTAAGACCATGGGCGAGACGATAAGGACCTTGGTGGCTAAACCCGAGTATAGGCGTATGGCCGATAAGGTGGCTAACCTAGTGTCTAAGTATATAGATGGCACAATACCAAGGAGGATAGCCAGCAGGGATGTGGAATTGAGGGCATTTAAGGAGCTTACTAACTACATTAAGTCTAAGGTAAATGCCGAGGTTGTTATTCAGGACGCCACAAACCCAACATACGACCCGACAAACAAAGCCAAAAACGCACTGCCTGGTAGACCAGCCATTTACATAGAGAAGGAGAAGTAGGGTTATCCAAGGAACCTTCTGATCCTAGCCATCTCCATTAAATACTTTCTTGAATCATCAATATTACCCTCCACTAATGAATTAAGGAATAATTGGGCATACAGCTCGTGTCTCCTGCTATCATAATCCCAAGGACCAATCCTCAGCCCTAAATCCTCCAGCGCCTTAATATCTAATTCTAAACCCCTGATACTCACATCATTAATCCCAAGCCTATGTGAGTACTTAATTAATGAGTAAAGGCGTTCGATGCACACGTACTTGGCGGCCATACTTAAGTCATGCTTCCACATTAAGTATGTGTCCTCGAAACTACGCCACTCCCTTTCACTCATATTAATTAAGGTTGCTACGTACTTAGTAATGTTGGGGTCAGCAAATACGCCAGTCAAAATACCACCAACAATGCCGGGTACTGCGTGGTCTGAGAATACGCCAAGGGCATCATCTACGTGCTTAGTGAGGTTAGACCTAAACTGGAAGAAGTTTAGCGAATGCTAAGCGGCGGCTGACGACACGGCCCCAATTACTATGGCACCTACGCCATTCACATAACCGGCTGCCGGTGTTATACCCACGAGACCAGCCACAGCACCACTCGCAGCTCCCGTAAGCGTTGGTCTTCCAAAGTAGGCGGTGTCTAGAATCATCCACACGACCGTGGCAACGGCAGTTGCTAGGTTCGTATTTATCACGGCTATCGCGGCATCGATTGTGAAGCCGTAGGGATCACCGCCATTGAAGCCGTTCCACCCAAGCCATACTAATCCCAAACCAGCAGCCACTTGTGTTAAATTATGGGGCTGTAACCTCCTCTCCTCAGCAA
>JAGDXB010000050.1:0-15540 GCA_023256215.1 Vulcanisaeta sp. | reverse complement strand
AAAGGCCGCTATTCCAGCATCCACATGTATTACGTAGCCCCCTGAGAAATCAACAACACCTAATTGTGCTAGCCATCCACCACCCCATAGCCAGAAGGCTATTGGGCTGTAAACCAGCAAGCTCCATAGCGGTACAAACAACATCCAAGCCTTGAAATTCGTCCTCTCTATAAGCGCCCCAACAATGAGCGCGGGAGTTATTGCTGCAAATACGAATTGGAAGAATATGAGTGTTGACATTGGTATATTGGGGTATTGCTGGGCAGCCGGAACGGCTGCTTGAGATGCCAATGCACCACTACCAAGTGCTGGTATTGGTGTCCCTAGAACGTAAAAACCACCTACCTTCAGGGATGGAGGGCCGAAGGCAAACATATAACCTGCCAGTACCCAAATGACCAACACTATTGCGAAGGCGTAGAGAACCATCATCATTGTGTTAATGGCGTACTTACGCTTGGTCATACCTCCATAGAGAAGCATGAGTCCTGGAACGCTTTGAAGATCAACCAACGTGGCAGCCGTGAGCATCCAGGCATTGCTACCGGTATCAAGCCACGCAGGTACTGATGCAGATGGGTAACCTGATAGGTTAGGCGGTGTATCAGCCCTTGCTATTATTGCCAGGGCTAGTGATATTATTATGAACACCGGAACTACTCTAGCCATTATTAATAATCTATTACTCATTACCTTAAGCGAGTCTCTTGGCACGATCTATATAAATTATCTATTTTATAAGCTTTTCTCTACATAATATTTAGAATATCCCTGATTAAAATATTATCCGTTATAAAATAAATAACCTATATATTTTAATCAGAACGAGAGTTTAATTACGCAGTCGTTAGGTACTTATTATATTCCCAATCAGTGATTATGCTCCAGGTCTTTTCCCAAGGACCAACCTTCGTTAGGTAGTCCTCCCATTCAGTCTGCTTAACCTTTACATAGGCATCGATAAGCTCACTGGGTAGTTCCGTGACTAAGAAGCTCTTGGACAACTCCTTAAGCGCCTGCTCTATCGTTGCAGGTGTTTCCCGGGCATTTGCTAATTCATAGGCTATCTCCTCCGTAGGCTCTGGAGGCTCCTTCTTCTCATCAAGGCCTTTAACCATGGTCCTCACTATACCTGCAAAGGCCAGGTATGGGTTCATGGATGGATCTGGGAGCCTAAACTCTATCCTGTTAATCCTCATCTTATACTGAGGAACCCTAACCATAGCACTCCTATTCGCATAGCCCCAAACGATCCTCGTTGGAGCCTCATAGTGCGGAACCAACCTCTTGTATGAATTAACCAATGGAGCCACCAACGCGCTTAACGCCCTTGCGTTGTCCAGTATTGAGCTTATTGCATAACCACACTCCTCGGTTATCTTACCGGTATTGCTCAGGAATAGGTTCTTACCATCCTTCCAAACACTTATGTGCGTATGGGCACCACTACCATTAACTCCCCAGAAGGGCTTGGGCATGAACGTAGCCTTTAAACCATACTTGGGCGCTATGTCCTTAGCCATTATCTTGAAGTATATTATTTGATCCGCAAGCCTTAATGGATCGACGGCGCCTATGTTTATTTCGTACTGGCTAGGTGCAACCTCATGGTGGATCTTCGTATAATTTATACCGGCCTCGGCTATTGCAGTTATTAACTCCTTCATGAACTGGGACTGCACTGTCACGTTCCAGCCATCGAAGTAGACACCGGGGTCGGCAAATACTGGTTTTCCTCCATCCTCCTTAACAACGAAGAACTCCACCTCAACGCCCATCAGGAATTCGTAACCCTTTGACTTAGCCCATTCAAGGGTATCATCTAGGACTCTCCTTGGGTCTAGCGGTGATGGTTTATCGGCTATATCAGATACCATTGTGAACACATCAGCCACTTTGCCATCTTGCCAATACTCTATATATACTGCCCTGGGATCTACATATGCAACAAAGTCGCTTTTATTGACTGTGGAATAGGATGGTATCGATGATGCGTCAAAGGGCATACCGTCAATGAATAAGTCCTTAGCCATATCTATTGGTACTATCTCTGATCTTGGTGCACCGTTTATGTCGACTATTATGAACTTAACATACTTTATTCCGGAGGCCTTTAAGATCCTCCATAGATCTGCTGGTTCGATTTCTAGACTTTTAGCGGGCACGAATAAAGTGCAGAAACAGCTTTTTAAGCTTTATTCTTATTATACTTAGTCCGATCAAGAATCTATATAGAACATATTTATAATTATTTCGGTAAATGATCAATAAATGTCTTATGATATATCATCACTATTTTGTCTTTAAACAATCATCATGATTTTACTTTTATTGTAATCTCATTATTATTGACCTCGACAGTTCCATAACTACCTGCCTTAAGGACATAACTTTATTAATAGGTATTTTGCATGTGGCTTATCAATATGATGCAGATTAAGCTTGGCTTTGAGGAGTGGAGGAAGTTGGGGAAGGAGATAGAGAGGATTGCTCAAAGTGAGGAGCTTGAATTAATCATTAGTATGACCTTTGGTTTTAGTGGTGTTGAGGGCAGTGAGAATGAAGAGGAGGAAGTGGAGGAACATGAACATCACCATCATTACCACATTACGGAGCTGCCTAAGGAGGTTTTTGAGGAGCTAAATGATTTCATGGAGTCATTGAAAACGAAGTATAATGCCAAGGTGGATCACCATATACATGGGGATCATGCTGGTGTGGTTGCGTCGGTTATGGTTAATGGCAAGGACGCGATCAACGTGTTTAGGAATATAATTGATGATGCGAAGAACTGCGAAAACTGTGTACTTGCCGGTGTGGATGGCGAGTTTCATCTTGGTAATGATGTTAGTGTAATATTCTTTGGTGATAGTTATAAGTTAACATTCATACTGCCCGCCCCGGACGGTAGGCGATTAATAATTAGTGAGGTAAATACCTAGGGTTTAACGCCTAGGTAAATCTCTATGTATCTCCTCATTGTGTTGTAATCCACAGCACCTATCACTCTATACACCTCCTCGCCGTTCCTGAACAATATTGTTGTTGGTATAGACATAACACCATACTCAGCGGCCACCTGTGGATACTCATCAACGTCGACACGGCCAAACAACACCTTACCTGCAAATACCTGAGAAAGCTTATTCAGTATGGGTTCCATTATTTTACAGGGTATACACCAATCGGCGTAAAAATCGATTATTGATGCCGTACATTTCCTAATTGATTCCATAAAGTTACCACTACTAAGCATTATAATACCGCTAGGACATGTGGGATGCCTAATCTCTGCCTTTGTCTGTTCCTGTATGCGAGACATCAGTATCCTCCTATATACCTTTTCAAGAAGTTCGCGTTCTTCGTTACTCATCTACGCCAACTATACATACTTGCTTTTTAAGGCATTAGGGCTTGTTCGCATGGAGTTAATCTATCCTTATCCCGTAAATCCTCTCAATATTATCAACACAGAGTCCACGTAGGAAATCATCATTAATCGTACCATTATTTACGTAATTCCTCAATTTCCTTACCAGGGTCCAGGGAGGTATAACAGCACCTGGCCTTTTGGGGTCATCTATGAAATCGCTCTCAACCGTAAACCTGGGACCGTATTTAATGGCCTCCTCAAATTCACCCTTCCTGCCCATGGGTATTGATGGCATAACCTCATTGCTGAACGCTAGGTCTATGCTCACGGGCTCGGCATGATGCATCACCACACTATACGGCCTATTACCTACCCTTCTAACCATGTCAATTATTGAGGATGCAGTCTTAGTACCATTACGCTCTAAGTGCAAATGAACAACTGCATTGATGTCCTTAGCGACGTTGAGTCCATACATTATGATCTCATTGAAGAAATTCATTAGATCACTAGGTACATTCCAATGAGGCCTACCTATCTCTCCAATTCCCACGGCCTTACCATCCTTAATATACCTAGCCGCCAGGTCTATTCCTCTAGTCATGAAGTCCCAAACATCCTTCCTAGACCAGCCCCTGTTAAGTAATTCGTAACCCTCAGCTGGATGTAGCCCTATGACCGCCGTTGCCCTCACACCTTCCTCGGTAATTATCCTGGCTGATTCTACGGTAATATCGTACATCTTCCTGACACTATCGAGATTTCCTGGCGTTAAGTTAAGGCTCCAGGTTAGGAGTGCCACAATCACTATGAACTTACCACCCTCCCTCTTAAACCGCCTTGCCAATTCCCTAGGCCCTATACCAATTACTGGGTTTGTATGTGCATGGTTATCGCACAATGGCATATCGCCCACGGACATCGCGCTTTCGAGGTTTAGCTTTATTATTGGATTTAATAGTTATTTTCTTGAATAAGCGTGTTGCTTGGTAAACAGTTACTCGTGAAGTTAAGGGACATGGGCATACATAGACTGTGTTTACCCCGTGGGTTAAGATGTCGTGATTATTTACCACAGTGCATAGCTGTGGCATTGTTATTGGGTAAGTACGTGCTGTGCGGTGGTGGTTGTGGCGGACGTACCATACTAAGCGATGGTAATGTCGAGTTCGCATTCTCAACTAAGGAGGGTAATCCCTGTGATGCTCAATTAGTTAAGCCAAACCTCTGTGAGAAGCCGCTTAGTATAAGCCTTCCCTTGTTGGATAAGCCACGGTTCATAATAGACCTGGCATTATGGGATAGCCACACTAGGTCTGAGAAGAATGAGCTTATAGAGCAGGTGCTGGCTTCCATAGTTATTATCCGGAAGTACCTATGGGACGGCAACCTAGAATTAACAAGCGTACCCAGCGAATTCCTCGAGTACCTAGGTAGGTTCGCCAAGGGATTTATTAATAAGGTCGTTATTAAGAGGGAGGGCCCTGTTGTTGGTAATGATGCTGTTATGCTCGATCCACAGGGTGATTGTATCCTCGATAATTCCGTAATTAATAGGTACTCTACGTTTATAATTGGTGGTATTGTGGATAAGGAGAGGAGGGTTAAGGGTGAGACCACAAGGCTTTATGAGACCCTGGGGCTTAGGGTTCCTCGCTGTAGGATCGAGCTTAGGGGCTCTATTGTGGGTGTTCCCGACAGGATAAATAAAATAATTGAGATAATACTGAGGACTTTATTCGAGACAGGGGATCTTGAGAGGTCCATTATAATGGCGATGTCCAAGAAGGACAGGGTTAATAGGTTATTTTATGAGATAAATAAGGCATCGTATAGGATTAAGATTGAAAATAACGTGGTCCTGGCATTGACTAGGTCCATGATTACTAGGATTAATTGGGTGAACGCTAGTGATGATGAGATTGAACTTGCTATTCGTAAGTCTCACGTAGTGATTATTGAAGACCAGGAACTGAACAAATACCTTACATTAAATATGGCAAGACCCGGTCCTTGGACCCATAAATACGTTAAGTAAAAATTAAAAACCCCATGAGGAGTTTTTCGTTCGATCATGCCAAGGCCTGCATTAAGATCTAGAAAGTTGAGAAGGACGTCCATGAAGACGCCGGGTGGACGCCATGTTGTTCATTACGAGAAGAGGTTCTCCTCAAAGCCAAGGTGCGCTATTTGCGGTAGGCCATTAAGTGGTATTGATATGGCCAGGGTAAAGACAAGACACATCGCTGGCCTAACAGTGTCTAGACCTTATGGTGGTTATATCTGCCATAGATGTCTGGCGTTAGGTTTAAGGTTGGCCGTACGTTTATCATCTGCGTGATTTAAATGGGCGTCATAGCCATTAGCGGACAAGCTGCAAGTGGTAAAACCACAGTTGCGAGAGAATTAGCTAACAGGTTGGGCTATAGGTTTGTGTCCATCGGCGAATTGTTTAGGAGGGTTGCTGAGAAGAGGGGGGTCTCGTTAATAGAGCTCCATAGGATTGCTGAGAACGACTTCAGTATTGATAGGGCTGTTGATGAGGAGTCAATTAAGGAGGCTAGGAAGGGCAATGTGGTTGTTGAAGGGCACCTAAGCGCCTGGATCCTTAAAGACCTTGCCGATGTTAAGATCTATCTAAAGGCTGACCTTAATACGAGGGCCCAGAGATTATCGGGCAGGGACAATAAGACACTGGTCGACGCTATAAATGAAATAAGGATACGTGAGGAATCAAATAGAAAGAGGTACCTGGCGATATACGGTATTGATATTAATGACTTGTCAATATTTGACTTAATAATAGATACTACGTACATAAAAGCCGATAAGGTTGTAGACTTAGTATATAACTATGTATATGAGGTCTTACGTAACAAGGGCCGTTTTTAACATGGATTATCTTAACGAGGTAATTTTATCCTACGACCTTCCTATACATCCTGAGCCATGTGTATATTGATTCACCGCCAGCCACGTACTTATCCTTCATGAGCCTATAGGCCGATACATAGCCCTTATAGACGAGGTATGCATAGTAGCTATTGAGCTTTGCCTTAATCACGTTTGGTTTGTCGGATTTGGCCATGAGCAGAGCCATGTGATATGCGTAGTACTCCCTCGTCTTGACGTCACCGTTCCACCACTTATCGTACAGCGTGTCTAGAAAGCCCAGGTACTCATCTATTCTATCCTTAAATGGGTCTCTTACGTACTTCGTGAGCACATCCTTTAATTCATCCTTCCATGTTCTCACTTCCTTCGGTTGTATAACGCTCATCAAAGTAATTACTTATTCTTCTTTCTATTTAAATCTTTCTCTTTTTCATAAAAAGAGAAAATGATCATAATACTCAATTACTCATAAACTAGGGCTAACCTTAATCCCCGAGCTGCTCAGAATATATTGTATTGCCTGGTAGGAATACTTCGCAACCAACTTCAGCAATGTATATGATAGGTAGCCCAGCTTATAGACTATGTAACCACCCATATAGAGTAATTCACTCAGTTGCTCATTACCAACGCTAAATATGTAGGACTTAATCTCGGCCTTGAATGGTTCAACTATCACGTAGATCAACGCCAAAGCTACTATTATCAATAGTACTTCGAAGAATATCCTAACGGCGCTCATACTAACCACCCAGAATTAGTAAGAAAAAGGGACTTACTTAAATAAGATATTGGTATTTTAATTCGAGTAAAACCCTGGTCATAGGTAGAAGGCTATTGATGCGTAACCCACGGTCTCCAACGTATATCCACTAGTATCACCAGATGTAGCATGCCTAAGGAGGACCACGTTCTTAACACCAAGTTTCTTCGCAGCCACTATAGCCGTGGCGATGGCACCATAGCCGCAGGCCGACACGTCGTACCTCTCAATAGTATCGAAGAACGAATCCTCATCAAGCCTAAGGACAGGGTCTATGGCCTTCATATCCTTCTCCGTGGTTATCTCGTGCGGTTCGTAGTGGTTCCAATCACTCGATGCCACATAAACCACCGAGCCTAATTCATGACTAGCTATCACATCGGCAATCGCATTCCCTAAATCCCTGGCTACATCCTTTGTCTGTCTCCACAGGGCTATTGGAACAATCTTGACATTATTACCAAATATGTACTGAATAAATGGTAATTGAACCTCGAGCGAGTGCTCCTGTGTAAAGGCATAAACATCAGGTTCTAAGCTCTTAACCCTCTTCATGAGCTCATTCGCAATTTCGGAATCAACCTCAAGCGACCCCAACGGAGTTTCCCAAACACCATCAGGATATATAGCCACTGGAGAACCAACACCATAGTGATTGGGACCAACTATTATGAAGGTCTTAGGATTGTGAAACCTGTATATCTCGGCAAATGACATGGCGGCCACAGGCCCTGAATATATATAACCCGCGTGTGGTACAATGACTATGGGCACTGCCCTATAGCCTTCACGCGGCTGCTTAATTAACTGCCCAGGACCTAAGGAATGCTTTATCGACCACTCAATCTGCTCCACAAGCTTATCCCTATCTGCCTCATAGAAGTAGCCGGCAACCGCAGGTTTGCGTATACGAGCCATACGGGGAAATAATTACTAACTAGGATTAAAACATCTTACTGCCCTTAGAGAGAATATTAGAATTAATTATTGAGAAATGCCCTCCAAGGACACCTTAACCTCAAACTCCTCGGGTGGTACTGGTAAGTCCTCATTCTCCTTAAGCTCACCCCTAATCCTAAGTACCTGCCTAGCCAATAACCAATAAATCAGGGCTAAACTCCTCCTACCCTTATTATTGCATGGTATTATCAAGTCAACATACGATATCGGCGTATCAGTATCGACAAGCGCAATGACGGGAATGCCCATCCTCGCAGCCTCCTCAATTGCCTGCACATCGGCCTTCGGGTCTGTGGATATTAATAGATCAGCCTCTATATAGTGATTAAGGTTCGGGTTAGTAAATGTTCCGGGTATGAACCTACCAGTCAATGCCCTGCACTTTACGAACTTACAGAACATCTCCACGGGCTTAAAACCATAGGGCTTAGCCGAGTAGGCAACCACCCTTTCAGGATCATACATAGCAATCATCCTAGCGGCGATCCTAATCCTCTCATCAATCTTCCTAAGATTAAGGATCCTAAGCCCATCAGGCCTCACAGAAAACACAAAACCCCTCCTCTGTAAATACGCATTCGATACCCTAGTCCCAAGCCTGACACCAGCCGCTAAGTAACGCTCAATAGCTATCAACAACTCCTCCTGTGGAGGAACCGGCGCTAATCCCTGCTCTTCCTTAGTCTCCCTGCGTTCCTCACTCACAGGAACACGAAAAAGCTCTGGATTAATAAGTATTTCACCAGAATCTAATACGAGAATTATCGTTTAAACCTCTGGGACAGTGATTGGTTCATCCTGGCCGCCTTACCCATGTAATCCTGAATTCTAATTAATTCATTAAGCTTGGCTATTCTCTCGCCACCGAGAACCCCACTCTTAATTATTGGTGCATTAAAACCAACGGCTATGTGAGCAAGGGTTTCGTACTCAGTATCCCCAGATCTATGGGATACCACGGGTACGTAACCATTAGACAACGCCAGCCTTGTTGTCTCCCAGGCCCTGGATAACGTGCCTATTTGGTCGGGCTTTATTATTATTGCGTTGGCGGCGCCCTCCTTAATACCCCTAGCCAATCTACCTGGGTTTGTTGTGAACAGGTCATCACCAACTATTAAGCACCTATCGCCAACTAGATCCGTTAACTCAGCAAATGACAAAAAGTCCTCCTCATGGAATGGATCCTCAACATAGACAAGACCATACTTCTCAATAAGCCCCTTAACGAACTCAAGTTGTTCCTTAGGTGACCTAGAAACGCCCTCGTTGGTATATACGTACTTCTCGCCATTCCATAAAGTCGACGAAGCCATATCAACGCCAATCCCTATCTCAAAGCCCATTCTTCCGCTGACCTCCTTCACGGCCTTACTTAATATCTCAAGTGCTGTGGTTGTCGATACCCTGGCAGACCAGGCGCCCTCGTCATTACGACCACCGGTGAACGTAGAATCGGCCTTAACAAGCTCCTTAAATACGGCCCTATGAACCTCAATATTTGCCTTAAGGGCAGTATAAATATCCTGAGCTCCGTAAGGAATCACGAGAAATTCCTGAATATCAGGGCCAAGACCCCTACTGTGCTTACCACCACCAATAACATTACCAAGCGGGTAGGGAAGATCCCTAATGTTTGTACCACCAAGGTGTTGGTAAAGCGGTATTTCGAGAGCGTTCGCGGCAGCCCTCGCTACGGCCATCGAGGTTGCTATGGCGACAGCACCACCAATTCTTGAGAAGTTCTCAGTGCCATCTATCTCCTCAAGCCTAATATCAACCTCAGCCTGTATTGAGGCGTCAAGACCCATTAAGTCAGGTGCCACGGACTTCTCAAAGGTGCTCACAGCCAAGTCAACATCATTGTTTGGAAAATACACAACCTCGTGAGAACCCCTTGAAGCGCCTGCAGGTGCGGCGGCCTTTCCAAACCCATCCGTTAGATAAACCTCAACCTCAACAGTCTCCTCACCCCTAGAATTAAAGATCTTCCTGATACCCAAATCCTCAATTGTGGTGTCAGGCATATGTATGGGCTAGATCACTGGTATTAATTTGTTATTATGGCGTATACGTTTACTTTACGTATACGCATCACTTACCTAAGATAGCCCTAGCAATATCGAGAAGTGGGTATAACGTGTCTGAATTAACAACAATACGCGCGGCATTCGCGACATCCTCATTAACAGGATTATAAGCTATGGAGTACTTCGCCCTCCTGAGGATTGGTAGGTCCATATCGCTGTCACCAATTGCCATAACCTCATCCCAACTGACCCCAACATTTTTAACAATCTCGTCGGCAAAATCCTTATTCTCGACATTAACCCTGACAGAAATCAATGAATTATTACCATCAAAAACAAACTCATTACTTATGAAATAATCAATGTAATTCCTAATAGGGATCCCAGTATAATTAAGGCCTCCACTGAGGGCTATCGTTACAACACCATTATCCTTCAAAAACGTCAATAATTCCAAAGCACCCCTCCTAAGTGTTACGGGAGGTTCAACCCAAGTCCTTGGTACGTCCATCCAAAGTAATGCATCGACTAAGGCCCAATCCCTATAATTAATGAGCCCAGCCTTATAGGCATCCCTATTTATTGAGGCCCAATCATCAGTACCCAGTATCCTATGTAGGTGCTGCCACGCTGACCTGAAGTACGTCAATACGCCATCAACATCAATTATGGCCGCCTTAATCATCACTCAACACCTATCCTAAAACCCTTGATAGGTAATTTAACGGTTAAAAGACCATTTTTATAAACGGCCTGTGCACCTTCGTTAGTTACAGGTAATGGTAATTCCTTAACTAGTAAGTACCTCCTACCATCGCCCTCAGCCCTAACCAGCAGTTTGTCGTTACCGACCAACTGCACATTTATACCACTCTTATCAACACCAGGTACTTCAACCTCAATAACTACGTAATCCTCCTTAACCTCAACACGATGCCTAGGTATCTCGTAGTTTCCAGTCTCAATCATAGATTCATCCCCTGCACCAATATTAACTCTAATGGATATATCCATAAGTAACTCACTCCTTAGTTCCATTTTTGCATAAAAGTATTTTTAAGGAGGTAATAATCGTAACTTGGGTATGCACAATGATTTCAGGAATTGGTCGTCAGGCGCCATAACTACTCTAGAGATGCGTGTTATCGATAGTAACGCAGCCTTTGTTGGTATTGATAGGCATATACTCATGGAGAATGCGGGTAGGTCCGTAGCCACAACGGTAGTTGAGAAATACCCCAACGCTAAAAGAATTCTTGTTGTTGCTGGTCTGGGTGACAATGGCGGTGATGGCTTAGTTGCGGCAAGGTATCTACATTCATGGGGTAGGGATGTTAAGGTCATACTCCTTGGTCGTATTAATGATGCTAAGGAGGAGCTTGTGGTTGATAATTTAAACATACTTAGGAATCTTAATGTTGAGATTATTGAGGCGCCAACGCCGTATGATTTATTGGCTAATCAGGAACTTTTTCATCCCTGGGCTGAGGTAATAATTGACGCGATAATAGGTACTGGAATTAGGGGTATTTTGAGGGAGCCTCAGGCCACTGCAATTGAATTAATCAATAAGTCCTCAGCCTACAGGGTTGCAGTCGATATTCCCAGCGGCTTTGATCCTGATACTGGTGAGGTTAGGGATGTGGCCGTCAAGGCTCACGTAACCGTAACCATGCATAGACCCAAGGCTGGGTTGATTAAGGAGGGGTCGTCTCAATACGTTGGTGAGTTAGTTATTGCGGATATTGGTATTCCTGAGGAGGTAGAGCACGTTGTTGGGCCCGGTGATTTATTCTATTATAATTATGCCAGGAGACCTGAATCTAAGAAGGGTGATAATGGCAGGGTCCTGTTAGTAGGTGGTTCTAGGGAATTCACAGGGGCTATATATCTAGCTGCTAAGGCTGCCCTTAGGTCTGGTGTTGATTTATCAATAGTGATGGCGCCCAGGGATGTGGCTAGGGATATCAGGTCCCATGACCCAAGTATAATAGCGATACCACTCGATGGGGACTACCTAATGCTTAATCATGTCGATCAGATAATGGAGCAAGTTGGCAAGTCCCACGTAATAGCCATAGGCCCAGGTCTCGGTCTTAGGGAAGAGACGATGAAGGCCGTGGTTGAGTTGGTGATGAGGGCTATCAATGTTGGTAAGAGGGTTGTTATTGATGCTGATGCTATTAAGGCCATTGGCGAATTGAAGAAACAGGATCTTATTACAAAGAACGTTATTGTAACACCGCATGCTGGTGAGTTTAAGTGGTTGACGGGTGTTGAAGTTGGTACTGATGAGAATCCATGGGTTAGGGCCCTCAGGGTTCGTGATGTTACGAAACAAGTCCTTAATGGTGGTGTGGTTCTTCTTAAGGGCAATGTTGACATAATAACCGACGGGCAGAGGTATAAACTGAACTTCACAGGTAATCCTGGAATGACCGTTGGAGGCACGGGAGATGTCTTAACTGGGGTTGTCTCAGCCATAGCGGTTAAGGTTCAGGACCTGTTTGAGGCAGCAGCCATAGGTGCGTTTATTACGGGTCTTGCTGGGGATATGGCGGTTAAGGAGCTTGGTTATCACATAACCCCCGTAGATGTTATAGAGCGTATACCCGCAGTATTTAGGAGGCTTATCAATGTGAATTCCATAATCGAATCCACACTGCATATCTCGTCAAAGAGACTTATTGAGTAGTGTTATCAGGAGCCTGGAAGTTCATCATTGAATTAGCGTCCACCATTCTCATCATCGCAATGAAAACCACTAGTCCCGGTATTAAATTTATTCATCACGCCAATGGTACGTCAAGAGCCATCTCTCTCCTTGGCATCTTCCTACGTCTACGCTCCTGCTGAGCCCTCCTAATATCTAGGACTATCTCCAGTGGATTGTATGTTATTGTCACGTTAACGTTATCTCCATCAGCACAAGCCGTTATGTGTATTCTTGGTTCCTTAAGGAGTATTATTTCGCAATCTAAATCAATATTACCATATTCACCAGTTAATTGCTTCCTCAATGCAAGCCACAGTGTTTTCTTTATTGTTATTGTTTCTCTAATCATTCTATCGCATTACTTCAATTCCTAGTAAATAAAAGTTACTCCCCAATAATTCAAAGAAACCCATATATAGGAATAAATAAATTTTAAGCCATATATGTAACACACAGCAACCATTAAATACTAAGATATAGCAGAATCCACGTTACCACTTAGGAATGATAAGGCATTCCTAGTATCATAAGCAGCGCTTAAGTCCTTGGAGAACTATATGGGACTGATGAATAGAACAAGTACTAATTCAATTATTAAAAAAGTTCACATGGATACTGGGGCATTATCACTCCTTATAACAAATTACGTCTTCTCCCTAATCTCCGTAATCATTGTAAATAAAGAAATCAATATTGTCAAGGCCCTATTAATAGCAATCTTAGCAATAATCAACTTAATAAGTCTCGTAAAGGTACACCTAAACTTGATATCTAAAAGAAGACCACGTGACTACGCCCTCTTCCTAATAAACACGGCACCCTATGCTACATTGATTATGTATCAAGGACTTTGGTTGCTAATACCCATATTGCCATTGATACTGTTTATGGTCGAAGTAATACGTGGCAGAGGTAGGTCGGTAGTAGCCAACGTATCCGGAACCGCCTTAATAGCCTCAACGTACATTGCATGGTATGTATTGATGGGTGGTAGATTAATCAATAGTGTGATTGCGATATCTATGTTTTGGGTTATGTATCATACATTCTCAGCCTTATTTGTTGAGGGAATACTGCCCTTTAGGCAGGGAATAATGCCTAGGCATGCATCGATATTTTGGTTAATGGCGTTATCATTACTCATACCTACCCTTTGGGCAACAATGGGATCTCTATCCCTACTGCTTATTGTCGAGCCAACCGTCAGGGCATTGGTGACCTTCAAAGAGGATAAACTGAGCATTGTTAATTTGAGGGGCAGGATTCGGAGAATAGGTATAACTCTATTGACTGAGTCCCTGGTCCTAGCTACCCTAGCGCTTATGCTCCTCTATCTTGCCTAGATTATGGTTATACTCCACTTAGCCCTGATAAAGTATTACACCGGAGTACCAGTTAAGTGTTGACCCTGGCGCTGTAATGCTTATCTGCCAGCATGGGTAATCCGTGATCCTTATGGTTATTGTTTCGGGCGTTGTCGCCGTAGTAGTATAGATTGGTATGCTGATCTGGGTGCCTGGTACTGTGTAGCAGTAGATGGTTACGTTCCCGCCTGAGGGCACGCTTAGATTTATGAGGAGCGCCTGAACCAGTGTTAGGTTTGAGAAGGAGAAGAGGGTGTATGTTTGTCCTATTGTTGTGTATGGTGCTCCATATAGTTGATAATACATTGTGACTTCGCTCAGTATTTTCTTGAGTAACTGAATGATTTTCGTATCGTTGTTAACCACGTAATTACTTACATTCTCCACGGCACTATATATTGCATTGCCAACATTATCCACAGTGATTGTTACATTGCTTTCGATACTACTCTGCGCATTACTTATGGCGTTGATTATTGATGAGTTGGTCTCACTTAATGCATTGATTATGTTCGTATTTGTATGATTTATGGCACTTATGATATTACTTGCATTAACACGCTGGTAATAATATATCTTGGCCGTATTACCCATTACTGCGCCTAAGTACTTAATGGCTGTCTCCGTGATGTTGAGTATAACCGTTATTGTGGAATTAATTGGCGATAGATACTCCTCCTGCATTGCGGTTTCCTGAGCCAATATGCTATCCGTATTTGCCCTGAGTGGGTCTAGGTATAGGGCTATTACAATTATTAGGAGCGCCAGGATAATAACGAGCAATGCCAGGGTATACCTGGAGTTCCACGCCATACCGATGCCTATTAATTCACGAGCCTTATATTAATTACGAGAGTATACGGAGTATACCCCAGTAGACCATCAATAGAGATTTATAGAGAAATAGTTATAAGGCCATAAGTAGTAGTAGGTCTAATGGGACCGACTAATCCCGATGAGGTTGACCGGCTTCTCCGAAGTAAAATGAGTGATGAGATGTATAGGAGGTTGATGGCAATAAGGAATAGTGAACTTCATAAGTTCATTGCATGGGCTGTGGACTTATGTAAACCAGATTCCGTGTTTATATCCACAGGTAGCCCTGAGGACTTTGAGTACATTAGAAGGAGGGCCTTAGAGACTGGTGAGGAGATACCCCTTAAGACTCCAGGCCATACTGTGCACTTTGATAGTCCATTTGACCAGGCTAGGGCTCGTGAAGACACGGCAATATTACTGCCAGGCGGTCAAAGGCTTCCCTTTATAAGGACGAAGGATCGTGACGAGGGCCTTAGGGAGATGTTCTCATTGCTTGATGGTATAATGAGAGGTAGGGAGATGCTTGTGGGCTTTTACTCGCTTGGTCCTAAGGGCTCGCCCTTTAGTATATTGGCTGTTCAAATAACGGACTCCTACTACGTGATGCATAACGAGAACAT
>JAGDXB010000110.1 GCA_023256215.1 Vulcanisaeta sp. | reverse complement strand
ATTTGTTGCAGTCACGCAGCGATGCCTAACACGGATTACGGTAGGTTCTTTGTAACTTGCGTACGATAATTAATAGGTTTTACAGGAATGCACTTGCCTGGTACCTATTCGTTAGGGGTCCACAATCGTTGTTGGCAGAGTTGAATCCCAATGAGGAAATAGCGAATATGTGCGAGGCATGCTACCTATTGGTAACTAGATACAGAAATTCGTTATTCAAATTGTCGCTGAGGAAGGAGGAGCTTTTTAAGGCTGTCCTGAGCAATAAGGGCGTAGGTGATTTGCTGTGATGCAGAGTTTCTTCATCAATTCATGGGATATAATTAAGATTATGATTAGTGGCTCGGGCCCCTTGATCGTTATTTTATTGGCAATCGTGGTACTGCCTACGTTGGTCATACTGGCGCTGTTGCTGCACGCGTATAAGGTAATCCGCGGTAAGAGCAAGGCGAGGGTTTATAGAAAGAATGTTATTGTGAGTATGGTCATCCTTCTAATTGCAGCGGCTATTACCTCGGCGTTAGTTGTTTGGGGACCATTGATCCTGCTTCCCGGCAAGTACGGCTACTCCGTAGTTAATGACACGTTGGTCATGTACCTGCCCACCGGTAAGTTTTACGTGAACCTCTCCGAAGCCAGCATATGCGCGGTCAACGTGACCAGGGCCGTGAGGATTAACGGCTTTGCCTACGGTCCATTGGGCATGGGGCTCTTCGTCATTAATGGTAACTACATGAACGTATTCTTTTATGCGCCCGAGGGCTTACGTTGGATCTACGTGATTAGGTACGGCCATGAGGTCCTCGGTCTATACGCTCCAGGCCTCCAATTGCCCATTAAATGTGGCTAACACCGCCTCAAGTCCTTAGGGTTTATAAGTGTTCATTACATTAGCCCTTGTATGGGTTACGCATCCAGTAGTGAGGCTAGGAAACATGCCGAGCTTGCGTTGAACGCGTTCAATGAGGGTCTCGAATTCGTTAATAAGGGCGATGTTGTGCAGTCCAGTGAGAAGTTGTATAAGGCTGTTGAGGAGGGTGTTAAGGCGTTGGCTATTGCAAAGGGTCTTGATGAGGCCAGGGAAGCCCTTAGTAAGGGAAGGTGGACTGTGAGTTTGCTGGATAAGGCAGCAATAAAACTTGGCGATGATGTGGCAAGGGCCTGGGATGCAGCGTACTTCCTACACGTGAACGGTTTCCATGAGGTAAGGATAGAAATTGATGAGGTTAAGTCAAGATTACCAGTAATACAGAGTTTGATTAATGTCGTTAAGGAGGAGCTTGGGCTTTAACTTATTACCATGGTTATGTTGGCTTTAATAATTCAATTGCCCAATCACTAAGCGGTGCGGTTGCCGAATCATTATCCAGCGGTCATTAAAGGTGAATAAATATCTTAAGGTTTCACCCAAGACTGCGTACTAATCCATAGTTCTACGTGCATAGGGACTTTGGAACAAAGTAATTATTGTCTGCCTCATCATTTATTGTTGTTGGTGGTCCGTGTCCGGGGTAAACAATGTAATTACCTGGTAACTCCCTGTATAATCTGCATATTGACCTTATGAGTAGTTCTATATCTCCTCCCGGCAGGTCTGTCCTACCGACACTACCTGCGAATAGCGTGTCCCCAGTGAGTACGAAGCCATCGCCAACTATCGATATCGAACCCGGCGTATGTCCCGGCGTATGCATCACCTTAAGATTAAACGGCAATCCTGAACCCTCATCAATGAATATTGGTTGTGGTAGGTTTGGTGGTTCAAAGCCCCATGACCTGGCTAATTGCGTATATTTATCCCTCATTTCCCAATCAAGCCTATGTACCATGAATGGTGCACCTGTGCTACTCACTATTCCCTCTACGGCACCGATATGGTCAAAGTGCAAATGCGTAGCTACTACGGCTAAGACCCTTCTATTGCCTAATATTGTTAATATAGTCTCAGCCTCATCCCCAGGATCCACGACCAGGCAATCCTTACCCTCGCACACCAGGTAACAGTTTGTCTCTAGGGGACCCACTGTTATTATCTCTACACTCACCATAATAATCACCATTAACCTATACCCTAAACCGCATCTTCGATGCGCTCACCAATATCGCCAGAGACTGAGCTACCGACACCATGTACTGCAGGTAGCTATGTGTTATCATGGGTATTAGGATGACCACGGATGTTGACGGTGATAGAGTTAACCATATACTCATCGTAATCTTAATAATAATCATACTCATGGGAATTCCGTACGCATTCATCATCATTGTTACCGTAACTATAAATATTGATGTTAGTGCATATGGCGTTAACACATTGCTTAGGAATAACCAGAATAATACTACGAAGTTTGTAAACACACAACTGGCACAAAATTGAGGTATATTACGAACCATTAATACGTTTTCGCATACTCCTTTATTTAACTTGTTCTTAGAGCAATCACTTACTTTGTTGTATTGCAAGTCCGTACTTAAGAGCCCTCCTATTTATCCATACGGCAAGCATGGTCATCGGTACTAGGCTTAGCTTAACCGCCAATTGTGAAGCCATCAATAGCCATATGTTTGGGACGACACCGTAGAATGCCACCGGTATGAAGACAAGCGTATCTATCGTCATAGCCACAGGGTCTGAATAACCAACCCTCCTTAAAACACCTCCACTAAGCCTACTCACCAGGAACACGTCGTATGTCTCGGATATGAGGAACGCCGTGATTGAGGCAATGGCTACCCTGGCCGAGACACCCATGATGCTGGCGAATGATCCCTGCAGCGATGCCCAAAAGGTCGCCGGTGGGTAGCCAATCACGAACCAGTTTATTATGAATATCAACACCTGTAGATAGGCGGCTATCCTAACGACCCAATAACCAACCCTACGCCCATACTTAAGGGTTAGGAAATCCAGCATGGCCACGCTGGCGCTGTAGGTGAATACGCCCATTGGTATTACCAATGGCCCCACAAAGGCGCCTATCTTACTCGCCATGTACTGGCTCACAGTGAGCAGCAGCATGTAATTCATGGCGCCCACCGGCAATAATAGATCATCCCTATTAAGGCGGTGTAGAGCCCATAATATGCCGGCCACGGCTATGTACGTAGCTAGAGCCGCGCCGTATAGGTACGGTATTGTATACCAGGTCATACAGGCAGGCATTAAAATACCTGATTTATAAGATTACCTGCTGTATAATTTAATAATATACGTGTATTACAATTCAAAATCAATAGCTTGCATTTTATCTAGATTCGAGTAAATACCGAAACTTCAGGTTGCGTAATCTCAAACATTAGTGAGACTTTATATTCCTGGGTATTAGCATTGATAGTGGGAAAATGAGCAATGTAGTTCGGGATTTCGCCAGAGGTGACTGGCTAATCAATAGTGATGTAGACCTAATAGCCGTGCCTCTAAGTCTCAGGGATATTCCGTGGCACGAGAGATACCCAGTACTGAGGAGGTTGCTTCCGCCAAGCATATCCGTAGAAATCCTAGCCTATACTCCAGGGGAATTTGAGGTCATTAAAAGAAGGAGCGTGGTGTTAAAGGATGCCGAGAAATACTGGGTCGAATTGACACTCGAGAAGTTAGAATGCTAACACTTTCAGCCCTGCTCAACTCACTTTTAAGAATACCCGAAGTAAAAAGTCTGGCATAGGGTGGAACAATGAGTATGAAGCTGGCAATGCATAAGCGCGTGGTTTGGATTACCGTTACTGCCATAATTATTACCGTTATATTCATTGTGAAGGTTTTTCAGTTCCAAATATACACGTGGCTAGGGATCCCAATTACAGGGCCGGGCTTAAGAGGCTTCGTTAATTTTCCGCTTCAATGGCTTTCAACCCCAACATTCATAATTAATAACACGGTGGTGAAGCCAGAGACTCAGTACCCACTTTACATGTTTGATTACCACACGAACTTCATGCCATCAATCATTAAATTCACCAAATCCGTTAAGTTTAACGGACGCGCGTATGCCGTTGACGTCGCATTTACCGAAACCCCTATTATGATAGTTGGCTATAATACGGTCAAGAACTACTACCAAACTCCCCCAGGTCATGGCTTCTGCATGTTCATGGTGATAGTTACGAACGTCACGATAATCAACATAAACGCCACCAACAACCTTGTGCTAAACAACATAATTATGTCGGTGATGAATGATGTAACCAGTAAGGCATTAAGCTCAAAACCGTTTTCCAAAATGACAGTGATGCAATGCATAGATAAGATGCTGAGTTACTACTTCACCGTGCTACCACCCGTCAAGGACTACATTGGTAATAACACGATTAAGTTGGCATCATACGGGCTTTATTGGTCGGGTAAATTTGTTGGTAATGATTACATAGCCACCACCGGTTACGTCTTCGTATATAACGTGATTTCACTAAATGGCACCAGGGTCGGTGTGATAGCGACATACATTTATTACAGGAATGGTACTGCCATTATCAATATAGAGTTACTACCTAGGAGTGAGGTTGCTAAGATTAATGAGGTCAGGTATACCGTGGAGTCCTCATCAAAGAGTAATTGGGCTGGCTACTCAATAAGTACAAGTAGTGGTGACGACTTAACCGCAGCCATGGCGGGCTTCACGGTGGTCAATGCCGAAAATGATGACCCATACTACATAGCCTACTGGGTTGGGCTGGACCCGCCGAGTAGTTTGCTCTCACCTTGGGGACCAACGGGCGTGTACTTTCAGGCCGGATTCGACGAGGGCACACAATCACTTTTCTGGGCGGCGTACCCAACCTACCAAGGAGAGCCTATTCCTTCGCAGTACGTGCCGACGCCATACTCGTTATTGTACATTATGGTTTCCTACGAGGGTTTAACGTCAAGTGGTGAGCAGGATTGGTTCGTGGACTTCATAATTGATTACCCAAACGGTACAACCACAGGCAAATCAATAAACGCGTACGTTAATAATTACGCGAGTTACTTTGTATGGGCTCAATATATTAATGAAAGACCAGTATATAGTGGGCAGATGGCTAATTTACCGTACATAAGCCCAGGCTCGATCCTGATATACGACGTTGCGTTTTACGATAACAATCTAGGCCAATGGATATTACCAACGGATTTAACATCACCCAGCTATACGGCGTATGCCATAACAATGAATTCGTGCCCTGGAATGGTACCGAGCAGTTACGGCCAGTACGTAATACCCAGCGGCTTTCCAAACGCTGGTACGGAGGCAACTGGGTTTGAGAACCAATACACCACGCAATTCTGTAGTTAATGCATTGACTAAGGCTAACCCAGCAATAATATAGTTTACTCATCCACTAGCACTGGTCTTAGTGCTAATGAAAATAGTGACGCCGTTATTGGCCGACTTACCTTCTCTCACGTTGATGCTGTTAGGCTACGTTCCATAAGCTTCGCCATAACCTTCGACGTCAACTCGTACGTGGCAGCTATGTTCGAGTTCAAGACCCTCAACTGGTTACTTATTAGGTCAAGCCTATCAACCACCTCCTTACGCATATCATCGATTTTTTTGCCCAACTCGTCAAATCTCGCATCAATCCTCTTGCCTAACTCATCTATCTTACCGCTTAATATGTCAATCTTACTACCTAACCCATCTATTTTCTTGCTTAACTCATCAATTCTATTGATCATCGCGTACATCAGTAGTAACTCGGCATCCTCCCTGGAAACCTCCCTCCTACTTATCCAATTGGGTAGTTGGGCCAACACATAATCAACGCCCTTACTCAGCAATATACTAATTAACTCTCCAATATCCATATGCCTATGATTAACAGAACGTCATTAATAAAGCTTTTGCTGAGTCTCATTCATCCACGCGTAAATGAATTAAAACTTACCATGATGAACAATTACCGTGAGTAAGGTAGCCCTAATAACAGGCGCATCATCTGGCATAGGTAGGGAGCTAGCCAAAGAGCTAGCCATTAGGCATTACAACCTAATACTCGTCAGTAGGAGGAGGAATGTTCTGGAAGGTTTAGCTGAGGAGCTTAGGGATAAGTATGGCGTCAATGCGTGGCCCATCGATCATGACCTCTCGGATTTGAGTAGAATTAATGAACTTGTTGACAGGGTCAGAGGTCTTGGCATTGAGGTAAGTATTTTAGTGAACAATGCCGGTGCGGGACTTTATGGCCCATTAGGCGAACTTAACGATGACGACATAGTCAGGATAGTGAGTCTTAACTATTTAACGCCAATACTACTCACCAAGAAGTTCCTCCCGGATCTTGCCAAGAATAAGGGTTGTGTCGTCAATGTAATAAGCCTGGCTGCTTACATATCCATACCCTGGTTCGGCATATATACATCGTCCAAGGCAGCCCTCGCTAATATTACTGATGCCTTAAGGATAGAGCTTAGGCCTCTGGGAATTAGGGTCATTGGTGTATACCCAGGCTATGTTAGGACTAACTTCCACAGCAATACCATAGTAACACCGACCGCGTCCAGGGCTAGGGACAGCCCTAAAGGGCCTGTCCTTGATCCTGGTTATGTGGCTAATAAAATTGCCGAGAAAATCGACGATCCTAGATTTAATGGCGATATAGTGCCCAGCATCACGTACAGAATGGCCGGCGTGTTCCTGAGGATCCTCTATCCCTTGGTAAGGTACTACGTCAATAGTTGGTTCAATAAAAGCATTGGCAGGTTAGCCTAATGGTATGTCTTAAGTCATCTCGCTATGAAGGTGCATCCTGTAATGTTTATTAAATCACTAATTCCCCATGCATACCGTGATTAAATTACGTGGTTACTTAGCAATGCTTGGCGTTAACAATAAGCCCTGAGCTCCGCTATAACACTGATTGGCGTATTACTCTCGCAGGTTGGTGCTCGTTAAGTCGTCATAGGAATATCGTTGGATCCTTCCTAAGTGATGCCTCCCAAAACATTATTTCGAAATTCACACTATCCCTAAAGGCCCTCTCTATCTCGGGCGTTACCTCGTACTTATCCAGCGTTCTTAAAATCGCCTCAACCCTAGACCAGTAATCACCTGAGGCGTAGAACTCGGCCCATGCATTAAATAGTGCGTTTTTGGTTCCTACCACGTACTTACCAATCTCGTTATAACCCCACATGCATGGTGCCCAGGCTGCGAGGAACTGCGGCCAACCTAGTGATGCATAGTAATGCAAGTGCCTTGTGTATGCATAATTAACCAGGTTAAACCCAGTATTGTTAACCTCCTCCTCAGTTATTGATAAGTCGCGGAATAACCCCTCATGAACCTCCGCGCCCCTCTCCACATTGCTAAACACAGCCGTTAATACGTCAATAGCCTCATTAAGCGGAGCCTTACTGGCAGCCTCAATCACGGCCTTTTGCATCTCCCTCACGTACTTTGTGTCTTGGATTAAGTAGTAACGAAATACATCCATGGGCAATGAACCATCCTTAAGTCTCTCCACGAACTCGTGATGAACATAATTATTCCATAAATCACCTACCAACTCCCTGAGTCTCTCGTGGGTATTAACCATACATTATAGTCATAATTACCTAGTTATTAAATATTATTAACTGATTTATTGAGGATTAAAACCACACGTGCTGAGTTCATTGATTACTTCTATCGGGTTCTTCTCAATGATCCTCTTCCTAACGTACTTAACCCTCTCACCGCTCCTCCTATCTACACCCTCAAGTTCAACCCTAGATCTAACAAGGCATGTGCCAAGGGATTCCCAGGTAAGCCTTGGACCACCCAACGCCCTGATAACCTCGTTTATATGTGGGGTACTTTTCGGCGGAATAACTCCATTTCTCTGGGCTATCTCCACGTGGTAATTATTGAAGCCAACCCTGACCCGATAGAGCATATATCTCATAACATCAAGACAGGAATCATTGAGTTGAATCACCCTGGCATCGAAATAAAGAACCCTACTAAGGGCATTACTAACCACAGCAGAAGCGAGACCAGCCATTGAGCTTATTAGCTTATATTCACGGCCACTAAACGGTACATAGTTAAGGAGAAAGACGTTAATTTCATCGCTAATTACAAGGGCGTACTCGCCTGAAAATGTCCTCATTAGTTCCACGGCAGCCTTTACCAACGCCCTATGAACCCTCTCATCCCGGGGCCAGGTAAAGTCTTTAAGGGCCTTACCGAAGCCTGTCCCGTCGAGTCTGACGACTATTGGCGGTTTAATGATTCTTGTGACTACCCTGGAGTCGAAATCCCTCTCTAACTCAACCGGGTTTACGCCAATCAGCAGGTTAACCACGTCAATATTACTCATGGCATTCACGGCTTAGTTTTAAGAGCCAATATAAAATTAAGTCCCATGGATTACCATAGTGGGCAATAGATAGGTACGATTAATGACGAGACCCCAGATACGTAGTATGAATGGAAAGGCAGTGTCGCCGGTGTTAGGAGACTAACGTTACCATAGACATTGACAAGTTCGCTTGACCTGGGTATTATGTAGACCTCCCAGGTAATCCTAGCCCAGACTGTCTGTGTTACGGCATATAGGCATGGTAAGTCTTTGGTGACGGCGTTGTTCTCAAAATCAACCATGAATTCGGCTAAGTACTGTTGTGATTCGTTAAAACCTGGTAAATATACGGCTGCCGATTCATCCGCAAAGGAGATTGGAAATGCTATGTTATCGCCGGCCTTATCTACATGGAATAACCACGTAATATTGCTAATGGTCATAGCAAGCTGAGGCATTATACTCACTGATGGACTCCATGATACATGCACACTAGTGGCGCTTGTACTCAGGGTTAATGGCATGATGCTGCCCATGTCGCCTATCAATGCGTTGGTAGTATTCCTCATGTACGTTTCATAGCCATAATAGTAATCAATTACACCAACTTGATAACCATCAAAACCACCATTGTTGTACATGGTTGATGATTCAAAGTAATCCTCATAATTAAAGACATCAACGGTTAAGTACCAAGGACCTACCGGTGATGCCTTAAGAATTCTGTCACTAATAGTTAAGCATGAGTCCCAGAAGAACGTCCCATTACCATCACTATAAGCAGGCACACCTGAAACTGACACTCCCACGAACATGGGCGCTGCCCATATGAGTACGGCATTATTATTAGTAACCATCACGCATGGATCTGCGGGATCTGCCGAATTGTTTATCGCCACGCCATTTAAGACACTCCTAATAAAAGCTATGAACTGCGATGGATACACAGGACCTATTATCAATTTCTTCCGACCAACCCAATACATTGTGATTAAAATAGGTTCATGAATATTCACAGGAATTACAGGATAAGCCACCAGGTAGTCCTGCATGGATAAGCCCTTACCTAGCTCTAACGATAATGTATTATTGACAGCCCTAGCCCATGAGTATGCTAGTACGTACTCAACGGCACCCTCATCAGTGGCATTTGCATAAATGGCAATGATGTCGCTGTCACTGCCCTTAATGAGGTTAACTAAATCATTAATGATGGGGCTTGTTAAGTTCAGTTCAGCGTAATCACCTGGATCGTTTATAACCACGTTATTCCTCACCACAGACCAATCAATAACCACAACACTATTATTCGGTAGTTCAGGTAATTGGTTGAGGCTTATGGGCTTTATTAATGAGGTGTTTAGGCCTGCATCAATTAGGTCCTGGACTAGGGCCTTACCTCCAATTACATAGACCGTGGTATTGAACAAGCCACTTGATCCATACGTGTAATATCCTCTATAACCAATGTTCGATTTATTGCGAGTACCGCCCATAGCGACATTAATGCCCAATTGATCATGAGTAACTATGTATAGATTAATGATTATTGACAATGTAGCAATGACAACCACTAATAATGCTGTGCGTCTTTTATAATGAGACATTGTCTTCGCAACTAATGAGTTCTCTTATAAATCCTATCTCATGACATCTTAAGTTGATAAGGATTATTAATGGGTTGGTAGTTCAAATAACGAGTGATGTGATGGGGACGGAACTGATCGGTGAGGTGAAGCCCTGCGCACTGATGATTATTAATGACTTATTAATCACCTGGGTTAATCATTAGGTGAGTATTGATGATAATTCACGATAGACTTGCTACGGCTAGGAATTACGTGGATACCCTGAAGTTTATCAGGGGCAGGGTCAATGATACCAACGATTTAGGTAGGGATTTGGTGCTTAGGGTGCTGTTGAGCGTTACCTGCACTTAGCGGTTGAGTCGTTAATAGATGTTGGGATGAGGTTGTGCTCCCTGTTGGGTTTTAAGAAGCCTGAAAGGTATAGGGATGTGGCTAGGATACTCGTTGATAACAATGTATTGGACCAGGACACTGGTAGGCTATTTGAGCTTTGGATTGGTTTTAGAAATGTCCTCGTTCATGGCTATGCCACGATCGACGTAGACAGGCTTTTTGAGGCATTGCAGGAAGTTGACGAGTTAGAACGCATAATCAATGGTATTAATGAGTATGTGAATACTAAATCAATAGGTACTAGTCCCGTTAATAATATGAGTGAGTTGATAAGTAAGATAAGGAGTGTATTGGAGAAGTACGACTTCGTGATATTCGCCTACCTATTTGGTTCTAGGGCTATGGGTAATGCCTCAACCAGTAGTGATGTCGATGTGGCGATATTCACGAGCAGAGACATTAATTGGAAGGAGTTGGTTGGCATGGCTATAGCGCTTAAAGACTCATTAAACGTGAGGGTTGACCTGGTGCACCTCAATAAGGCACCATTATTACTCGCCTATGAGGTTGTGTCTAAAGGCATCGTAGTTCTCGATAGGGATGTGGAAGAGAGGGTTAGATTTGAGGTTAGGGTCCTTAAAGAATTCCTGGACTTTAAACCAAGGATTATGCAGTACTATGGTTTGAGGTTAGGTGGGTATGGAGTTCAGGGCGCATTTTTAAGTGAACAACTAAGGTAAAAAGCCCGCTATTAATTAGTTTATTGATGCTACGTGCCTGGCTTGGCTTAGCAATACTCCTCGTAATAACGATACTAGCGTTATATGGTTGTCTTTGACTGCTTTTGCAATAATTCCCTCTCAACAGCTTCGACAATGCTTAGGGCATCATCGATATTACCAGCTACAACGGCGTTACGACCAGCCCCAATCCCAAACTCGACTTAATGCCCCGTACCCCAACTATCTTTCTTATACCTAGTCTCTGGGATAACCACTAGTAGGCTAAGCCCACTGACAATCCTATTCCTCCTCCCAGCAAACCTCCGCCTCTGTATACTTCTACGCCTCTGTCGGATTAACACAAGGAGGCTCTGCTTCAGTCACCTATAAGTTCATTGGATATTCCACCTATACGAGCGCATCGTACTGGAATTCAATAGCCTTTGGATTACTTCAACCAAGTGCCGGTTTTCTGTATCAGAATGGTACCATAGGCGTTGCCACACTACAGTTAGTATGCATAACAGGCCCAACCAATCAATACGCATATGAGGTCTTCGTAGCGTCAATATCAAGCGATATAGGCAAATCCACAAATATGACCTATTTAAGTGGATTCCTTAGTCAATATAAGGCGTATACCGGCTATAGTCCGCAATATGCACCGTTTGATGAAATATATGTGGGTGGCGGTAATGCGTATAATTATTGGTTTAGTAATATTCAGGCGTACAGCCCGCCCTTTGGCTTCAGCGGCACAATACCCGTGGGCTTGATAGCCGCATACATAGCCAAGGCACTTGGTCAAACCCTCAGTGTTCCTGGATTTATACTAGCAAACCTGGTTTCTGGATTACAAATAACCACAACTAATGTTAACGTAATACAAATATACATTGATCACTCATCAACCAGTTATGGATATGGAGATTTGCTGGTCACGGCCTTGCCCATGAAGTATAGTAGTTCTTCGGGAAGTTACTTTTATTATCCCTTCATCCTTGGATTTAACGTCACTGGATTAGGCAGATATTCGAGTGGTACATCAATGTACGTGGATGGGCCTGGCGTCATTTTTAATCCCTGCATACCAATTAACTCCTATAACTGGACTGTCTACGTCTCAATAGGAGACTCACCATTGCTTGTGCCTGGTGGTACTGTATCAACTACGGTTTATAATTCTCAGGGTGTTGCCATTTGGAGTGGGACATTCACGATACCAACGAGCATCGATGGTACGCCACCCCACCAACCGGCTGTTGTTAGCATACCCTGGACTGTATTTAATTACGGCATACCGTACAATACCTATTACATTAAGTTTACTTATAACGGTTATGTAACGCCACGTGACTCGATAAGCTATGGAACATCATCAACGACCATAACCATTTACGCCGAATTCCAAAGCTGCGGGCCATAACATATTCATAACTTTTTACTATATAGAAAATATAAAGTTAAGACTACACTTATCTAATTCCTGACTTGTTATCCTATAGCGGTTATTGCCTCCAGTACTGCTTTGCCTACCCTAAGCACTACGTCCCTTAGCTCACCTGCTGTTAGGAATCTGCCTGCCCTTCCCTCGGTTAGGTTATTGCTAACTATAAGCACTGCGCCAGTCTTGACGTTCCTGATCAATCCCAGTAGGAATAGTATTGCGGTCTCCATTTCCACAGCAAGGATGCCCCTAGACCCCATCACGTTGACCAAGTCCTCCTCTGCGTAAAACGCGTCGCTACTATACACAGGCCCGATCCAGGGCTTTATCCCCGCTCTTACGAGGCTTTGTACTAGGACCGTTAGTACTGTGTGATCCGGTATGGCTGGGTAGCTTATGAACCCGCCGAGGTACTGAGCATAGATGCCGCCATAATTGTAGGCTGAGCCCGTTGGTATAATGACATCGCCAATGCCTATTTCCCTCCTTAACGCTCCTGCTGTGCCAAGCCTAATTATTGTTTTAGCGCCTAGGCTTATTAGCTCCTCAATCACTATTGCCGCTGATGGTGCACCAACTCCATGCGTCGCGATGCTCACATCAACCCCTTCATACTCACCGGTGTATGTTATGAAGCCCCTATTCTCATTAACGATCCTGGCATTTACAAGAAGATCAGCAAGCTGCCTAGCCCTGGCTGGGTCACCGACGATTATAGCTTTTTCGGCAACATCGCCAGGGTTAGCCCTAATGTGTATTGGCATTTACATCACCTAAGCATGTCCATGACGGGTGTTGAGCCGAAGTCCCCTAGATCCACCTCAGCCTCATTGCCTGGGTATGGTATTAACCTTAGGCCCATGGACCTACGCTTAATACTAACTATGGCATGCAGATCCCTTATTAAGCCGCGTAAGAGCCCTAATTGACTGCTTGGTATTGGTACCATGTCAATACCGGCAACACAGGATACAGTGTACTTAATGAGCTTAGAAAAGGTCACTAAGCCCTCCCTAACCCTACTCTTCAAAAGCTCGTCCTCAGCAACAGGCAGCATAACCTCATTAAAACCAGTACTCTTAACATCCTCCAATGCCCTCCAAATACTCCTGTTCAAATCATATATGGCACTCAACGTGCCCGGCTCACCAAACCTTAATCCATAAATGCCCTCTATCGCCTTGACCACGGAATTCAAGCCCCAGGGAGATAACGATGCATCAATGCCCAGGTACTCAACCCCAAGCTCCTCGGCAATTTCCTTACCGATAACCTCAGCCCTCCTGAAGATACCGTTTAGAGCATTCACTAGTTTATTGCCCTCCTTCAGTATATCATCTGCGTATAATAACGATAACGCAATACCATGCCTATTACCTAAATTTATTGAGTCCGGGTAATAGGGTGTTAACACGGCATCGCCTATCAACGCCGCAATCCTCCTGGACGAGACCCAGGAACCTAGATCCACCAATTTCTTAAGTATACCCATGAACAGGTCAACGTTATTCTCATCCAATCTCTCATCATCGCCAACCCAAATGCTCATGTAGCTATTTGACTTAAGAAATGCCGAGACTAAGTCATCCACATTTACCTTGAAATACATGGGCACATTCAGCGATGAATGTATATAACCAAGACCATCACTAACCCTATTAACTATCATTGATAATTCCCTAAAGTCCCACGACGATTCAAGAAACGGTAACGTCACCCTCCAAGTCCTCACCTCGATGCCATACTTACCGCTGACCCTATCAATAATACCCTTAAGTCTTCTCAATTCCTCTCTCAGGTCCTCATCATTCAACCGCCCGTTTTCAATGGGGTAAAATAGCGTGACTGCCCTAATTATCATCGGAATTAGTCCTTAAAGTCCAGGTAATTAAGTATTGTTATTATCAATAATAATATGTTAGGTAATGAGTATGCTCGTTAATAAACACGCCCCTGGAATGCGCATTACATACCTTCCTCAACGGACATTGCTCACAGTTTGGCTTGTCAGTGATGCAAACGGTTCTACCCAATCTCCATAGGAAGTCGTCAAGGGCTATTGGGTCCAGCTTACCAACCCTAACCACGGCATCCCAAGCATCTCTAACAATCATTCTAAGCCTTACATCTAAATCGCTATTAACGTGAATCCCATGCCTTATTGATTCAATTATCCAATCCTCAGGCCTCACAATACCAAGCCTATAGGCTATCCTAGTTAGGTGGTTATCAATGGGTAGTTTAATTTCGTTCAGCTTCACCTTCAATAATCCACGGGACACCAAGAACTTAATCAGCAAATAAGCCTTCTTCTTAACAGGATCCTCGTAGGCCACCATATCCGATAACCTATCAAGTAACTCCTCAACCCCACCAACACTGAATAACCTGAGCGTTGTACCATAATTCCTAGCAACCTTAATACCAACATCCCTCAGTAAATAGGCCCTAACACCATAATCCCAAACAGGTCCGTAATCACCAACAAGCCAATCCCTAACAATTACAGGATCTAGTTTACTTAATCGTCTCGGGCTGAAAAACGACGGATCCCTACTAAACATCTCCATCCCCAATCTCCACAGCAGGTCAGAACCAGTGAATATCTCACCATTAATACTCCTTTGGAACTTATAATCACCTATGTGTGCCCTATGGTCTATGGCAACCATGGCCAGGAAGTAGTTATATGTCGATTCCACATCAGCATCCCTAGGTGGGAAGAACCTGGTATCGAACATGTCGGATCTACGTAGATCCATAGAGCCAAGTAGCTTGGCAACCTCGAGTACCTTATCCACATTGATTGATGCAGGTATCCTAGCCATAATTAACTAACTGCACAGCGCACTAAATACCTAACTGCATTAAGGGAGGTGAGATAGAATCAGTAATATTTACGAAAACCAAGTTGCGGCGCAACCTCCCTGAAGCACCTCCTACATAGGTAAAGCCCGTACTTCCTAATCACAGCTTCATGAGTACCACATCTTTGGCACCTAATTACCGCCCTCCCGAATTTACGCTCCTTCGGTGGCTTTATCTTCGCCATTCACAGGACACATGGAGCAACCCTATTAAAAATATAACTCTTCATGAATACGCAATTAATGCCTAAAAATAGGCTAGGGATTATGTGGCGTGGCAAGGGTAGTCCTAAGCACCGTAGAACTACCGACAAAGGCTAAGGAACTACTTAGCGGATTAGGTGTGGAGTTATACGAATTACCAAGGCTTAGCGAGGGTGATTTAGTTAATGTATTGCTAAGGACCGAGATTCTCATGTGCTGGTGTGGTAAGGAATTCGACCTAACCAAGTGGATAAACCACATGCCAAACCTTAGGGTGCTGCAGACATTTTCGGCGGGTGTGGATCATTTGCCGTATTCGGTAATACCAGGTAATGTGGAGATCTATAGCAATGCAGGCGCATACTCAGAGCCCGTTGCGGAGCATGCTTGGGCAATGATCTTGGCATTGGCCAAGGGGCTTCATAGACCAGTATTAAACGCGAGGGAGTATTTGAGTAATGAGGTTATAATGCCACGAAAAATAATAAAGGCAACATTACTCGTGTTAGGCACCGGTGGCATTGGCAGGGAAATCGCAAGGATAGGTAAGGAGGGGTTCAAGACCTATAATATTGGTATTAACAGGAGCGGAAGACCTGCCGAGTATTTTGACGAGGTTTACCCAACAAGTAAGTTACTTGATGTACTACCAAGGGCCGACATAGTGGCTATAACGTTACCCCTGAATAGGTATACCAAGGGGTTGATCGGTGAGAGGGAGTTAAGGGCTTTGAAGCGTGGTGCAATAGTCGTGAATGTAGGACGTGGTGACGTGGTTAAGGAAGACGACCTATACAGGGTACTTAAAGAGAGGCAAGACATTAGGTTTGGTACTGACGTATGGTGGGTGTACGACGGACGCGAGGAGATACCCTCAAGAACCCCATTAACAGCGCTGCAGAACTTCCTAGGGACACCGCACATAGCAGGTGGGGCTCAAAAGGACATTGCCGAGTACGCGATTACTAGGGCTGTGGAGAACGTGGTTAGGTACATAAGGGGCGAGAAGCCTATGAATAAGGTGGATAGGAGCGATTACGTGTGACTTATTCCTCAGTTAGCTCGGGAAAATCACTCCCATAACCGATAACAACACCTAAATAATCATAGATAAGACCCCTCCTGACTGCCTCCTCGTAGATCCTCCAAATACGCCTCGTAGTCACAAGCCCTACGTAAAACCCCTCCTTCTCAAGCTCCTCACGTACCTTATCAGGGAAGTCTATTGGCTTTATGAATGGCTCTTTGGAGAACACCCTAAGCATTGCATTTAGTATGTCATTGTTATGTGGGTACGGCTTCTTCCTGACCATGATCCATCATTAGTTTAATCCCTCAAAATTTAATAATTTCTTATAAAATTCGCGGTCATGGACTATGTAATAAATAAACAATGGTAGGTATATAATTGGTGCTATGTTTACGTAATTAATCGATGATATTACGAATGACCCATTACCTTCATTAATTAATCTTATCGTAGTTCTGTTAATCATGAATAACACCTTGGTATATACCATGTTATAACTCGTTATGAAGTAATTACCGCGGGTATTTACTATTGCCGTAATCGTTATATTCACTGGGAATACGTAGTTATGGTTATTTAGGGTGCAGGTGAGTAGGAAACCGTTTGGTACTGGTACGTGATCGCTTACTGATAATGCTGGTATATAGATCCACAGTACTTCATTGGTCCTGATAATGGTTTTTACCGCCGTACCTTGGTAAACTACCTGTGACTCAGTACCAAATGGGTTAAGTGGGGTTGGTGGCATTTGATATGGTATGGAGTACGTGGTCTTGCTGGTGCTTTCTGGCGCTACCGTTATTAAGTCTGAGCAGGAATTTGTCATTACTTCAACCCTGATGTAATAGGGCTGAGGAACAACTGAAATGAAACCGAGTATAGTTATGGAGTTAGGTACGTATGTTTTATTCGTAATGCCTATATCGACCAATGAGTAATTGAGGAGTGCCATGTACTCAATGGGATGCTTGCTACTGAAGACGAGACCGGTCACCGGATCCAACCCACTGTATTGCGGGTTTAGCGCTACGAATAACGGCACAATCAAAAGGATTATCAGTGAAATGATTATTGACCAGGCAACCACCCTGATTGCGTGGATCTTCGTGAAATTACTGGGCCCTTTATCCCTTAGGTTTATGTTAGGCATTAGCCATGCAATGAGGAGTAGTATATATGACGCAGTCATTATTATGGCACCAATTATGGCTATGTAAAGCACCGCACCAAGCATTAGCGCAATACCTGCATACCTATGTAACCTACCCAACCCATCAACAGCATGGTATAGGTAGTACGAGTACGCAATTATTAACGGCCATGCAGCGCCAATAAATGCATACACCAGCGCCACCTGGTTTGATGGGTACCTAAGCCACAACGGCATATTTGGGGATAAGTACATTACCACGGAGTACGGGCTCACGGTAACCTTAATAATGCCGTAAAGCCCAAGCAGTATGGCAGCCGCTACGTAGTTAAACGCAACCACCGTAATCATGATTATCAACGCTATTTTAGCATCATTCAATCGCCCCACTAAGCCAAGCTTCCTAAAGATGTAGAGCAAAGTTACCAGGCCAAGTACCGTGAATGCCTCATGACCTGGAAACTTAATTGAACCTACTATTAATAGGGCAGCCGATAATGCACCAAGCAGTCTTGTATTAATCATTGGTTGGGAAAGCTCCCTAGCCATTACAGGTTATTAATTAATGAACTCTTAAATTTCTTAGTTCCATACTCCATAGTGGTTATAGTTTGTCCTGCTCGTAATCCTTAAGGAGGAATGCCCTCGCTAATTCCTTACCGAGATACATGGCGTGCGAGTAATTCGTGAAGTAATTACTATTCTTAAGCGCATTATACGCCTCCTCAAGGGAGCGAAATGAAAATCTCCTATGTAGGGCGTTTGTGATAGGTAACCTATGCTCAACAACCACAGAGTCGCCCTCCCTCATTACTAAGAAATTGCCCCTCGGGTCCTCAACAAACTCGTAGAAAACGCTGGAATTTCTCCTCACGAAATCCTCGGCTTTGCCTAACTCATCACGGCCTATTCTCGCCGAGAATGGTAATATGCCCAGGTAACCGACACTATACCAAGCATTGAACTCCTTATTTAATTCATTAACGACATCCCTAGCCAATGACCACCACCTATAGATATTCCTGCACCAGTCATTAAGTACATCAACACTCCTTAAGTAAACGAACTGGTTATAATAATCACCACTTACTACTCCCTGAACCATAAAATCACCACCAAATACTACGGCATTCAAAGTATGGGGATTACTCCTCAACTCATTCAGTATATTATCCCTAATACCCGTACTCACGCTCGAGAAGCTACGTAATGCATTCTCATTCAGCCTTCTAAACGGATGCGCTTTACCAATTGAGTCGATTATGATTAACGGCATCAGGAACTCCCTATAGCCATTACCGTCGGCGCCGACCTTATCGAAGCCATAGTTAAGCACCAGGTCAACAACCTTAACCCAGGACCTGTACGTATCCCTTTCATAAATAAGAGCACCAGCTAATGGGTATGTCCATTCATTAACCTCACTTTCCTGAATAACCACGTTGAACACGGGTCTTACAGGACTAGCGTTTGGCCTATAATTCTCCCTAATCACCTCAATTATTCTAGCCCAGTCACTCGCCCTGAATTGACTCCTTAGATCTACGACCTTTATGGTCGCCCTAAGGACCTCCGCGACATCACGGTCGATGAGAAGCTTGGGCAGCGAACCATCCTGGAAGAACTTTACAACGTAGTCACCAACACCATTATAATCAACACCAAGTATTATTAGAGTATCTATACGGTTCATCCTAGCCAACGTACTCAGCATATAATTAATGCCTACAATCGTGTACAGATTACCTATAACACTAACCATGCTCAATGCATCACCGAGCGCCTTCTTGATCTGCCCAACACTACTCCATAGTGCTGCCACTGCTATGTTGGATCTATCATTAATGACCTCGTAATTAAACCTCACATGACCCAGCACAATCAGTGAATTAATAATTCCTTCTACAGGTCACAAGAAGGGAATAAACTCCGGGATTAGTATTGCCACCGATACTAAAAACACGACCACCCAAATCCTCATATTAGTCCTAAAAACCCTAAAACCATCGAGCATGATACCAGGTAATGCCAAAGGTAACATATTGAAGAAACCTAACCAAGCATTTGTTGCGTAAATTAGGTACGCATAATACGAAATAGACGGCGGCAGTAATAACCAAAGGGGTAGGAACACTAGGGCAAAGACTATGTTCGTGGCAGGGCCGGCCAGGGCTATCTTAAGCTCGTCACTACGTGATGCGTAGCCCCAAACCTTGGGTCCTATTACCGTGGCGCCCGGTGTCGCAATTATGAAAACTCTAGTCAATGCCGTAACCAAAGCAAGTAGTAGGCCTATGAACCAAGCCCTAAAATACGCAATATAACCAAGTCTCCTAGCCACTTGCCTATGCATTAACTCATGGCCCAGGAATCCGGTGAGTACGGCTATGAACGTAGCAACCAAACCACCAACGCTAAGTAAAGTATTGAAGAGTAGGGCGAAGGCTATGGTCATCGCAACCAAGGCTATTAGGATATCCCTCAACTCATGCCTATACGGCCTAAACGGAACACCGTAATAACCACCCCAGTAATTACGCCTCATTGCTAAGTTACGTGAAGAGTGATTATTAAAACCTTACACTCAACGAAACGAATTCTCTCAATAACCTATTAAACACGAAGGGGCCTTCGTAAGCGAAGGCAGTGACCACGGCAACGAGGTTAGCACCACTCCTCAATAACTCTATGACTTGCCAGCCATGAAACACACCGCCAAGGCCGATAACGGGGCCGCGGAATCCCCAAGCCCTAACCCTACGTATTAAAGCCTTAACCAATGGATAGATGGGGTAACCGCTCAGGCCTCCGTAGCCAACGGATATACGCGGCTCACTAACAGGCAGTGTGTTGGCTATGGTTAAACCGTAACCATGCTTCTCGGCTTCATGGGCAATCCACTTATAGAAATCTAGGCCGACACCAAGGGGCATCTTTATGAAGAATAGAGTATCAAAATCCTCAAGAGCATTCAATAGCTCACTGAGGTACTTAGGATCGCTAATCCAGGATCCATGATAAGTAGGGCTACTTATATTAATCTCAACGGCGTGGATACCAAAATTCCTAAGCCTATTAAGCATGATTAGGAATTCCTCGATCGAGAAGCCAGCGAGACTTACAACCAATGAAACGTTAAACTTACCAATCACTTTAATAATGTTGTTAATCCTACTCATGAAATCCATAAAACCTCTCGAAGGCAGGCCCATGGCATTAACCATAGCCTTTAAATGGGGATACTTAACAATTCGTGGCTTTGGATTACCCAATCTTGGCCTTAATGTTACTGAACCTATGGTAACAAAACCAACACCACTATTGGCAATACTGCCCACTAATAATCCATCCTTATCAATACCAGCCCCAAGCCCTATTGGATTCTTAATACGTAACTTACCCAGCTCCACAGGAAACTCCAGTTTAACGCCTGGTACCCTAACAATGCCGGCATTTATAAATGCGTGAGAAACACTGTATGTTAACTCAGGCGGTAAATAATTAATCATTTTGAGGAACACGTACGCTCACCAAGTACCTCATGACCTCATCATACAATGCCCTATCTACGACACCTCTTGATAACAATATATTCATTATAAATGATAATTTCATCAAAGCCGTCGCATTAATACCCTCTCTCCTGATTACATCAATTCCGCCCTGCTCCCTATCAACAAAGACGGCAACACCAACCACATCACCGCCCTGCTCCCTCAATGCATTAATGGCTCTAATTATGGAACCTCCCGTAGTTATCACATCATCTATCAGGAAAACCCTTGTACCCTTCCTGAGATCACCCTCAATAAGTCTAGCCGTACCATGCCCCTTAGCCTCCTTTCTAACATATACTAAGCCCTTACCTAACTCGTAGGCTATCATAGAAGCCCAGGGTATACCAGCAGTCTCTATGCCAGCCACAACATCAAATTCGTAATTACTCAATAACTCGGACATAGCCTTAACCAACTGCCTATAGATGCTTGGGTACGTTATGGTAATCCTGAGATCTACGTATATGGGGCTCTCAATACCGCTGGTAAGCCTGAACTTACCGAACTTTATTGCACCAACCCTATAGAGATCAAGTACCAACTCCTCGCTTATTGCCATATTAATCACGAGACACCCAGCGATTTCTCGATATCGTTTAGCTCATGTATTGTACCGCAGTATTCACAAACAATCTTTAGTGGATCCCTTGAAACCACGCGGAACCTACTCCTTATCGGCTCCCTTTGCTGGTTCGTTATACACCTGGGATTCTTACACTTAATTAATCCCTCAATTACTTCAGGAACCACAACCTTAAACTTACTAATGACATCATAATCCCTAATTATGTTTACAGTGGCTGTTGGTGCCACAAGGGCAACTAGGTTAAGCTCGTCCTTAGTTAGTTCCCTACCCTCGATCTTAACAATATCCTTAGTCCCCAACTTCCTGCTCTCCACGTTCATAACCAATGCCACCCTAAAGCCTTCACGACCACTTATGCCGAGGAGCCTAAGCACAACCAAAGCCCTGCCTGCAGGTATATGGTCAATAACAACACCATCCCTAATCTTACTAATTATCAACTCCTTCTTAGAGCTCATTAATCACCACCCTTCAGGATTAACTTAAGCAAAGCCATCCTAAGTGGAACACCGAGACCAGCCTGCCTAAAGTACTTGGCGTAGTGGGTATTATCTACTGTAAAATCGACCTCATCAACCCTCGGTAACGGATGCAGAATAACCAGGTTTGGCTTAGCCCTGCTAAGGAGTTTAAGGTCCACCCTATACGCACCCTTCACGCGTTCATACTCAATCGGGTCAGGGAATCTCTCCCTCTGTATCCTAACAACATATAGGACGTCGAGATCCCCAATGACGTTATGTGGATCATCGGTCCAGTCATAAACCATACCCCTAGAATTCATGAACTCCAACAATTCACGCCTGGGCTTAAGGAGCTCCGGCGAAATTAAATGAAGCTTCACCTTGTAATACGATAACGCCTGCACCAGGGAGTTTACAACCCTGGCATATTTGAGATCACCGAGTATGCCTATTGATAACCCATCTATAATATTAAACTCACGCCAAATAGTGTAGAGATCAAGCATGGCCTGCGTAGGGTGGTTTTGCGAACCATCACCAGCATTAATAACCGGTGACTCTGCAATCTCAGCCGCAAACTTAGCAGCCCCCTCAAGACTATGCCTAATAACTATGGCGTTGGCATACGAATCAAGCATCCTAATGGTATCAGCGAGATTCTCACCCTTAGCCATCGACGTCGCCTCAGTACCACTAAAGCCAATAACCCTACCACCAAGCCTAAGCATGGCAGTCTCAAAGCTAAGCCTAGTCCTAGTACTCGGTTCGAAAAACGCCAGGGCAAGAACCTTATCATTAAGGATATCCAGCCTAGACTTAGCATACTTCTCCATATTAACAGCCTCAGAGAACAGCACCTCAAAATCCTCCCTATTGAAGTCCAGCACGGTAATTACATCGTGATTAAACCAACCCAAGAGACCCACCAAGACGCAGTTAAGAATCTTAATAAGGGTTTCTTCGAAACAAAACCCGTATTTATTTCATTGAAATTTAGGAATTCAGAATGAAAGTATCACTTTATCCTAATAGTAAATTTACCACTGTGTAGGACTCTGACCATGTTACTACTAAGTACCTCATAACCACAACCATCACAGATCACTTGCCCTGGCACTACCGGTGAATCTATCAAAACCTCGTACTTATTACCCTCCACCTGCCTCCCTAATCCCTCATAATCAATCCGCAACTCTCCATCCTTGACAACCGCGCTAATGCTTCTCACAAAACCGTACGGTGTTGGGACATTACTTGCCACAAACCCCTTTCTCAATAAATCGATAGGCATTCCCCTCAATAATATTGGCGCTCCTAAAAGATCATTTAGTACTAAATCTCTAATAAGCATTATGAAGTCAGCGGCAGCCCAACCATGTGGTGCATCTCCCTGTCCACCCCTTTCGGTAATTATTGAAATGCCCTCAGCCCAACCATAGGTTGGTGACACATGATTAATTACCCAACCCAAGTACCTACTAACCCTGTCCCTATCCCCAAGGATAGCCCAGGAATGCGCCAGATTCATGGTTAGGTAACTACCGTATGTACCCCACTGATGAGTATTAACAACACCACCATTAAACACATACATCTGCTCTGTGATCTCAAGCGTTCTCCTAACCAGTGGATTGTCAAGAGGCATTGCAAGTGTTGGCCATACAACCGCTATGACCCTCGTCATTGCAGAATCAGCAAACCTCTCAGGCGCCGGTACAATATAGTCAACACCCAACCTAGACCTCACAACATTTATTGAATTCGCCAACGCGTCACTATACTCAGAGAGTAATTTCTCAACCCAAGGAGCATCCTCATGTTTCAATTCCCTAAGCACCCTACTTAATTCCCTAAGCCCAGCTATAGCCCACATGTCGTCCCAATAATGATGATCCATGGGCCCCGTATCTTCGGCAGACCACGATGGTGGTAATAAACCCCTCACAGCCTCGTCTCCAGACGTCTCCCTATTCATCTCTAACCACTCAACTCCACGTCTAATTACTGGGTACCACCTCCTGAGCAATTCGTAATCCTTTGACAACTGCACGTACCTGCTCACCGCCCATAATACCTGGCCATTTGCGTCATATTCCTTAACCTCAAAATCCACAGCCTTAAAATAACCACTTGGATCAATCCTCCTTAGTAATTCCTCTATAACTGCCCGACCCATGCTTAATAAATTCGACTCGGTCAATGCAATAGCCATGTAAGACCCATCCCTAATCCAAAATAGGTGGTAAATCAAAGGCCCCGGGGTTATCCTACCACCATCCCAAAGCATCACTAGGTTAGCGATCGAGTGTCTAAGAATATCCCCGATAGCGTCGTTTTTCACCACAAACGAAAAAACCATGTTATTTATGGAATCCCAATCTTTCAAAGCCACCTGTATATCAGAGTCATTAATCGACTTAGTTAATGCCCTATTATGTGGTGTATTCCTCAATGGGTCAATGGGCGCCTTAATCCTTAATCTCCACACACCGCCATTCCTAATTACGGCAGTATAACCAAGAGCTGCGTGCGCCCACCCCAACTCATCGTTAATCCTCAGCATACCATTAAGCCTACCAAAAGACGCATCCTCACTGGCATCCCTATTCACATCATAAGAACCGAACTGTACAGGATCCATATCCGTGGTTAGGGCAAGTTCGTCATTAATCGTTATGAACCAACCATCACCCTCAACACCGGCGCTCCTCACTTCAATCATATGATCAACATTGTAGGGCCTACTGACGAGGTAAACCATGTAATTACCAGGCAAACCCCTCAACTCCAAATCAACAATTAGGAAATCCACACCCGACTTAGTAGCTACTGTTGACCTTGCAATAACCCTCACGAACCCCAAATCCCACTCATTAATTATCACCGGATATCCAGGCCTCTCGAGATACTGTCTAAATGATCCATGAGCACCCGGTGTATATAGTCGTGATCCATCATAAACCCAAACCTCAAAGGCCACATTCCTCCTAGTCATAAAAAGCATTGATGGGTCAATAACAGCCTCATTGATTCCATAGACCGTACCCACCATACCCCAATCCTTAAAGTGAACATTCCTAAACGGCATCAACTGAGCAGGTTCAAACCCCTTACCGCCAGGCTCTAACTGGGCCCTAAGCCACCTAGGCCAAGCCCAATTAGGCCTTCTATAGTAAAGGCCCATTATGAACATGGAATTCCCAAAGCCATTCATGGCAGCCTTTACGAAATCATCAACTTCCCTACCCCACATCTTAGCTGCATGCTCAAATCGTTTACTCATGGGACTTACGCCCATACAACCTCCGAAGCCTATGGTAGTAATTTAATATTACTGCCTTGACCATTTCATAACCTGAGCACGGTTAAATTTAGGGATCTTAATTAGGGTTTACCCACTATTATGATTATACCAATTATGTTAGAAAAATTTAATTTTTTAATTAACAGGAAATGTATTAAGCATGGTTAGGGTATACCTTCACGAGGTCACGAAGATCTTCGGGAAAAACGTAGTGGCACTTGACAAGGTCGAGCTTGAGGTTAAGTCTGGCGAATTCATGGTCGTAATGGGTCCCTCGGGCCACGGAAAAACAACGTTATTGAGGGTTGTCGCCGGTCTTGAGGAACCAACAGACGGTGAGGTTTGGATTGGGGATAACCTAGTGGCTTCTCCGAAGAAGGGCGTCTTTGTTCCACCTAAGGATAGGAACGTCGGTATGGTATTCCAGAACTGGGCGCTTTATCCTCACATGAAGGTTTTCGACAATATAGCCTTCCCATTAAGGATTAAGAAACTTCCTAAGGATGAGATTGAGAAGAAGGTTAAGGAGATAGCCGAGGTTTTAGGGATTGCGGAAACCCTTGATAGGTATCCAAGGCAGTTATCTGGCGGTCAGCAGCAAAGAGTAGCTATTGCAAGGGCGTTGGTTAAGGAGCCCCAGGTCCTATTAATGGATGAGCCATTCAGTAACCTTGATGCGAGGATTAGGGTCACCGCAAGAGCCTTCGTGAAGGATATCCAGAGAAAACTGGGCATAACAACGATCTTAGTTACGCATGATCCAGCAGATGCACTAACCCTAGCCGACAGAATAGCAGTATTGAGAAGAGGTGTTATTCAGCAGATAGGGCTGCCTAATGAAATCTATGATAGGCCGGCCAACGTATTCGTTGCAAACTTCATAGGCGATATAAACCTGTTTGAGGGATCGATAGTGGGTAAAGGTAATGAGATGTACTTTGATGGTGGTGATGTAAAATTGCAATTACCATCGAATATCCAGGGCATTGCCAATTCTCAGAATGTAATACTTGGGATTAGGCCCGAGGATATAGTACTCACTAAGGAAGCTCAATTAAGCAATAATGACCTGGCGTATGTCGGTAAGGGCATTGTTGAGATCTCGGAGTTTGCAGGTGGTAAGTTCAATGTTATGGTTAAGCTCCAGAATACGGAGATCAAGGTGGTCTCCTCAACGAGTTTCAGTTTAGGTGATGCGGTAAACATTTACTTTAGGACATCTAAGATAAAGATCTTTGACAAGCAGTCAGAGAATATAATTTATGGTTAAAACGAAACTACTAAAAGCTTTAATACCTACACCCAATCCTCGGTTTGACCTAGATGCCTTATAAGGTAAAGGACATATCATTGGCAGATAGAGGGCGTCTACTGATTGAGTGGGCAGAAAGGCACATGCCTGTTCTCCTAAAGATAAGGGAAAGGTTCAGCAAGGAAAGGCCTCTTGAGGGTATTAGGATATCCGCAAGCCTACATGTAACTAAGGAAACGGCTGTACTTGTTAGGACATTGGTGGCCGGCGGCGCATCAGTAACCTTAGTTCCATCAAACCCATTATCAACGCAGGACGAGGTAGCGGCAGCGCTTGCTGAAGAGGGCGTCAATGTTTATGCGTGGAGGGGTATGAATGAGAGAGAGTATTATAACGCCATAGGCTTTGCTATTTCTCATGAACCAACGATCACAATGGATGACGGCGCAGACCTAACAGTGACATTCCATAAACTCGCCATTGGCGCTAAGGGTAATGACGTTAACTATGCGGTGGAGACGGCCGGTAATAGGGACTTCATTAAGTTAATAAGTAATGTGTATGGTGGTACTGAGGAAACAACAACGGGTGTTATTAGATTGAGGGCTATGGCTAAAGAGGGAACGCTTAAGTATCCAATAATAGCGGTTAACGATTCATACACAAAGTATCTCTTTGATAATAGGTACGGTACTGGCCAATCGACATGGGATGGCATTTTAAGGGCCACGAACATATTGGTGGCCGGTAAGGTCGTTGTGGTTGCTGGATATGGTTGGGTTGGTCGTGGAATAGCAATGAGGGCAAAGGGGCTTGGTGCCCGTAGGGTAATTGTAACCGAGACAAACCCAGTTAGGGCGCTTGAGGCTGTTTTTGATGGGTTTGAGGTAATGCCTATGAGTGAGGCTGCGGAGATAGGCGATATCTTCATAACGGCTACTGGCGATATTAACGTAATAACCCTAGACCACATTCTTAAGATGAGGGATGGAGCCCTACTTGCTAATGCTGGTCATTTCAATGTAGAAGTTGATGTCGCCGGCTTGGAGAGAGTTGCCGTTGAGAAGAGACCCATTAGGAATTACGTTGTTGAGTACAAACTACCCAATGGCAAAAGAGTTTACTTACTGGCTGAGGGTAGGTTAGTCAATTTGGTAGCCGCTGAGGGTCATCCAAGCGAGGTCATGGATATGTCCTTTAGCAATCAAGCCCTTGCTGTGGAGTACATTGTTAAGAATAGGGGTAAGATACCACTGGGCGTTCATAAGTTGCCTGACGAGCTTGATATGGAGGTTGCAAGGCTCAAGCTTGAGACGATGGGCATAAGGATTGATCAACTAACTGAGGAGCAGAGAAGGTACATCAGTGGTTGGGAATTAGGTACTTTATGAAACCTTTTTTAAACAGCTAAAAATTAGCAAGCAGTAAAAATGTTAATACCACTGTTAATATGGGTAATAACGATATTTAGCAATGGAACGCCAATAATAAGTCTTAATACAACGCTATCAGGGGGCTTCGTAACATTAGCATTACCCGCATTACCTCAATCCTACGTATTAATTTACGTGAATAACACACCAACACCTGGCATAGTTAATAATACATACATAATAATACCCATATTTGGTACAGCCAATGTATCAATAACGTATATACCTAAGATCCAGGTAATGAATAATTTCGTTGAAATAAACGTAATTAATAACGAAACCATAGAATTGGTAGTACCTAACGATGTATTAATATATAATATAACATTATCGATAATAAATATGACAATGGTAAATAAAGAGCTTGTAATAACTGCAGGTGGACCCGGCACAATACTCTACACCACAACGGGCGCACAGACGGAAACTACAATTACAACTACAACGCCATCTAATACATCACGTAAGACGCACCCTATCTGGTTCGTAACTCTAGCTGTAATAATCGCTATTATAATAATCATACCAGTAACGGCAATAGCCTTAAGGGGAAGAGCACTTGGAAAGCAGAAATACCTTGGCTTAGAATACGGCCTTAACGAATATGAAATGGCCATCCTAAAGTACATAAAGTCCAAGGGTGGTTCTGCGTATGAGAGCGATATATCGAAAGATTTAGGTATTCCAAGAACTACCGTATGGAGGAGTGTTAAGAGGCTTGAAAGTCTTGGCTTGGTTGAGGTTAGGAAGGTTGAAGGTAAAAACCTAGTAATCATTAAGAGGAAATCATAGACCGAAACGCATTCATCATGTCGAGGAATGAACTGACAATACCCTCCACAAGTGGTTGAGAGCCCTTCCTTTCTCTTAATACGTTAGTCATGTCATTTAACCAGGAGTAATTACCACTTAAGGCTAGCATAACTGCTGAAATTAATGACTGAGTAAGACTAGTCATATCATTATACATGAATGCCTCGTCTAAAACCTTCAATGGCTCTACACCCGGTGATTCGCTCTTAAGTACCTTAATTAGACCAAGCCCAATACAGTAAAGTGCATGGAGTATTGAGACCCTTCTTAATAAATCGCCAGTTAATTCCTCACTTTCAGACACGGTGTATGTAAATTCCTCGTGTATAAGCTCGATCGCTGATGATAGGTAATTAATGTCCCTGGATCTATAGGCCGTTATTAGTGATGATAATACTTCATTTACTTTCAATTCCTTAATTAATTCATTGAGCGTTACCACACATAATTTAAGAAGCATTTAAAAATAAGTATTTCTCCATACCATTATATAGCATTATGAAGAATAAGAAATTAGAGGATCGTATTAAATCGTTAATAGCCAAGTACATGGATGTCGATAGGTATGGCGGTAAGATACTGCTGATACGTGAAAACGATGTAAAGGAATTTCCCGACTTAAATTCCGCACGTAGGGCCGCATTGTCGATGCCAGGTATATCGATTATAATACAGGTTCCAAGTAAGGATGAAGTTGATGATGGATTCCGCAGATTCCTGAGGATCAATAATTTATAGTATGTAAATACTTAAATGCCGGTTATTCTTAATGTCTTCCCGTGAGACTCCTTGAATATAAAGGTAAGGAATTACTGAATAAGTACGGTGTTAAAATACCGAGAGGTGCAGTGATAACGAGTGTCGATGATATTGATGTACTTAATACATTGAAGTTTCCACTTTTCGCTAAGGCCCAGGTGCCCTTTGCTGGTAGGGCTAAGATGGGGCTTGTTAGGAGGGTTGATACTATCAAGGATGCCGAAAATGCGGCTAAGGATTACCTCGGTAAGGTTATTCAGGACTATCCGATTAGGAAGGTTCTTTTTGAGGAGGGTGTTAATGTTGCCAAGGAGCTCTACGTATCGATAACACTGGATAGGGAGAACAGGGGTTACCTAATGCTGGCCTCCACTGAAGGTGGTATTGATATCGAGGAGGTTGCCAGGAGAAGCCCTGAGAAGATAATTAGGCTCTACATAGATGATTATGAGGGGTTGAGAGATTACATGATCAGAGGCGTTGCTCAGAAGCTCGGTCTAGAGGGCTCTGCGGCTCAGGATTTCGTAACCGTGGCTAAGGCTATGTATGAGGTATTTACGAAGTATGACGCCGAACTTGTTGAGATAAATCCATTGGCATTAACATCGGATGGGCAGTTGGTGGCTCTGGACGTTAAGGTAATGATCGATGACAACTCACTGTATAGGCACCCAGACATTAGTATTGAGGATAGTGACTATACACAGGAGGAGCTGGAGGCTAGGAAGTATGGGCTTCACTATGTTGAGTTAATGGGGTACGTGGGCATAATGGCGAATGGTGCTGGCTTAACCATGGCGACGATGGACTTGGTTAAGGAATTTGGTCATGAACCAGCCGACTTCCTTGATGTTGGTGGTGGTGCAAGTAAGGATTCCGTTAGAGAGGGATTGAAGATGCTTCTCACCGATGATAGAATAAAGGCCGTGTTGATAAACATATTTGGAGGGATAACCAGGTGTGATGAGGTGGCTAAGGGTGTTGTTGAGGCTTTGAATGAGGTCAAGACAAATAAGCCAATATTCATTAGGTTGAAGGGTACAAACGAGGAGGAGGGCAAGAGGATACTGGCTGAGATAGGACTTAAAACCTATGAAACTGCTGAGGAGGCAATGGATGCACTTTCAAGGACTTTAAGGGGGTGATGTGGGATGGCGATACTCGTTAATGAGAATACAAGGGTCCTTGTCCAGGGAATAACGGGGCGTGAGGGATCAAGGCACACACAGTACATGCTTCAATACGGTACAAAGATACTCGCTGGTGTAACGCCAGGTAAGGGAGGACAGACAGTGCAGGGCGTACCTGTATTCGATACTGTTGAGGACGCATTAAGGAAATTCCCCGATATAAACACATCAATAATATTCGTACCGGCGCAATTCGCAGCTGACTCAGTCTATGAGGCAATAGATGCCGGCATTAAGCTTATTGTAATAATCACAGAGCACATACCAATACATGATGCATTAAGGTTCGTGAACTACGCCAAGAGGAAGGGAGTAACCATAATAGGACCAAATTGCCCAGGTGTTGTCAGCCCATTAAGGTCTAAGGTCGGCATATTGCCAAACCACATATACACCAAGTCAGGTCCTGTAGGTATTGTGTCCAGAAGTGGAACGTTAACATACGAAATATCCTACCACCTAACCCAGGCAGGTATTGGACAGTCAACGGTCGTTGGCATTGGTGGAGACCCGATAATTGGTACGGACATGCTTGAGGTCGTTAAGATGTTCGAGGAGGACCCAGAGACGAAGTACATAGTTGTCATTGGCGAGATAGGCGGAACTATGGAGGAGAGGCTAGCCCAGTACATAGGTTCCGGTAAGGTTACGAAGCCTGTGGTAGCCTATATATCAGGTAGGACAGCGCCGCCAGGTAAGAGGATGGGGCATGCTGGTGCCATTGTTAGCATGGGCATGGGTTCGTACGAAAGTAAGGTGAAGGCGTTCCAGGAAGTCAACGTGCCCGTGGCTAGGACACCCACTGAGGTTGTTAAATTAATTAAGCAATATATACGTTAAAATCGAATTGAGAAGAAGCGAAGCATCAAACCGATTCATTATTATTTACGTGAATATCTATATAATCATTTAGGAGCATCTTGACTAAACCCTCATTAATTATTGTACTAATTAACTCGAGATAGGCATCGGCAGGTGCCACGGACTTTATCGTAATACCTAGGGACTTGCTAATACTCTTAATATTGCTCGTACACTCCTGAAGAAGTGGGCATCTGGGGCATGCCCTCGGTGACTCCTTACCATTAATAATAACCAAACCAGCCCTTTGATCAACAATGGCACCCTTATCATTAAGAACCTCAAGAACCACATAATCATCCAACTCCCTAACCCTATAGACAAGGAATATTGTGGCAGCTAGGTAATAACCACCGTCCTTCCTAATTAACCAGCCACGCCTAACCAAACCACTTAGGTACCTAAAAACACGTGTCCTGGGTATACCCGCCCTCCTAAACAACTCCGTAGGGCTAACTATACCAAAGGCAATGAGCTTAAGAAGCTTAGCCCTATCCAGCTGAACGCCAAAGTCAAAATTCGACTCACTAAGAATCCTAATACCACCACTAATGACACTTGGAAATCGAGGAATCTTCAAACCAACCCCAGCCCTAATACTCATCGCCATAGCACAAAGACACCACTATTAACCTATTATCCCACCTTAATATTACTTATTTAATATTTAATAATGAATGAAATCAAGATGTGGACTCAGCCGCAGGGGCACCACCGGACTTCTCAATAACCTCATCCAACTCCTTAAGTCTCCTCTTAATCTCGTCCTTAGGCAAGACAACCTTCAACAACCTACCATCCTTAATCTCATACTTAATAACCCTCTCAGACTCATCATAAACATACTCAGGCGGTCTAGACATATCCTCAGGCTTAAACTTAACCTCATCAAAATCAACATAGGCAATATCGTGAATAGGCGTTGGTATTAGGGCACCCACTGGACAAGCATCAACACAGAAGTGGCACAATATGCACTCCGTATACCTAATACCAGGATACCACTTACCATTAGGAGCCCTATACATCTGAATAGCATTCACCGGGCAAGCCCACGCACACTGGAAACAGCTTATGCACTTCTTAATATCGAGCATTATCCAACCCCTAAAACGCTCAGGTACCCACCTTATTTCTCGTGGGTATTGTATCGTCAACCTATTGGGTTCTATGGCCTCCTTGAACCCCGTGATTAACGCCTTAGCGTGGTAAATAATATCCTCGGCAAGCGTACCCCTAGGCTCCTTAACCTTAATAACCATTGGTAATG
>JAGDXB010000073.1 GCA_023256215.1 Vulcanisaeta sp. | reverse complement strand
GGAGTGTTGGTGTTGGTAGAGGTGATAGGGTTGCTGCCTATGTTAGTCAAGTCCCGGAGGCCGTGGTGGCTTTGCTGGCCACAGCGAGTATTGGGGCTATTTGGGTTGGTGTTGGTGCTGAGTTGGCTCCTAGGGCCGCGATTGATAGATTCAACCTGCTACAGCCCAAGGTATTAATAGCCGTTGACGGTTATCCGTATAGGGGTAGAACCTTCGATAAGTATGGTGATATCAAGCAGATAGTAGATTCGGTACAGAGTATAGAGAGGGTCGTGGTCATACCAAACATGAGAAATTCCGTGGAACTTAAGTTAGATAGGCCTGTCCATGATTGGAGAGATGTTACGAGTACTAAGGGTTTAGGTCTATCCTTCGAACCTGTGGAATTCAATGAACCACTCTGGGTATTATTTACGTCAGGTACTACTGGGATACCAAAACCAGTGGTGCATAGCCACGGTGGTGTCCTCCTTGAGGCCTATAAGGTTGGTCTTCACATGGATTATAAACCCAATGATAAGTTTACGTGGTATACTACGCCATCGTGGATGATGTGGAACTTCACTGTGGATGCCCTGCTCTTTGGAACGACGATACTATTCTATGACGGTGACCCAACCTTTAGGAATTTCGAGCCATATTGGGAAATTACGGAAAAAGAGGGCTTAACAATACTTGGGCTTAGTGCGCCGTATATACATGCAGCAATGAAGACAACGCTAGAGCCTGGTAAACAATTCAATCTTAAGTCTCTCAGGGAGGTTGGGTCGACCGCTGCACCACTTTCGCCACAGGGCTTTGAGTGGGTTTACACTAAGGTTAAGGAGGACGTTTGGCTAGCACCGATCAGTGGAGGTACCGACGTTGTCTCAGCATTCGTTGGCGGTTGCCCAATACTCCCTGTTTGGGAGGGCGAGATGCAGTGTAGGTGGTTGGGTGCTGCGGTCAATGTGTATAATGAGGAGGGTAAGCCCGTGGTTAATGAGGTTGGTGAACTGGTGATTGAGAAACCCATGCCCTCAATGCCCGTTTACTTCTGGAACGACCCAGACTATAAATGGTACATGGAGAGCTATTTCAGTATGTTTCCTGGAATTTGGAGGCATGGTGATTGGGCGATGATAACGGATAGAGGATCAATAATAATTAGTGGGCGTTCAGACTCAACAATAAAGAGGAAGGGAATTAGGATTGGGACTCTCGACATATACAAGGTCGTCGAATCCCTACCTGAGGTCGTGGGTAGCTTAGCTGTTGATGTGAAGAACAAGTTAGTACTCTTCGTGGTCCTGAGACCGGGCCTGCAATTAACTGAGGAGTTAAAGAGGAAGATTAATGATGCCTTAAGGAGTCAGTTAGGGCCGTACTATATCGCTGACTACATAATACAGGTCCCAGACATACCAATGACGAGAAACTATAAGAAACTTGAAGTACCTATTAAGAAGGTGTTAATGGGTTGGCCCATTGATAAGGCTGTGAACATAAACGCGATCCTAAACCCAGAGGCGTTTTACGCCGTAATTAATGCCCTGAAGCCCTACATGGATGAAATAATGAGAGAGTAAGGTCTTCCTTAAACTTTAGTTATTTATTTTATAAAATACCCACAAAAGTAACGGAGTAGTTAATGGACCCAAGGTTAAGGAGGATATACTCAAGGTGCATCACTGAGATTGAGCGCGGGGCACTTCCAGACCTGGTCAATGATAAGTATGACTACCTAATGATCGACCTAGCAAGTATAACCTACGGCGTTAAAGACCCAAGAACATTCCTAGTGAATGTTAGACTCGCCATAGATTACGACTATCTAAGGCCAAGCGTGATATTCGTGATCGACTACTCAAGGCCTGAGCACAGGGCAGTGGCTGAGTCAAGGATTAAGTGGCTAAGGGAACTTAGTCTTGACTATATATTAGCCGAGGACGAACCAGCCGAGGTAAAAGCAGCTAGAGAATGCCTAGGGAGAGGTAGATGCATAGTCCTGAGTAGAGATTACGACCCACTTACCGTGATTAATGAGATGATACAGCCGATAAAGATAACTGAGAGGGCATGGATAAATAGGAAGATAACTATAAATAGAGAATGCCTAGATAAATATTTAAAAACAAAAAATAATTAAATTGTAATATAGCAAACATATTTATTTAATTAAATTTCCATAAACATTTATATAATTCTCATAAACATTGTTTCCTTTAGGAAACAGATTTATAATTAAACTGTTTCCTATTAATACTGGATTTCCTGCATGAGCATCGAGAATGTGCTTAGGGAGGTTATTGAGGAGTGGTTTGCCTATGACCTGCCTAAAGTTATACCTAGGGATATTCCATACTCATTGCCCGAAGGTTTAGCCCTAGCGCTAGTTGGACCCCGTAGAGCCGGTAAGACCTACTTCATGTATTGGATTACCCAAGACTTAATGGGTAAAGGCTGGCCTAGGTCAAGTATTCTCTATATTAATTTTGAGGACATTAGGTTAAGTGTTCTTAAGCCAACGGACTTTAGCGTGTTTTTAAAGGTTGTTAATGAGGAGGCGCGTGAGTATAATGGCAAGATATTACTATTACTCGATGAGATTCAAAACTTACCTGAGTGGGGTCGTTGGGTAAGAACATTGCTTGATAAGGGCAGGTATCTCGTAGTGCTCAGCGGCTCATCATCAAAATTAAGGGCTGATGAGGTGGCTACGGAGTTGAGGGGTCGTTATATTGACAGGCTGATTCTACCATTCTCCTTTAAGGAATTTCTCAGGGTTAGGGGTTTTGGACAGAGGTTCTTGAATGTACCCGAGAGACACGGTAAATTACTTAGCCATTTAAGGGATTACGTATTCAACGGTTCCCTACCTGAGGTTGTGCTTAGGCCTGAAATGGCCGGTGACTTAATTAGGACGTATAGGCAAACAATTATTTATAGAGACATCATCGAGAGGTATAGGATTAGGGATGTGGCGTTCTTCGAGACCTTTCTGGAGGTCATTGAGGATAATTTCGGCAATTATGTCTCGGTGACTAAGTTAAGCAACTACTTTAAAAGTCTCGGTATTAGTAAGAGTAAGAAGACTCTCAATAATTACCTTAAGTACCTAGAGGAATCTTATTACGTAGTGCTTATTCGAAAGTTCGGGTTCTCAAGCAGGGAGGTGCTTCAGCAACCAAGGAAGGTGTATCCAATAGACACCGCGTACTTCAGGAGAAAGTCTATTGGACCTATGATGGAGAGTGCGGTCGCCATAGAACTAATGAGGAGAGGACTCAGCTATAATTACCTGAAAGTTAATGACTACGAGGTGGACTTCGTGGTTCATCAAGAGCCCAGGGAATACATCCAGGTCACCTATGCATCCGCAAGGGACGAGATTGACAAGAGGGAATTTAGGGCATTAATCAAAGCCAGTGAGGTGCTTGGGCGTGGAATTGCCAGGATAATTAGTTGGGATCTGGAGGATGAGACAACGATTGAGGGTCTCAAGGTCAAAATAACACCGCTCTGGAAGTGGTTACTCATGGGCTAATGCTTAAAGTTCATGATCACAATACCATTAATAATGCAGGAACTAAGCTGTGAGGCCATTAATGAGGAGTTACTGGCGGCCATGAAGGTAATTGAGAAATTAAGCCCATACTGGGGGCTCATAGGTATTAAGGTCAAGGATGTAGGTAAAGACTGCGCGGTTGGGTTCATAAACATTGAGGGCAAGCATCTACAAATACTTGGTACTGTGCATGGCGGAGTACATGCAGCCTTAGCTGATGCTATAGCTTGGGTTGCCGTAATAAGTCATTACTATCCTGAGTACGTATTGGCAGTAACCATAGACTTAACCGTGAAATACCTAAAACCAATAACTGAGGGTGTGCTATTTGCTAAGGCGAGGATTATGCATATGAAGGAGCCACTGTCATTGATAGGTGTTGAGTTGAGAAATAGAGATGGAGAATTAATAGGCACATCAACCACTACCTATTGGGTAACACGAATGGGTAAAACAATTAATGATATTATTAATGAGCTAAGAGGAGCATTCTAATTTATAT
>JAGDXB010000049.1:2235-4086 GCA_023256215.1 Vulcanisaeta sp. | reverse complement strand
TTGATGAGGCAAAAACAGCTGAGACTCAGGATAGGTGTACCGCACAATTGCTATTCGATGCGGTCGATTCGATAAGCACGAAACTAGATAGAAAAGAGATTAGACTATGGTGGGGACGTGCGTGGTTTTTACACGTAGAGGGATTTCATGAGGCTAGGCTAAAGCCTAGGCAGGTTAGGGAGGATGTGGAGTACATTGAGGATATTGTAAGGTTAGCCAGTGACGTAGCGAGTAGTTTTGGTCACTAATGTTGTTCATTAGATTGCCACGTAAATTTAAGGCGCAGGGTTTGTTCCTATTAAACGTTTAATAAGATATAATAGTCAGTCCTTGATGATGCGGTTTAATGTTTGTGGTTGATACGTTAATAGCAACTCCAGGGCCCACGGAGGTACCCCACAGAATATTGCTTGCAATGGCAAGGAGAACAACAAACCCAGACTTAGACCCAGAATTCTTTAAGCGTTATGACGAGGCTAGGTCGATGCTCGCAAACATGGTTAATGCTAAGAGGGATAACATGATTATATGGGTTGGTGAGGCCATGAGCGGTCTCGAGGCTGCTGTTGCAAACCTTGTGAGAGGTGGAGACAAAGTAGCTGTACTTAGTAATGGTGTTTTTGGCGATGCTTTTGCGGACCTAGTATCGGCTTATGGTGGAGTGCCTATACTGCATAGGGTTGATTATTCAACAATACTTGACCCAGACAAAGTGGTCTCATTCTTAAGGAATGAGGCTAGGGATGCCAGGGTGGTCACGATGGTACACTGCGAAACCCCAAGCGGTACATTGAATGATCTAAGGGGGTTGGCAAGTGCCGTTAAGTCTGAGGGTAAATTACTCGTGGTAGATGCTGTGTCCTCAATAGGAGGTGTAGAAATCGATGTTAAGTGGGGCGTAGACATACTCATTGGTGGTAGTCAGAAGGTGCTTAACTTACCGGCTGGCTTGACAATACTTGCCATTAGTGACGAGGCTTGGGATGCGATGGAGAAGGTTAATTACAGGGGCTTTTACCTAAACATTAGGCTTTGGAGGGGCGTTGTTGAGAAAATGGAGTTCCCGTATACTCACAGCGAGCCCTTGATCAATGGTTTGCTGGAATCATTAAGGATGATTTACGAGGAGGGCTTGACAAACGTCTATAGAAGACACAGGGCTATAGCGCGTGGTGTCGTTAGGGCTGTCGAGGCCATGGGCCTTAGGTTAGTCCCAAAATCGGAGGAGTATTCAAGCCCAACAGTCACAGCATTTTACACGCCCAATGGGTTAAGTGACGTGAAGATCATCGAGACTGCGCGAAGGTTTGGAGTCTTTATAGCGGGTTCATGGGGGCCATTGAAGGGTAAAGTACTCAGAATTGGTCATATGGGATACACGGCTTCGATAAACATAATGACCAACGCCATAACGGCCCTGGCAAAGGCACTCAATGAATTAGGCTATCATGTGAAGATCGGTGATGCCATCGAGGCCTTTCTAGGCGGTGTTGAGATATGAACCTCTTCGTTAGGGAGAGCACGGGCCTTGTTAGAGAGGTTGGGCCATACAAGCTATTATTAATGAGTATGGGCTACAACGGCTTCTTAATAATACCGTTTGTATACCTCGCGGGGCTCTACCTATATGGCGCAGCCGGTGATTACGTCTATTTCTCCAGGTTAAACCCACCGATAGGCTTTGCGGCGTGGTTCAACTTCACAGTGGGTGAGATGCTTTATGATGCTGTCCTTGTATACTTCGCAATAGCCCAGTTAGGTATGGTAATGCAAGTACTCAATAACCCACTGGCAAACGTGGTACTTAATCCTAGGTATGAATTCATAATGGCGGTTGTACTGATTACCGTG
>JAGDXB010000049.1:0-2225 GCA_023256215.1 Vulcanisaeta sp. | reverse complement strand
GTTGATACTGGTTAACATAGTATCAGCTAGAGCGGGCCGAACGAGGTTCGCAGCCATATCCCTAATAGCCCTGGCGACATTCATGGCATCCGCAATATACGTGTTATCACTACCGAGGAGTTTTATCGAAGGGGTGCTTGGGTCGGCGTATATTGAGACCGTAAGTGAGGCAAGTAAGGTATCAGTAACCGGAGGATTGTATGGGTTATTCGGTATGGTTGCCTTCACAACGGCGGTTTGGGCGTATGTGAATTACCCAGTAACCATAGGCAGTGAGATCAGGAGAGACAAGTTAACAGCATTGCTTGGTGTTATTAGCATGTTTGTGCTGGGTGGGCTATTCTTCACAATATTCATCGTAGCATTCCTGAAGGGCTTTGGCTTAAGCTTTTACGTAGGTGCAGGTTATATGAATGCTAATGGTGTGGATAACGGCTTCCTATTAATTAACCCAGCCGTGGACTTGGCACTATTGCATACGCCACTATCCATCGCATTGGCTTACTCCTCAGTGCTTTGGTACATAGCCCCAGTAACTGGCGTGATAATCCAGGTATCTAGGTACCTACTGGCATTCTCGATGGACAGGGCCTTACCACGTGCTCTCTCATACGTGAGTCTAAGGACGCACTCGCCTGTCGTGGCCCACTTAGTTGATTTAGTGATTACCGTGGCTTTAATGTACATACTAATCCTAACTCCCTTCAGCTCAGCCTTACTCTATGCCATAGATTTAGATGCATTAATATTATTAATTTTCACCTTCATTGCATCAATACTACTGGCATTAATAATGCATGTGAGAGGTATTACGAAGTTGGGCGTGGATAGGAAGGCCTTAATTGCTTTAGACGTTATATACCTAGCAGTTCTGTCAATATTTGCATATTACTGGCTAACCCAGCCACAGTATTACCTATTCATCAGCGGCAACCCACTTCAATTACTCGCAGAGTCGTCAGCAATATTCGTAATTGGTCTAATAATATTCATAGTAACAGATTATATTAGAAGTAGGCAAGGCATACCGTTAAGGTTGGTATACATGGAGATTCCACCTGAATAATCAAGTGTGAGACATTGTAATATGAAACAATTTTTATTTAATTATTTAGTAGGGTTTCCATCCTTTAAATGCTACGTAATCACCCCTGTCATAACCATCGATTGGGTATTCAATTGCTTCATTTGAGTACCTGGGATGCTTCGTCAATGTCTGGGCTACCTTAACTATCACGAACCCCGCATTCTTTAGTAAATTCATTATCTCCTCAACGGTATGCCACCTGGCCTGTCTTACATGCTCAATGGGATATGGATTGGGAGGTTTAACCCTGGCAATGTATGGGTTATCCCAACTACCCAACGCCTCAGCTAACTTATAAAGTAGCCCATACGAACCCTCGGCAATCACGTCAGCAACAATTATGTGACCGCCAGGTTTAAGAACCCTATACGCCTCTTTAACCGCTTTAAAATCATCAGTGACGTAGTCAAGGACGCCATTCAGTAGCACCGTGTCAAATTCACCATCAGAGAAGGGCAAGTTCTCGGCAACGCCAATCTTGACCCTTAAACCCCTTGCCTCGGCAACCTTGGCCATGTCAGGACTTGGCTCAACGCAATCCTCAATCTTAATACCATACCTAGTCCTTAGTATGAATTCGAACAGCCCAGAGCCACAACCAACGCTCAAGGCCTTACCGGGGCTAGGCTCGAGCATGTACTTGATCAGCAATACCTCCGACTCAAGGACATACTGATTGCTGAGGAACCACGAATCATACCTACTCGCCTCAAACATATAATCACCAAGTTATTAATAATTAATAACTTATTTATTAATATTACCGTTATGAGGTAACTATCGAATTCGCCGTATTTCTAATATTCATTACTCAATAAATATGGGTAGTTCATCTACGTACTGAAACTTACGTTCATCAACCCACGGGCCCTCAATCCATATAGCCGCCTTACAAGCAGCATCGGCGTTGGCAATACCCATAAGTTTTTCTAAAGCTTTCATGGTATTTCCCATTAAATCATCATCGAGAAGACAAACCCTACGCCCCTTTATATAAATCGCTGAAGAGTGATCAAGTATTAGTCGTTGAGGCTCTCTCGTGGTTATTGAGTTTACATCAACGCTTATGTAATTACCCATGTAGGCCTTGATGCCTTTGCGTACAATTACGAAGCGATTAATCCCTAGTTTCTTTGAA